>NZ_JBQCUS010000002.1:0-457305 GCF_051963015.1 Neisseria sp. P0006.S004 | reverse complement strand
CCGTTACCGTCTTTGATGGTTACAGTGTGAGTACCGTTGCCGTTGTCTTTAACATCGGCTTCAGCGTTCTTACCGTCAGCACCGGTTGCACCAGTTGCGCCGGTATCGCCTTTGGCACCAGTTGCACCGTCTTTAATGATGGTAGTAGTGGTGTTACCGTTACCGTCTTTGATGGTTACAGTGTGAGTACCGTTGCCGTTGTCTTTAACATCGGCTTCAGCGTTCTTACCGTCTTTAATGATAGTAGTAGTGGTATTACCTTCGCCATCAGTGATAGTTACAGTGTGAGTACCATCGCCGTTGTCTTTAACGTCGGCTTTAGCATTCTTACCATCTACACCGTCTTTACCGTCTTTAACGATGGTAGTAGTGACTGAACCGGTCTCAAGATCAGTAATAGTGATTGTATGGGTACCGTCACCATTATCTACAACTTCACCTGTGATGCTGCCACCTTTTTCACCAGTGTCACCTTTTTCACCAGTGTCACCTTTATCGCCTTTGTCGCCTTTAGCGCCGGTTGCACCAGTGTCACCTTTGTCGCCTTTAGCGCCGGCTGCGCCAGTGTCACCTTTGTCGCCTTTAGCGCCGGCTGCGCCAGTAGCACCGTCTTTACCATCTTTACCGTTTTTACCGTCTTTTACGATGGTAGTAGTGACTGAGCCATCACCTAGATTAGTAATAGTGATGGTATGGGTACCGTCACCATTATCTACAACTTCACCTGTGATGCTGTCGCCTTTGTCGCCTTTAGCGCCGGCTGCACCAGTGTCACCTTTATCACCTTTGTCGCCTTTAGCGCCGGCTGCACCAGTATCACCTTTGTCGCCTTTAGCACCGGCTGCGCCAGTGTCACCTTTATCGCCTTTGTCGCCTTTAGCGCCGGCTGCACCAGTGTCACCTTTGTCGCCTTTAGCGCCGGATGCACCAGTGTCACCTTTGTCGCCTTTAGCGCCGGCTGCACCAGTATCACCTTTGTCGCCTTTAGCGCCAGCTGCACCAGTATCACCTTTGTCGCCTTTAGCGCCGGCTGCACCAGTGTCGCCTTTGTCGCCTTTGTCGCCTTTAGCGCCGGTTGCACCAGTGTCACCTTTTTCGCCAGTAGCACCGTCTTTAAGGATGGTAGTAGTGGTATTACCGTTACCGTCTTTGATGGTTACAGTGTGAGTACCGTTGCCGTTGTCTTTAACGTCGGCTTCAGCGTTCTTACCGTCTTTAACGATAGTAGTAGTGGTATTACCTTCGCCATCAGTGATGGTTACAGTGTGAGTACCATCGCCGTTGTCTTTAACGTCGGCTTTAGCATTCTTACCATCTACACCGTCTTTACCGTCTTTAACGATGGTAGTAGTGACTGTACCGGTCTCAAGATCAGTAATAGTGATTGTATGGGTACCGTCACCATTATCTACAACTTCACCTGTGATGCTGCCACCTTTTTCACCAGTGTCACCTTTTTCACCAGTGTCACCTTTAGCGCCGGCTGCACCAGTGTCACCTTTGTCGCCTTTGTCGCCTTTAGCGCCGGCTGCACCAGTGTCACCTTTATCGCCTTTGTCACCTTTAGCGCCGGCTGCACCAGTGTCACCTTTGTCGCCTTTAGCGCCGGCTGCACCAGTGTCACCTTTGTCGCCTTTAGCGCCAGCTGCACCAGTGTCACCTTTATCGCCTTTAGCGCCGGCTGCACCAGTGTCACCTTTATCGCCTTTGCCACCTTTAGCGCCGGCTGCACCAGTGTCACCTTTGTCGCCTTTAGCGCCGGCTGCACCAGTGTCACCTTTGTCGCCTTTAGCGCCAGCTGCACCAGTGTCACCTTTATCGCCTTTAGCGCCAGCTGCACCAGTGTCACCTTTGTCGCCTTTAGCGCCGGCTGCACCAGTATCACCTTTATCGCCTTTAGCGCCAGCTGCACCAGTGTCACCTTTATCGCCTTTGTCGCCTTTAGCGCCGGCTGCACCAGTGTCACCTTTATCGCCTTTAGCGCCGGCTGCACCAGTGTCACCTTTGTCGCCTTTGTCGCCTTTAGCGCCGGCTGCACCAGTATCACCTTTATCGCCTTTAGCGCCAGCTGCACCAGTGTCACCTTTATCGCCTTTAGCGCCAGCTGCACCAGTGTCACCTTTATCGCCTTTGTCGCCTTTAGCGCCGGCTGCGCCAGTGTCACCTTTGTCGCCTTTAGCGCCAGCTGCACCAGTGTCACCTTTAGCGCCAGCTGCACCAGTGTCACCTTTGTCGCCTTTAGCGCCAGCTGCACCAGTGTCACCTTTATCGCCTTTAGCGCCGGCTGCACCAGTGTCACCTTTATCGCCTTTGTCACCTTTAGCGCCGGCTGCGCCAGTGTCACCTTTATCGCCTTTGTCGCCTTTAGGGCCAGCAGGACCGGTATCGCCTTTTTCGCCTTTAGGACCAGTAGCGCCGGTAGCACCAGTAGAACCACCACCGATTACGCTCAGGGTGTACTCGTTAGTGCCGTTTGAGGTCATTGTCAAACCGTTACCAGCGATCAGTTTCAGAGTGTTATTGGCATTTGATTTAGGATCGTATTTGTAAGTACCTTCAGCTGGTGAGCTACCGCTGCCATTGTGGCCTGTGAATACAAACGGATTCAGGTTTTCGATGCGGTTTGCTACGGCAAACAATTGAGAGCCGTTGATTGCATCGGTAGAAGTTGAAGAGATACGACCTGCAGCAACGTTTTGAATTTGACGTTCGTTACCTGCAGAACCTACAGACAATACTGCGCCGTTATTCAAGCTGCTGGTTGCACCTGCGAAACCACCGTAAGTGTAATTGCCAACAGTAGCGCTGTTAGTAGGTGCGAATGCGCTGGTTGTAGAACCGTTACCCAGGGCTACGCTGTTTTCGATAGTAGATTTAGCTTCTGTGCCCAAAGCCAGAGTGTTTTTGGCTGTTGCTTGAGCACCATTACCCAGAGCAGTTGCATATTCACCGCCATTGGCTTTAGCACCACGGCCCAATGCGATGGCTTGTTCTGAAGTGGCTTGGCTTTGTACACCCAAAGCTACTGCGTATTTACCAGTTGCTTGAGCAGCAGGACCGAATGCAGAAGCAGAAATACCGTCGGCTACAGAACCGCGACCGATTGCTACGGCAGAACCTTTTTTAGCTTGAGCGTCGCCACCCAATGCTACCGCGCCGTTTGCCAGGGCTTGAGAACGTTGACCGATGGCAGTTGCTACGATACCGGTTGCTTGAGAGTCGGTACCAATCGCCATTGCAGAACCGGCATTATTCACCACGCCGTCACCATCAGAACCAGTTGAAGTACCATTGGCTGTCGCACCATAACCTACTGCAACGTCGGCAGCTTTTTGGGCATTTGATTTAGAACCTACTGCAATAGAGTTATTACCAGTGGCTTTAGCAGCAGTACCTGCTTTATTACCCAGAGTACCATCTGTCGCACCACCAATAGCCACAGAGTTAGTACCTACTGCTTGAGCAGATGCACCACCGGCAAATGAGCCCTCGCCATTAGCTTGAGACAATACGCCAATAGCGGTACCACGTGCAGCAGTTGATTCAGCATAAGCACCGATACCAATTGCATTATCGCCTCTAGAAGCTGTTTTTGTACCGATAGAAATGGAGTTATTGTTAGCCGCAGTAGCAGTTTGACCCACGGCAATAGAGTTAGACTCAGCAGCAGTAGCGTTAGAACCTACAGCAACTGCAGCTTCTTTATTGGCTTGCGCATATGGACCAACTGCAACTGTCAGATTACCTTCTGCTTTTGTATATGAACCAACGCCGACGGCTTGAATACCTGACGCATTTGCGCTAGTACCTGCTGCAATCGCGTGGTCTTGTTTTGCTACGCTATCTTTACCGACAGCAATAGCATTGGTCCAAGCACCGTGAGCGTTGTTACCAATAGCGATAGAATCTTGTTTTTCAGCGTTTGCATGCGTACCTACAGCAACTGCAGCAGCATTTGCATTGGAGTTATCACCAATAGCTGTTGCAAATTGTGCACCAGCATTTGCACGGTTACCAAAAGCACTTGCGGAGTCTTGAGTAGCAGTTGCACGGTTACCTACTGCAGTCGCACGAATTTGCGTTGCTTGGGCTACATTACCGATTGCAACAGAAGCTTCGCCACTTGCAACAGAGCTTACACCCATTGCAGTCGATGCGCCGCCGGTTGCGATATTGTTATTACCCACAGCCAATGCTGCGTTTGCAGTCGCAGTATTGTTAGCACCGTAAGCGATAGTGCCATCTTGGCTGCTGGCAGTATTTTGATAACCCACTACAACAGAGTTCACACCAACGTTTCTGTTAGAACCGTTGTAAGTGCCATCAGGAGTGATGTTTACTGCGCTACCTCCCAATCTTACATCGGCCTCTGCTCCGCTAGATGCCATCAAAGCACCTGCTGCAACCACTGCAGCAGCTACGGCTTTACGCTTGTCAGAAGCGGATTTTTTGCCGTGTGCATGGCTGATTTCGGAAACCGCGGTCCATGTCTGGGTCGCGTGGTTCCAAATGACTTTAAAGACTTTATTCATATCGATTTTCCTGTAAGGGGTTTGATTTCTTTTGGGACGTGTTGCTCGGCTGTAAACCGCCTGTCCACACATTTGCCGCATTTCAGAGTCTCCCCTTTATGCGGTTTCATGCCGTAATCTCCTGTATGCAATTCCCGTGCCAAAAGTCTCCACTCGGCCGAATAGCAGCTAAAAGCCTGTTTTATGGGATTTTATGCTGATACATTTTGGGAAGCTTGTGAAGTTTGGGAAACGATGTGCCGTTTTTTGTCAGCTTGTTTCTTAACAAGTCACTTTTTGTCAGCTTCTTTCAATGCATTCGGAATCCTTGTCCAAATTTTATATGCGTTTGGTTTCGTAAATCAACTCTTCCGATAAAGTGTTACTTTTTCGGCCTCAACGGTCATGCCCGTTAAATTTACTTGTTGCTTTTTTTAAACGGCTTTTCTAGCTATTTGATTTTACTTTTTTATTCTCAAACAATAATGATTACTGAATAATATATGATTTAAATAGTTTCTTTGGTGATAGATTTAAATATGGGCTTTTATTTAGAGAATTAATGAAATTTGTATTGAAGATCGGCTTGAAACGTGTAACGGGTTTGTATTGCCTGTTTTCAGACGGCCTTTTACGTTTCCTAACATATAAATAGTGAACAAATGATACGAATTTATGCGCTATTAAGCCGATGGACGGCGTTAAAAAGGCAAGTGTAAAACTTGCCTTTACGTTTGGGATTTGTTTGTTCTCTATTGTAGAAAACTATGTTGTTTTTCAGACGGCCTTACCAACGGAATGTTTGGGTCACGCCTGCGGAGGCGCCGTTGTTGCCGGCATAGCCGTAGCCGCCGGTGTGGCTGGAGGCGCAGGCGGTGAGTGTGGCGAGGGTAAGAATGAGGAGGATGTGTTTCATGTTTTTTCTCTGAGTGGGTTGGTTTTAGGGTTGTGTGGCGTCGTGTTGCTGCATTAATCGGGCTGGCTGGAACTTGGTTGTTTTGTCCTGATTTGCAGTTAGTCCGCTAAATTGTTTGATGATTGAAGAAGGCCGTCTGAAAATGGGTTTCATGATATTGAAACTTTGTTTTCAGACGGCCTTTATTTTATATCAGCTTATTAGTGGCGGAAATGGCGGATGCCGGTTATAACCATGGCGATGCCGTGTTCGTCCGCTGCGTCAAAGACTTCTTGGTCGCGCATGGAGCCTGCCGGATGGATGATGGCTTTGATGCCCTGCTCGGCAATGACATCTACGCCATCGCGGAATGGGAAGAAGGCATCGGAAGCGGCACATGCGCCGTTGAGGTCGAGATTGGCATCTTGAGCTTTGCGGGCGGCGATGCGGGTGCTGTCCACGCGGCTCATTTGGCCTGCGCCGATGCCGTAGGTTTGGCCGCCTTTGCCGAAGACGATGGCGTTGGATTTGACGTATTTTGCGACGTTCCAAACAAACATCAGGTCGTTCCATTCTTGCTCGGTCGGTTGGCGTTTGGAGACGACTTTCAAATCGGCGCGGTTGAGGCGGTGGATGTCGGGGGTTTGTACCAATAGTCCGCCGCCGACACGTTTGAGTTCAAAGCGGTTGGCACCTGCCTCAAGCGGCACTTCCAATACGCGCACGTTTTTCTTGGCAGCGGCGATTTCGAGGGCTTCGGCGGTGAACTTCGGCGCCATGAGGACTTCCATAAATTGGTTGTCGGTAATTTGTTTGACGGTTTCGCCGTCCACTTCGCGGTTGAAGGCGATGATGCCGCCGAATGCGCTGGTGGTATCGGTAGCGTAGGCGAGTTTGTAGGCATCCAGGGTATTGGAGGCGATGGCTACGCCGCACGGATTGGCATGTTTCACAATCACGCAGGCCGGTGAGTCAAAGGATTTGACGGCTTCCCATGCGGCATCGGCATCGGCGATGTTGTTGTACGACAATTCTTTGCCTTGCAGCTGTTTGTAGGCGGAAAGGCTGCCTGCGGCTGGGTAAATATCGCGGTAGAACGCGGCGCGTTGGTGCGGGTTTTCGCCGTAGCGCATGTCTTGCACTTTAATCCAGCTTTGGTTGAACTGGCTTGGAAATTCGCCGATTTGGGGCTGGCCGCTCAAGACGTCGTCTGAAAGCGAGGTCAGGTAGTTGGAAATCATGCCGTCGTATTGGGCGGTATGGCTGAATGCTTTGCGTGAAAGGTTGAAACGGGTTTTGTCGCTCAATGCGCCGTTGTTGGCTTCGAGTTCGGCGGCGATAACGGGGAAATCGGCTGTGTCGGTAACGATGGCGACGTGTTTCCAGTTTTTCGCGGCAGAGCGCACCATGGTCGGGCCGCCGATGTCGATGTTTTCAATCGCGTCTTCCAGTGTGCAGTTTGGTTTGGCGATGGTAGCGGCGAAGGGGTAGAGGTTGACGCACACGAGGTCGATGTTGCCGATGCTGTGTTCTTCCATCTTGGCGACGTGTTCATCTAAATCGCGACGGCCGAGGATGCCGCCGTGGATTTTCGGATGCAGGGTTTTCACGCGGCCGTCGAGCATTTCGGGGAAGCCGGTATAGTCGGCAACTTCGATAACGGGGACGCCTGCATCAGCCAAGAGCTTTGCTGTACCGCCGGTAGAGAGGATTTCAACACCGAGCTTGGTCAGGGTTTGTGCAAATTCGACTGCGCCTGTCTTGTCGGATAGGCTGATCAGGGCGCGTTTGATGGAAGACATGGGATTTCCTTTGTTGAAGGTTTAATCAGTATGGGATGAATTTTCAGGGCGGTATTATCCGCTATTTTCGCCTTTTTGGCAGTAGGTTTTTATAGATATTGTTGACAATTTTATTGCAAAAGGTCGTCTGAAACTTGGTTTCAGACGGCCTGATGCTTTTGACTATTTAAATCCCATTTTCTTTGCTACCCATACTGCGCCTGTCATGCCTGCACATAATGGCATGAGTAAGGCAACGGGGGCGTAGGTGAGTTCTAAAACAAAGACGATGGCCGTCAGTGGCATTTTGAGGGAAACGCCAAGGAAAACGGCGGCGCCGACAACGGCCGCGCTTTCGGAGGACATTTCTGGGAAAACGCTGTTCCACGCGGCGGCAGCTGTAAAGGCAATGGTACTGCCGAGCATCATGGACGGGGTAATCAGGCCGCCGTATGCGCCGACGGCAAGTGCCATCAAGACGACCAGCCATTTGACGGCGGTCAGCTCAAGGCTGTGTTGCCAGTCGGTCAAGCCGCCAAAAGTCAGTTGGTTGCCTGCTTTGCCGTTGCCCAAAATTTCGGGAAACCAAACGGCAATCACGCCGATGAGTGCAAACATACAGACGGCCAAAGGAATGATTTTGATATTGTTGCGCTTGATGAAGGGGAACTTTTGGGCGGTGCGCTGGAAAAAGACGGCGGTTACGCCCAGTATCGGGCCGATGATGGCGGAAAACCAAAGTAATGAGGTGTTGATGGAAAGGTTGGCCGGATGATATTGCTGCACGTCGCCCAGGCCGATGCGCGCGACGGCGGTGGCGATGACGGAAGTCAGCAATGCGGCGGCGACGGCTTGCTGCGTCCATACGCCCAGCATGGCTTCGAGGATAAAAAGTGTGGAGGCGAGCGGCACGTTATACACAGCCGCCAAACCTGCACCCGAGGCGCAAGCGATGACCAGCCTTGTGTCGTCTTCGCTCAACCCGAAACGGTTGACGCCTACTGAAGCAAAGGCGGCGGTCATTTCGCGCGGTGCAACTTCGCGGCCGAGCGGCGAGCCAAGCCCGACGGTAATGATTTGCAACAGTGCATGGCTGACGGTTTCAAAAAACGGAAAACCGGCGAGCGGATTTTTAACCACGGCTTTAATACTCGGTTGCGGCCTGCCGTAGCGTTTGAGCAACCACCACCCCAAGCCGACCACCGCGCCGCAAAAGGTCATCACGCCGATACGTCGCTCCGGACTTGCCTGCGCTACGCCCTCTCGGAATGAAACGTATAGGCCGTCTGAACCGTAACCGTAGGCAAGATGTTGAATCGTGTGCATGATTTCGGTTAATACAATGCCGACCATGCCGCCGATAATGCCGGTAATGATGAGGGCGGCCCAGAGTTTATGAGTGTCTTTCACGGGATTTGACTTGAGGTAGTAGTGGTTTGATAAAAGCGTTTTTCAAGGAAACTATTGTCCGCCTAAGGGATAGTTTTTGGGGGCAACGTGGGTTTTGCCGTTATAAGGGAAAATATATTTCTGATTTTTATAATTTTTCTTTCCTGATACGCCGCTGAGTTTTGCAGCCAACGCCCATACGCCGGATACGGCAGGACGGCTTTTGTCAAAAGCAATTTTGGCTTCCATGCTGACAAACGTGTCTTCGCAGAGGCGTTTTTCGCGCCCTTTATATTCATCGCAATTGCCGTAATATGCGCCGTTATCGTTACCGCTGATCATGACACTGTTGCGGATTCGGTTACTATCATCGGTAAACAGGAAGTTTTGCGAAGTCATCGTGTCGCCTTGGCCTGTATAACTTGATTCGGCAACATAGCCCCAGTTTTGTGCGCCCACCTGAACAAACTTCCATTCCTTATTCTCCGGTGGCTCGCCCCATGCGCCGATTTTATCTTTTCCGTGCTGTTTGATTGCCCACTTGCCGTCTGCTTTCTCCAAAACAAACAATTCTGCCAGACCGGAAGAAGCATGGGCATCCTGTTTTACTTTTTGTTCCATATCGTAGGCAAAACCTGTGTACAACACATAGCGCGCGGCTTTGCCGTTGCGTGTTACGGTATGGTCGGCGACAGGTTTCATGCAATACATGATATTGTCAGATGCTGTCTCACTGTCTTTCGGCGGCTCGGTAAGCTGGCATTTGTGCGCGGCAAGCGGTCGGTTGTAATACTTGGCAATGACGGCCTGTACGGCGGCTTTGTCGTTATCGGGTGCTGCCGACGCCAAAACGGGGCAGGCAAGCAAAAGCAGGGAGATAATGCGTTTCATAGAAATTTTCCCAAAATGTTTTATTGAAAAAAGATACTGCTTACTTCAGGCCGTCTGAAACTGTTTTCAGACGGCCTTTTTGTGTTTGTTGCTGACACGTGCCAGCATACCGGCGACAAAAGTGGACGCAATAACGACGGTAATGCCCATCGCAGACATAGCGCTTAAATGTTCGCCCAAAATTAACACCGCCATGATAACGCCGATGACAGGCTCAAGCGAAATCAGTAGGCCGGAGACGTTGGCAGGGACTTTGTTCATGCCTTTGTTCCACAACAGATAGGCAAGCCAACTGCAACCGATCCCCATATATAAAATCGACAGCGTACCGCCCCATGACCAGTTGATTTGATAACTGTCTGCCAACACCAGCGAAAACGGCAGACACAACACCGCCGCCACCGACATGGAAGCCGCGGTAAATGCGGGCGCACCGATACGGGCAACCATCTGCTGGCTCGGACGTATCACGCCTGCAAAACCCAATCCCGCAAGCAAAATCAGCAGACAGCCGAACCAGTCAATCGTACCGCCCTCTTCCGCGCCGCCCATTACCATCATGCCCACGCCGGCAAACGCCGCCGCACCGCAAATCCAGTGGTAAATTTTCGCTTTGTCGTTGAAAAAGAAATGACCAACAAAAACCACCAGCAAGGGTTCCAGCCCGACCATGGTAACCGCGCTGGCGGCAGATGTATATTTCAAACCGATAAACTGAAGCATCAAAACGACAACGTAGTTGACAAAGGAAATCCACAACAACGGCTTCCACTCGCTCCGCGGAATCCTACCCAAATGGCGACGGCACGACGGCAGCACCATCAATGCGGCAATCAACAACCGTGCCTCAACCATCAGCGCAGGGTCGATCATCTCGTAAGAATACTTGGCAGCGATAAAAGAGCTGCCCCAAATCAGCAGGGCAAGTATTTGATAGAACATGGTCCGACCTTTTAAAAAGGGTTAATCGTTTCTTCTCTATATTTATTATTCAGACGGCCTGTAGGGTTGGCCTTTTTTATTTTGACTGCGTCAGCGAATCCAAAAAGTCGAAGAGTTTGGCATTCATTTCACTGAAATCCGCCGCTTCGATTTTATCCGGATGCTGGACATAAGTTTGGGCTTGGCTTTGTTCGGCCACATTTTCGCGTCCGTCCGCCGCAATCAGCAGCCCGACGGCTTCACGGTCAAACTCCAAATGAGCCTGGAAGGCATAATGTTTGGGCGCAAAACGGATAATCTGGCGCGGACAGCCTTTGCTGGTTGCCAACACAACCGCCTTATCCGTCAAACCGGGCATATCGCCGTGCCAATGGCCGGTATTCAGGGTTTTGCCCAACAGGGAAACATGGGCATCCGCCAAACCTTCCGCCGTCAGCTCAATCGGATAAATGCCGATTTCACGCTCAGGGCTGCGTGTGTGGCGCGCGCCGTAGGCAACGGATAAAAGCTGCGCACCCAAACACACGCCGACAATATATTTATCCGCCGCCATCGCCTGACGCATCAGGCGCAGCTCGGATTCGGGGTCGTAATACGGGAATGCCTGCCTGTCTTCATCAGGCGATTGCGGCCCGCCCATCACAATCAAAAAATCTATATCGTCCACATTGTCAGGCAGGGTTTCCCTTTCGTACACTTTGGTTGTACTGATGTTATGTCCGCGCCATTGCGCCCATTTCAAATATGCTCCCGGCACTTCAAATGCCTCGTGCAAGATGAAATGGATATTTAATTTATTCGGATTTTGCATTGTTATTTCTCCTTCGACCGTCAGGACGGATTGCCCTGCCGTATTACAGCATACCGTGCTGTTGTAATTTTTTACGCAGGGTATTGCGGTTCAAACCCAAAATAACGGCCGCTTTAGACTGGTTGCCGCCGCATTGCTCCATCACGCAGGCAAGCATTGGCTTTTCCACTTGATGTAATACCATATCATACACGCCGCAAGGTTCCGTACCATCCAAGTCTTTGAAGTATTGTCGTAAGTTTTGTTCAATACATTGCGCAATGTCAGTCGTCGTTTGATTCATCGTGATTGTCTTTCTTTAGATTTGTTTTTAAATGATGAGGCCGTCTGAACATTCAGACGACGTTTATTTGATTTGATTGAATTTACCCTATCCGATTTATATTTATTTTTGATTAGCTATCAATATCTTATTTTGAAATAGATTTCTGTAATTTACTGTCCCAAAACGCCTGCCACACGCCATTTTCTTGAGCCAGATAAATAACAAATTCATTATTGACATGATCGGCAACGTAATGGATGGAATACGGTTTTTCTTCACAATTGACTATCCAAACATGAAATTGCCGCACCTTTTTCCAAGATTGGCGGTTATATCCTATTTCTTGATAAGCTCTAGGAATAGGCGATTGATCCTCTTTTTCCAAAGATGCTTGAACCTGATTATCCCATGCGTTCAAATTCTGCAGGATTTCCATGTATTGAGCTTCATTTCCTGAAGCAAAATACAGCAGGATATTATGTGCACTCTCACTTAACTCCAGCTCAACCGTATTGCCTTGTTCGTCATAATGTCCATCATCATTGACCAGACGACGAGCAGCATCGGCCAATTCCTGTTCCCAATCCACATGTTCGAAACGATTGCGTGGAAACATGGAATCAGCTTGATGCTTTGTAGAAAATAAACGTTTAATCAACTGAAACATAGGGTTTCCTGAAACCATCTCCTCACACAACCTACTCCTCAAAGCAAGTAATCTTGCCAACCTTTTCTCCGTCAGGTTCGATTTCTGCTACATGAGTTCCATCTTTATTACTCCAAAAGAAACGCCCATTCTCCTCATACCAAGGCTTGCCCAGAACATACCAAGCCTTATCCAAACTATCACCGGGACGGATGGTTTCGCATGTTGCTTTATCCTTACCTGCACTCAGCATACAAGCATCATGTTGACGACAATCAGGATTCATGCACCTGCCCTTGTCTTCATTCCAATAGCGATCCATTAATTTACAGGCTATCAGATTGTAGTCATAAACATAAATACCAAATCCTGTCAGCAACAGTGCGGCTATGCCGAAGCGTTTGAACCGTGAGGTCAATTTCATATTTACTTCCCAAAAAGAAAAAGGCCGTCTGAAACCCTTTAGCCTTCCCGATAGTGGCATACCCAGCGGTCGGTTTTCTCTGAAAGCGTCTCAAGATAGGCGGCAAGGGTATCGTATTGTGCTGAGGCACTGTCCAAGCGGTTGATTTCCCGGCGTGTTTGTTCGCCGTCGGGCATTTCATCGATATACCAGCCGATGTGTTTGCGGGCGATGCGTACGCCGGCGACTTCGCCATAAAATTCATGCATGGCGCGGATGTGGTTCAAAATGGTGGTATTGCATTCTGCCAAGCTCAAGGCCGGCGGCAAAACGCCGTGTTCGGCATAATGTTTTAAATCACGGAAAAGCCACGGTCTGCCTTGTGCGCCGCGCCCTATCATGATGCCGTCGGCAGCGGTTTGTTTGAGGACGGCGGCTGCTTTTTGCGGCGAAGTGATATCGCCGTTGACCCAAACGGGGATGTTCAGACGGCCTTTAGTTTCGGCAATCAGTTCGTAACGCGCTTCGCCTTTGTACATCTGCGTGCGTGTACGTCCGTGTATGGCAAGGGCAGCGATGCCTGATTCTTCGGCGATTTTGGCAATAGTCGGCAAGTTTTGATGTTCATCGTGCCAGCCCAAACGGGTTTTGAGGGTAACGGGTACGTCCACCGCATTTACAACGGCTTTCAAGATTTCGGCAACCAACGGCTCGTTTTGCATCAATGCGCTGCCCGCCTGCACATTACAGACTTTTTTGGCCGGACAGCCCATGTTTATATCAATCACCTGAGCGCCCAAGCCGACGTTATACCGCGCGGCTTCCGCCATCTGCTGCGGATCGCTGCCGGCAATCTGCACGGCCACCACTCTGCCCTCGCCTTCAAAATCGCTGCGGCGCAAGGTTTTTTTGGTATGGCGCAAGCTCGGATCGCTGGTCAGCATTTCGCATACCACCCACCCTGCGCCAAACTCGCGGCAAATCAGGCGGAACGGTTTGTCCGTAATGCCTGCCATGGGGGCAAGTGCGATGGGGTTGTCAATGAAATAGCCGCCGATGTGCATGATGTGTGCGCCAAATTGAAAGGGCTGAAATTGTACAATTTTTAAGCAACTTTTCCAATCGTATTTACATGTTGCACAATGAAAAAGGCCGTCTGAACCTGAGTTTCAGACGGCCTTTTCAGCCAAAACATTTAAATAAACAGCATGACAACCATCTGCACTGCGGCCTGAATCATGGCGATAATCGGCCAAATCAGTTTGGCCAGCAGGCCGGTAAACAACAGGATCAGGATAATCCATGTGCCGTATGGCTCGATTTTACGGAACTGCATGGACTGTTTGGCGTTGAGAAAGGTATCGATAAAAATACCACCGTCCCAAGGCAAAATCGGAATCAGGCTGAATGCGACCCAAATCGAGTTCACCATCACGCCGTAACCGGCCATCTGCGCCAAGGGTGCTTGATAAGACTCAGGTACATACGCAGCAAGTACGACGACAAAACCCCAAAAGAACGCCAAAATCAGATTGGCAATCGGGCCTGAAATCGACACCCAACGCCACGCGCGGCGTGGATCACGGAAATTACGCGAATCGATGGGCATAGGACGCGCCCAACCAAACAGAAAACTGCCTATCATCAGACACACCAACGGCACGACAATCGTACCGACAGGGTCGATGTGCGGCAGCGGATTGAGGGTCAAACGCCCAAGCTGCTCGCCGGTATGGTCGCCCCAATACCGCGCCGTATAACCGCGTGCCACTTCGCGCACGGTAATGGCCAACAACACGGGCAATACTGCCAGCAGAAATACGCCTAAATCAAAATTTGCAAACATGGTTTTCCTTATCAAACATGCCGTCTGAAAACAAAAAATATCCTTAAATATCCTTTCAGACGGCCCGAGGCTTTAATCTTCTTCTGTCTTATCCGAATCGAAAGACTCTTTCAGCTCTTCGCTCTTCCCAAGTAATGCCTTTACCTTGCGGATTAAATTTGAAGACTGGTTCACTATAAAGTAATGGCGAATATCTTTAATAAAAGGCCTGTCATGCTGAAATTTAACACGCAGTACCGATTCCATAAAGGTTTTCAAACGGTATGATTCATTGCTTCTCGCTATCATACCTGATTCAATTACCCTATCTATTTCAAGCCTAAAGGCCGTCTGAAACTTCAAATCCAGTTTCAGACGGCCTTTGATTTACTATTTAAAATGCCTCAGCTGTTTTACAGGCTGTAATACATTTCAAATTCCAGCGGATGTGGCGCCATGCGGATACGGCGGACATCTTCCTCTTTAAAGGCGATGTAGCTGTCGATCCAGTCTTTGCTGAATACGCCGCCGCGCAGGAGGAATTCGTGGTCGGCTTTGAGGGCGGCCAGTGCTTCTTCCAAAGAAGCGCAAACGGTCGGCACCAATGCATCTTCTTCCGGCGGCAGATCGTAGAGGTTTTTATCGGCAGGGTCGCCCGGATGGATTTTGTTTTGAATACCGTCCAAACCGGCCATCAACAAAGCGGCAAATGCCAAGTATGGGTTGGCGGTCGGATCAGGGAAACGCGCTTCGATGCGGCGTGCTTTGCTGCTGTTCACAGACGGAATACGGATGGAAGCGGAACGGTTTTTGGCAGAGTATGCCAATTTGGTCGGCGCTTCAAAGTGCGGCACGAGGCGTTTGTAAGAATTGGTGGACGGATTGGTAATCGCGTTCAGGGCTTTGGCGTGTTTGATGATACCGCCGATGTAATAAAGGGCGGTATCGGACAAACCGGCATAGCCGTCGCCTGAGAACAGGTTTTGACCGTCTTTCCAAATGGATTGGTGAACGTGCATACCGCTGCCGTTGTCGCCCATGATGGGTTTAGGCATGAAGGTGGCGGTTTTGCCGAAGTTATGGGCAACGTTTTGAATCACGTATTTCATGTCTTGGGTTTGGTCGGCACGTTTAACCAAAGTGGAGAAACGGGTACCGATTTCCATTTGGCTGCCGGTACCGACTTCGGCGTGATGAACTTCCACTTCGATGCCGAGTTCTTCCAAAACATTGACCATGGCGGAACGCAGATCTTGACCGCAATCAATCGGCGCAACAGGTGCGTAACCGCCTTTAACGGTAGGACGGTGGCCGGTGTTTTGACCATCCATGTGCAGGCCACTTGACCATGCGCCGCTTTCGGAAGTGATTTCGTAACGGGTTTTGTGCATGTCGGTTTCAAATTCTACGCCGTCAAAAACGAAGAATTCAGGCTCGGGACCGAAATAGGCGGTGTCGCCGATACCGGAAGATTTCAAATAGGCTTCGGCGCGGCGTGCGATAGAGCGGGGGTCGCGGTCATAGCCTTGGCCGTCGGCCGGATCGATAACGTCGCAGGTAAAGACAACGGTGGTATCGTCGTAGAAAGGATCAACGAAGGCCGTAGACGCATCGGGGCGCAACTGCATATCTGAAGCCTGAATACCTTTCCAACCGCCAATGGACGAACCGTCAAACGCTTGACCGTTTTCGAACCATTCTTCGGGATCGTCGAGGACGATGCGGGCAGGTACGGTAAAGTGGTGCTGCTTGCCTTTGGTATCGGTAAAGCGCAAATCTACGAAGCGGGCTTCGCTTTCTTCAATCAGTTTTACAGCGTCTTTGATGGACATCTTCAGCTCCTGAGGGAATGGGTTTAAGTTGTTATTCTACCACGGTAAGGCCGTCTGAAATACATCAGGGCACCCGTTTTTACGCAATGAAATATAGTTTCAGACCGTTTAATTGTCAACAATTTTACATTACGCTTTCTTAACATAAAGACCGCTATAATAAGCACTCTTTTCTTTTGTTTTCTCAGACCCGTTTTATGAACAACACTCCGCGTTACGCCGTTTTCGGCAACCCCGTTGCACACAGTAAATCGCCGCAAATCCATCAGCAATTTGCGCTGCAGGAAGGCGCGGCCATCGAATATGGGCGCATTTGTGCCGAAATCGGCGGTTTTGCCGAGGCTGTTGCGGCGTTTCGCGCCGAGGGTGGGCAAGGTGCGAATGTAACCGTCCCATTCAAGCAGGAAGCTTTTGCGCTGGCAGACGAGCATTCCGACCGCGCTTTGGCTGCCGGCGCGGTCAATACGCTGGTGTGGCTTGAAGACGGTAGAATACGCGGCGACAACACTGACGGTATCGGCTTGACCAACGACATCACACAGGTCAAAAACATTGCCATCGAAGGCAAAACCATTTTGCTTTTGGGCGCAGGCGGCGCGGTACGCGGCGTGATTCCAGTGTTGAAAGAACACCGCCCTGCCCGTATCGTCATTACCAACCGTACTCATGCCAAAGCCGAGGAATTGGCGCAACTTTTCGGCATTGAAGCCATCCCAATGGCGGATTTGAACGGCGGTTTTGATATCATCATCAACGGCACGTCCGGCAGCTTGAGCGGTCAGCTTCCTGCCGTCAGCCCTGAAATTTTCCGCAACTGCCGCCTTGCCTACGATATGGTTTACGGCGACGCGGCGCAGGCGTTTTTGAACTTTGCCCAAAACAACGGTGCGGCCGAAGTTTCAGACGGCCTGGGCATGCTGGTCGGTCAGGCTGCCGCTTCTTACCATATTTGGCGCGGATTTACGCCCGATATCCGCCCCGTTATCGAATACATGAAAGCCTTGTAACCATGTTCCGCATCATCAAATGGCTGATTGCCCTGCCCATCGGCATCTTCATTTTCTTCAACGCTTATGTGTACGGCAACATCATTACCTACCGCGCCGTCGCGCCCAGCAAAACCGCCTTCATGTCCATGCGCATGAGCCAGTTTGCAAAAGAAGGCCGCGATGTCGAGCTGGATTACCGCTGGGTGCCTTACGACCAAATCTCCGTCAACCTCAAAAAAGCCCTGATTGCGTCCGAAGACGCCAACTTTGCCGAACACAGCGGCTTTGACTGGAACGGCATCAAATACGCCATGAAACGCAATAAGCAAAGCGGCGAAGTCAAAGCCGGCGGTTCGACCATCAGCCAACAACTGGCGAAAAACCTGTTTCTCAACGAAAGCCGCAGCTATATCCGCAAAGGCGAAGAAGCGGCGATTACGGCGATGATGGAAGCCGTTACCGACAAAGACCGCATTTTTGAGCTGTATCTAAACTCAATCGAATGGCACTACGGCGTATTCGGCGCGGAAGCGGCATCCCAGTATTTCTACAAGAAACCTGCCTCTGCCCTCACCCGCCAACAAGCCGCCAAACTCACGGCGCGCGTTCCGGCTCCGCTGTTTTACGCAGACCATCCTAAGAGCAAACGGATGCACAACAAAACCAATATCATCCTGCGCCGCATGGGTTCGGCAGAATTGCCCGAAAGCGATATGGATTAATTAAAAAGGCCGTCTGAACATTTCAGACGGCCTTTGTTTTTAGGCTTTCTCTTCCGGCTCCGGTACGTCAAACACTTGGCGCAGGTAAGCGAGGAAGGTGTTGTTGGTGGTCATGGTTTTGCCCGGAGAGTCGGAGAGCTTGGCGACGGATTGTCCGTTACACTCGACGAGTTTCAAAACAATGTTCAAAGGCGTATGTCCCAAGTCGTTGGTCAGATTGGTACCGATACCGAAACTGGTTTTGAAACGGTCTTTGAAGTATTGGTGCAACGCCCATGAACGCTCAATATCGAGGCCGTCTGAAAAGGTCAGCATTTTGGTGCGACTGTCGATTTTGAGTTTTTTGTAATGCTCGTAGGCTTTGTCGCCCCAAACATAAGGATCGCCGCTGTCGTGGCGCAGGCCGTCGAAGAGTTTGGCGAAGTACAGGTCGAAATCACGCAAGAAGGCATCCATGCCGACCACGTCGGTCAGAGCGATGCCGAGGTCGCCGCGGTATTCATGCACCCAGCTTTCCAGCGCGGCTTTTTGGAAATTGCGCAAACGTACGTCCAAGGCCTGGAAGGCTTGGAGGAACTCGTGCGCCATGGTGCCGATGGGTGTGATACCGAGTTTTTTGGCCAGATAAACGTTGCTGGTACCGCGCACGATGTCGGGAGCAGCTTCCAATAAGGTACGGATAACGTGTTCCTGCCATGCAAGGGTGTAGCGGCGGCGCGTACCGAAATCGGAAATAAGGAACGGCGGATCATTCGGATTTTGTGTAGCCGCAATTTCCTTCAGCTGTTGCGCTTTGGCCTGCAAACGGCGCTCGCCTTCTTCAATGACGGCAGGCGTTTCCAAGCGGCGGAAATAGAGTTCGTTGACGATGGCAAGAATGAAAATCTCGAAGAACATCGCCTGTATCATCGGGCCTTCGATGCGGATGTTCAGACGGCCTTGATCGTCAGGGCTGACTTGGACGAAGCGGCGTTGGAGTTGGAAAAGTTCGAGATAATCGACAAAGTCGCTTTTGATAAAGCGCAGGCTGCGCAGATAGTCGAGTTCGTCATGGGTAAAGCGCAGCTGACACAGGGCGTCGAGCTCGCGTTCCAAGTCTTCTTGAATATCGGCCAGCGGATACACCATCTCTTTGTTGCGGCAGCGGAATTCGTAAAGGCTGTGTGTTTGCGGGAATTGGTGTAACACGACTTGCAGCATGGTGAATTTGTACAGGTCGGTATCAAGCAGGGATTGGATAATGGGCTGATGAGCAGACATAAGCTTTCTCTGAGTAAACGTGGGCGTCGAGGTATCGATTTTAATGGAAAAGGCCGTCTGAAAGAAACCTTATTCAGACGGCCTTTATCTTATTAATCCAGCTGAGCTACGGAAACCGGCAAAGAGCGGATGGTAGACAACATCGTGCTGGCATCTTTTTGCTGTTTGCGGAACGCGGCCATATTGGTCGGGGTCAATTTCGGCGTCGGCAGGGCGACGGTAGTCGGGTTGACCGGCTGGCCGTTGACGCGTGCTTCGTAGTGCAGGTGCGGACCGGTAGAACGGCCGGTTGTACCCACAAAACCAATCACTTCGCCGGCACGGACTCTGCCGTCGGCAGGGCTGAACGCGCTCATGTGGCCGTACAGGGTTTCCACGCCGTTGGCATGGCGAATCATCACGGTATTGCCGTAACCGCCTTTCCAACCTTTGAAAATCACTTCGCCGTCGGCAGCGGCCTTAATCGGCGTACCGGTCGGAGCGGCATAGTCGATACCGGTGTGCATACGGACGGTATGCAAAACCGGATGGACACGGTAACCGAACGGGGAAGAAATGCGCGTGTATGCAACAGGCTCGGTATTAAAGCCTTCTTTTTGTTGCAGCGACTTACCGTTTTGATCGTAGTAGCTGCCGCTTTCTTCGTCGCCTTTGCCTTGGCTGTAATAATAGGCTTGGTAGGTTTTGCCGTCTTTGACCACCTCAGCCGCCAAAATATCGCCGACGGCCATTTGTTGGCCGCGGAAATACATGCTGTTGTACAAAAGGCGTACGGTATCGCCTTCTTTCAAATCACTCATATTGAACGAGTCGGCAAAGATTTCTTTGAGCTGGATATACACTTCGGAAGGGATTTCGGCACGGAGCATATCGCCGATGGCGGAAGTGCGGATTTGCACGGAGCGCAGGGTCGGCATGGTTTTCATGTCGATTTCGGCATTGGAGATGCGCCATTTGCCCTTAACTTTTTCCAAAGCCACCAAGTTGCGTTCCAATTCTTCATCGGTAAAGAATTGAACGTCGGTCACTTGGCCTGAAGAATCGATGCGGATGTTGACGGATTGGTTGGTCCGCAGGTTTTTCATGTCGAGGTTGGCATTGTTTTTCGCCATGATTTGCTTGATGTCTTCTTGGTTGACACCCATGCGCGTCAAAACGTCTGCCAAAGAGTCGCCGGCTTGGACGGCTTCTTGCGCCCAATAGCTGGATTGATAGGTATTGGTTTCCACATAAACGGCAGGCAGCTCTTCGGAAATACGCTCGACTTTGAAATCGGTTTGTGCAGGTTGAGGGTCGGTAATGGCGTATGCGGTCATGATGCCTGAAGCCGGCAGCAGAAACGCTAAGAGGGTTGCTTTGAATCGAGTGGAATATTTGTTTTTAATCACGCGTTATCCTTAATGGGGCGGTCTGTTTTTTAGGTTTGCAGAATGCCGGCACATCCGGCCTGCTGCGACCGCCTGCTGGTTTAAACAGTTTTGGGGATAAAGGACTTTGAGTCTTTTTTCCGATCTGAAAATCAGGTTTTCATTCGGAATGAATGAGGTCGTGTTTGAGATTGACGTTATTATCAGGGCTATTGTGTTGATTTACACCCTGTTTTTCTGAAATTTACGCCACGCATTTTAGCATGACAGCCCGTTTTTTCCAAACCGGCCGTCTGAACGGCCCTTTTTGAGTACGTGAGGGCAAGGTTCCGAAACGCATCATTTGTCGCGTAAAATAACGGTTTTTCTATCTATTTGCGCTTATGAAGCTGACCCTCGCCCTCCCCTCGCTCAACCGCTTTGCCGACGAATCCGTCCCTGCGCTTGCCTTACCTGCTTTTAACCGTCTTTTGCGTTACGGCACATTACGCAAAGAAACACTCAGGCCGTCTGAATTTTACGGCCGCCATTTGTGGAACGGCAGCCTCATTGCCCAAGTGCAACGTTTACGCCACACAAGCCAAAAACGCACAGCCGCTTTTGCCTCTCCGGTTTGGCAACAGATGGGCATGCATCATGTCAACATTATCAGCGGCGAGTTTATCGGCATCCAAAAAGAGGAGGCTCAACGGTTATGTGCGGATTTGTCGGCGTTTTATCAAGATAAAGATTGGCAATTCGAGCCGCTTTGCGAAAGCATGTGGCTGCTCAGTATGCCGAAGATTGAAGATTGGGGCGCGGAATGTGTTTTGGATGTGTGCGGGCAGCCGGAAATGGACGGTCAGGCACACGGCCAAGATGCGGTGTCTTGGTTGGCCATGCAGACGGAAATCCAAATGTTTTTCCACACGCATCCGATTAATCAGGCGCGTGAACAACAAGGATTGCCGGAAATCAACGGTTTGTGGCTGTGGAATGATGCGGACGGTACACAGTCTGCGGATATCATCGCTTCAGACAGCGCATGGGCGCGTTTTTCGGATACGCCCAAACTCGATGCGCCGTATGATTTGAAGGCTTGGTTTGAGATGGTTCAAGAAACAGGCAACACGGTTTCAGACGGCCTTATCTTTTTGGACGACTTGGTTTCCACCTTACAGACAGGCGATGTTTGGGCATACAAAGATATTTTGGAAAGCTGGGAAACCCGTTGGTTTGCGCCTTTATGGAACGCTCTTGATTCAGGCCGTCTGAAAGCAGTGTGCATTGCCACAGACGGCGAAAACGGCGGCACGCTGGAAATCGGCCGCCGTTCCAAATGGGCATTTTGGCGCAAAGCCAAAACGTTTAACGGATCGTGGTAAGCGGTTTTAAGCCTCCAACGCCTCCAATTTGGCCGAAATTTTATCCCACACATCCTGCAACGGAATCGCTTTCAACAGACGGGTCGGATCGTTGGTATCGATGCTGTCGGGGTTAGGCAGTTCTGCATAATCGCCGGCATAAATAACTTCGGCCTGCTCGGAATACGGACGCCATTTGTCCACCCATGACGCGCCAAACAAAGCGATTTGCGGTTTATCCAAAGCAGCGGCGATGTGCATCGGTGTGGAATCGACACCGATAAACAGTTTGGCGCCCTCAATGGCCGCCGCCAATTCACGCATGCTCAAGCATCCGGACAACACCCAAACTTTTCCGCCTTCCGGAATATTCAGACGGCCTATAATTTCCTGAAGCATGTATTGCTCGACATTGTCGGGGGAAGCGGTCAATACGACATTCTGCCCGCTGTTGAGCAGAAGCTGTACGATAGCGGCGTTTTTGCCGTCTTCCCAACATTTGAAATGCCAACGCGCACCCGGGTGCATCAACACATAATCTTCGCCGCTCCAACCCTGCTCACGCAATTTCTGCCGCATGCTTTCCCTTGCATCTTGCGCCACCCAAAGGCGTACCTTCGCATCGGCCACGTCTTCCGGCTGGATAAGCGGCGCGAGGATATTCAACTGGTTTTCAACGATATGATGGCTGGGATCCAGCTCATGGTTGATAAAATCATGACAGAAACGCCACCAGAAACCATCACGCTTGATGCAGTCCAAACCCACGCTGCAACGGGCGCACAGTTTGGCGATTATTGCCGCGCACCATTGGTCGGACAGATTGAAAGCCCAGTCGTAATCGCGTGCCTTCAGCTTTGAAAAAAGGTTTTTTTCACACGCCAACTGCTTGAATATACCCAGTTTCTTCCAATTTCGATCAATGGTAAAAATCTGCGCAATCTGCGGATTATCGGCAATCAGCTGCCCCGTACCGGCATACACCAGCATATCGATTTCGCAATCGGGGAAACGGGTTTTCAGCGCATCGACCACCGGCGTGCTCAAAAGCACATCGCCATGATGGCGCAATTTGATGATCAGGATGCGTTTGGGTTGGGATAAAGACATACGAAACTTTCAGACGGCCTGTTGATTGGCTGCTATTGTAAAGCGGAAAACAGGTTTCATAAAATACAAAACAGGCCGTCTGAAAGCTATCCTGCTGATTCATCGCTATAAAATCCGCACAAGCCATGCAATTTATATTACAATCCGCACCCCGTGGTTCGAAAACCTCCCACATTAAAAAACTAAGGAAACCTCATGTCCCGCAACAACGAAGAGCTGCAAGGCATCTCCCTTTTGGGCAACCAGAAAACCCAATACCCGAGCGAATACGCGCCTGAAATTTTGGAAGCGTTCGACAACAAACACCCCGACAACGACTATTTCGTCAAATTCGTCTGCCCCGAGTTCACCAGCCTCTGCCCGATGACCGGCCAGCCCGACTTTGCCACCATCTACATCCGCTACATCCCCCATATCAAAATGGTGGAAAGCAAATCCCTGAAACTCTATCTCTTCAGCTTCCGCAACCACGGCGACTTCCATGAAGACTGCGTCAACATCATCATGAAAGACCTCATCGCCCTGATGGATCCGAAATACATCGAAGTATTCGGCGAATTCACACCGCGCGGCGGCATCGCCATTCATCCGTTTGCCAACTACGGCAAAGCAGGCACAGAGTTTGAAACTTTGGCACGCAAACGCCTGTTTGAACACGACGCACAATAATCCCGTTCAGACGGCCTAACCGCCCTTTTTATTGCGAGACTTTATTTATTGCACAGTCTCGTAAGGCTTCATGCCGTCTGAAAAACTTCCGAAAGATTCCCATGTACGAATTTACTGCCGCACAGCAGAAGAAAGCGCTCTTCTGGCTGGTGCTTTTCCATATTTTTATTATTGCCGCCAGCAACTATCTGGTGCAGTTCCCCTTTCAAATTTTCGGTATCTTTACCACTTGGGGCGCATTTTCCTTCCCCTTTATCTTCCTCGCTACCGACCTGACCGTGCGCATTTTCGGCGCTCCGTTGGCGAGACGGATTATTTTTTGGGTGATGTTCCCCGCCCTGCTGCTCTCTTACGTCTTCTCCGTCCTCTTTCATGACGGCAACTGGACAGGCTGGGCATCTTTAGCCGACTTTAACATCTTCGTCGGCCGCATCGCATTGGCCAGCTTTTCCGCCTATGCGCTTGGGCAAATCCTCGATATTTTCGTGTTCAACAGATTACGCCGTCTGAAATCATGGTGGGCTGCCCCTACTGCTTCCACCGTTGTCGGCAACGCTTTGGACACGCTGGTGTTTTTTGCCGTTGCCTTTTACGCGAGCAACGATGAATTTATGGCGGCAAATTGGCAGGGCATCGCATTTGTCGATTATCTGTTCAAACTCGCCATCTGCACCCTCTTCTTCCTGCCTGCCTACGGCATCGTATTGAGCATTTTGACCAAAAAACTGACTTCGTTAAACGTCCGTCAAGAAATGCCCGAATCGGTTTTAGCCGAATAAGCAATAGATAAAAAACAAGGCCGTCTGAAACTGTAATCGTTCAGACGGCCTTTTATGTTTTCAAATGATTAACCGGTCAATTGCTTGGTAATCAGTTTTTTCAGCGGCGGGAAGTTATTGCTTGCACGCAATACCAAACCGCGCAGCAGTTTCGCCGGAGCAGTTTCATTGGTAAAGAGTTTCAGCAGCATATTGGTGCCGTGGTAAATCGGATGGGCGTGAAGCATATGCTTGGTACTGTATTTTTCCAGCAGGCTCTTCGCACCAATATCCTGACCGCGTTGCTCGGCTTCGAGAACCAATTTGGCCAAAAGATCGGCACTTGCCAGACCCAAGTTGAAACCGTGCGCAGTAACCGGATGCATACCGACCGCGGCATCGCCGATCAACGCGCTGCGTTTGCCGTAGAAACGTTGGGCAATCATACCGACCAAAGGATAATTGTGAATGGTGCTGACCAATTCCATATCACCCAAACGGCCTTTGAGTTGCTCTTTCACGCTGGCTGCCAATTCTTCCGGCGACATGTTTTTAATCGTTTCGGCTTTATCGCTGTCCACCGTAATCACCGTATTGGTCAAATGCTCTTCCAAAGGCAGCAACGCAATGGTGCGGCCGTAGTGGAAGCATTCATATGCGGTATGCAGGTTGGACAGAGTATGCTTCATGCGGCACACAAACATGGTGCGGCTGTAATCGTGCATATCTGAAGAAATGCCCAATTGACGGCGCGTTTGCGAGAAGCGGCTATCGGCGGCCAACAACAGACGACCGGTCAATACTTCGCCGCTTTCCAAAATAACTTGCGCCTCATCGTCAAAAGTTTTGACTTCTTTAACATTGGTGCCGGTCAGAATTTTCACGTTGTCCAATTTGGACACGACTTCATAAGCGGCTTTGCGGATGTTGTGATTGGAGATCAAATAGCCCAAGCAGTCCGCTGGCTCACCGCGCGCCTGAGTCGGTTGCGGGAAGTGGAGCTGGTAATCGGAATGGCCGTTCAACACTTTGGCATCGCGCAAAGGATAAATTTCGTCTTTTGGAATCAAATCCCACATACCCAATCGCTGCATGATTTCACGCGACAAGTGCGTCAATGCGATTTCACGGCCGTCATACGGCGGATTTTGCAACACTTCTAAAGGACTTCTTTCAATCAGGGTTATGTTCAAACCGCTTCCGGCCAACTCTGCGGCAAAACTTAATCCGGCAGGGCCTGCGCCGACAACGAGAATATCACTGTGTAAGCTCATGGGAGGAATTCCTTGTATTCAACTGATACGGATTTTTTCAGACGGCCTTAAGTTTACTGTGTTTAGCTACATGAGGGTAAATCAAAGGCATTTGATAGATTATATAGAAAGAGTCGATAGAATAAAACAAAGGCCATCGATTGTAAGCACGTTTTTACTTTAGCCTTAATATAAATCAAGCTTCACGACATACGGATTTTATCAAACAGACAAAACAGTCTGACAAACAAAAACCGCATTCCGAAAAGGAATGCGGCTTTCAATCGTAAAACGATTATTCTTCAGAACCGGTGTAAGGACGGATGCTGACGGTTTTACGGTTCAGCGCGCCTTTGGTTTTGAATTCAACGTAACCGTCGACTTTAGCAAACAAAGTGTGGTCTTTGCCCATGCCTACGTTGTCACCTGCGTGGAATTTAGTACCACGTTGACGAACGATGATAGAGCCTGCCGGAATCAGCTCGTTGCCGTAGGCTTTAACGCCCAAGCGTTTGGCTTCTGAATCGCGACCGTTGCGGGTGCTACCGCCTGCTTTTTTACTTGCCATTTGTAATACTCCTGAACTTACTTGAAATTAGGCGATTGCCACGATTTCGATTTGGGTGAAATTTTGGCGATGGCCTTGGCGTTTTTGGTAGTGTTTGCGACGACGCATTTTGAAAATGCGTACTTTCTCACCACGACCATGAGCAACGACTTTAGCTGTTACTTTTGCACCTTCGATAAAAGGTGCGCCTACTTTTACAGATTCGCCGTCAGCAATCATCAAAACTTCAGTCAGTTCGATTTGGCTGTCGAGTTCGGCTGGTATCTGTTCTACTTTCAATTTTTCGCCAACGGAAACTTTGTATTGTTTACCGCCGGTTTTTACGACCGCGTACATACTCAACTCCATGAGAATTAGGTTAACATTCCGCACACCATGTGCGAAACGAGCTATTCTATTTCTATTTGCCTGTTTTGTCAAAATTTATTTTATTTACAACTGAAAAGGCCGTCTGAAAGATATGTTGCATGCTTTTTAACTGATATAATCACGCGCTGGATTGCTGATATCTTTATGCAACATTATTACCCCGACCGAATGTACGGGTTTAAACAGATTCATTGGAGCCACCGCTCCGTTTTATCAACAGAGAATGTTTTATGCTCGAAAACCTGCCTTACTTCCAACGCCACCTGCCCGATGACCTTGCCAAAGTTAATGCGGTCATCAACCAAGCTGTTCAATCCGATGTTGCGCTGATTTCGCAAATCGGCACATACATCATCAGCGCGGGTGGTAAGCGCCTGCGTCCGATTATTACCATTTTGGCAGGCAAAGCAGTCGGGCATGACGATGAAAAATTGTACTCGCTGGCAGCGATGGTGGAATTCATCCACACCTCCACCCTCCTGCACGACGATGTCGTCGATGAAAGCGATTTGCGCCGCGGCCGTAAAACGGCAAACAACCTCTTCGGCAACGCGGCGGCTGTTTTGGTCGGCGACTTCCTCTATACACGCGCCTTCCAACTGATGGTTGGTTCGGGCAGCATGCGTATCTTGGAAGTGATGGCAGATGCGACCAACATCATCGCTGAAGGCGAAGTCATGCAGCTGATGAACATCGGCAATACGGATATTACCGAAGAGCAATACGTCCAAGTTATCCAATACAAAACAGCAAAACTGTTTGAAGCGGCCGCACAAGTCGGCGCAATTTTGGGCAAGGCTTCCCCCGAACACGAGCAAGCTTTAAAAGACTACGGCATGTACGTCGGTACGGCTTTCCAAATCATTGACGATGTATTGGACTATTCAGGTGAAACCGAAGAAATCGGCAAAAACGTCGGTGACGATTTAGCAGAAGGCAAACCTACCCTGCCATTGATTTACCTGATGCGAAACGGCTCCGAGCAGGCTGCAAACGATGTGCGCCATGCTTTGGAAAATGCTGACCGCAGCTATTTTGAAAAAATCCACGACTATGTCGTTAATTCCGACGCTTTGCCATATTCGATTTCCGAAGCGAAAAAAGCTGTCGACAAAGCCATCGCTTCATTGGACGTGTTGCCTGACAGCGAAGTCAAAGAAGCCATGATCCAACTGGCAAAAGAATCTTTGGCCCGAGTATCTTAATCCGATGAATTTCAGCTTTGTCCCTTTGTTTCTGGTTACGCTGATTTTTTTGGGCGTCGTCAGCAACAACAACTCGATTACGATTTCGGCGGCGGTATTGCTGCTCATGCAGCAGACGGCCTTGTCGCAATATCTTCCCTTGGTGGAAAAACACGGTTTGCATCTGGGCATCATCCTGCTGACCATCGGCGTATTGAGTCCGTTGGTTTCCGGTAAAATCCAGATTCCGCCGGTTTCCGAGTTTATCAATTTCAAAATGATTGCTGCCGTCCTTATCGGCATTTTGGTTGCCTGGCTTGCCGGACGCGGCGTTCCATTGATGAGCGAACAGCCTGTTTTGGTAACCGGATTATTAATCGGCACGGTTATCGGCGTTGCCTTTGTCGGCGGCATTCCGGTCGGCCCTTTGATTGCCGCCGGCTTATTGTCTTTTTTTGCCGGAAAGGTTTAAAATCCCCTCCTTTACCGCCTCGCCATAGTTCAACGGATAGAACGTATGCCTCCTAAGCGTAAAATACAGGTTCGATTCCTGTTGGCGAGGCCACAGTTTCAAGAAAAGCCTTCATACTTTGAAAGGCTTTTTTATTATCAACAATAAAGGCCGTCTGAAACTTTTCAGACGGCCTTCTCATTTCGCCAAACCGTTAACCCGGACGACCATCCGAACGCGGACGGATCAGCCAAGGAATATATTTCCATGCGTACAACAGCAAAGAGGCGGCAAACAAAGCGGCGGAGCAACGAATACTGTGCGTGTATGCCGTACCGCTCACAAAGGTAGCCAAAACACGGACAACCGTTGCGGCTATCATCAACCAAAAGGCAACAGGAACCACTTTAGGCGGCGGATAAATAGAGTTGCCGGTATGGCCAAGCGCGGTTCGTGCCATCATGCCCAAAGTCAGCACGCCGATACCGCCAACGCCGATAAGGTGCACACCCAAATTCAGGAAACTTGAAATCCAATAGGAAAGACCGACCGCAATCAAGCCCAAGCCGGTAAACAGATAGCCGGCAAACAAAATCCAAAGCATAGGCTCTTTCAGCACGGCTTTATACCACCAGCGGTACACCTGCACGGTAAAAATCACACCAGCAGCCAGAGCAAACAACGCGGCCAGTCCCGGTAAAATGTTATGCGCCATCAGCATGGCGGTCAGCATAGGCAGCCAAAGTGAAGCGTGCGCCACCCATTGAGGACTGGGGATTTGCGGCACATTCAGACGTTTGGACGTAAAGAACGAGATAATCCGCATACCGATCAAACCGATAAATCCGGCCACCATAATCAAACCGGATTGCAAACCGGTCATCAGCGCGATGGCATCAAATGGCTGTACTTTCAGATGGAAGGCGAAATGGGTGCCGCCCAAAACAAAAATAGCGAACACAGCAACATAGTTGCGCTTGTTTTGAGAACGGATTACCGGCAAAGCCATGCATACCGCGCCATACCAGAAAAAGATCGTACCGAATATGCCACTTGCCGTTACCCCCCAACCGGGGATAAACATACAAATGCGGGCCAACAGCCAAAATGCGGTCAAACCGGCCAACGCCTTACCGCGTGTCGGCGGCTGGCCTGTCCAAGTCGCCACGGCCGTCAATAAAAATGCAATGACAACCAATCCGGCATAACCCCAAATCATTTCATGGGCATGCCAATAAAAACCCGGCAACTCAGGCGTACCCTGAAAGCCGAAGCCCCAAAGCAGTATAGACAATGCGCCATACAAAGCCGCCAACGAATAAAACGGGCGGAAGGCCATTGCCCAAACCGGGTGTTTGAACAAATCGGTCATGGTGGTTCCTTAAATTTTTATATCATCATAAAACAGCAACAGAGGCCGACTGAAACTTTTCAGACGGCCATCGACTCCTTTCCCTGTTACACATTTTCAGGCAAAGGCAAAAAAGGTTCAATCGCAGGGAAAAGCTCGCGCTCCTCAAAGCGCGCATGATCGCGCAAAGTGACAGCAAACTCCTTATTCCATGATTCATTCATATATTCAGGATGCGCCATCATCGCGCGCAATTTGGCATGATCGCCTTCAAAACGCTGACGCAACGCAGGCTCAATTTTATCCCAATACGGCGCAAACATGGTTTCCTCCTCCAAAAAATGTGGCTCAAGCTCCACAAAATGAGGATCCAGCTCCGCTTGATGGCTTTGCTCCGGCGTACGCAGGAGACGGACGCACAACGACAGCGAGCCATGATGTTCGCGGGAAAGTTCTATTAAGGCAGGATGGCGTTTCAAGGGCTTCATAAGTTCGTTATAATAGTAACAGTTTGTCAAACTGGATTAATTCAAATGTTTCGGATATTATGAAACCCAATCCCACATAAAGTCAAACAGCCCCTCTCCAAGCACTACGCTTTTGACATATAATAAAAATATCTAAAGAGCCAGCCATGTATCTGACCCAACATACCGATTACGGATTGCGCGTATTGGTTTATACCGCCATCAACGACGACACCCTCGTCAATATCGGCACCATTGCCGAGACTTACAATATTTCCAAAAGCCATTTGATGAAAGTGGTTACCTCATTAGTCAAAGGCGGTTTTCTGGTCAGCGTGCGCGGCAAAGGCGGCGGTTTGCGCTTGGCAGACAATCCTGAAAACATCAATATCGGCGCAGTCGTGCGCCATCTTGAGCCAATGCAGGTTGTCGAATGCATGGGCGATAACAACGAATGCCTCATCACCCCATCCTGCCGACTAACCGGTATCATTACCGGCGCCATCAAAGCCTTCTTCAATCATTTAGATCAATACTCACTGCAAGATCTGCTGGACAAGCCGACTTACGACATACTTTATACACCGCGCATCCCAATCAACGAAATACGCGGAACGGCCGACTAAATCTTCAGGCCGTCTGAAAACAATCCAGCCATACTGAAATAGTATTACTTAAAAAATAAAAAATGCCGTCTGAAATAAAGATTTGCAGACGGCATTTTTTTATAAAACACTCTACAGCTTAAATAGCTGACTTTCATTCGATAGGTTAATTTTTATGCTAAATATGTCGAATATAAGACAATAGAAAAACATAAAATAAGAATAATCATCGCAACCGTAAAATTTATTCTTAATATTTTCAAATAAAATTTATTAGATATTTTTTGTATTCCAAACAGTATCTTGTAAAATTTTAATTCCATACTTCTATGAGTAAATAGATATTCAAAAAAACCTATATCCATCCCTTCTGATTTTAATATTTTATATAGCATTACTAGATTAATGATAATTGCAATAAAATACAAAAATACTAAACAAAACAGAAAATAAGGCAATAACTCCACCAAACTACTCCTTCTTTTTTAAAAAGAATTTTCCCTAAAAAATATATTGGACGACATAACCGAATTGCTATACTCGACATTATATTCCAACCCTTCACAAACCAATAAATACAAAAATGCCCGAAGCCAAAAGCCTCGGGCATTTTTAATATTTGGTGGGTCCGGTGGGTTTCGAACCCACGACCAAGGGATTATGAGTCCCCTGCTCTAACCCCTGAGCTACAGACCCGTCAAGAGTAGATGCGGATTATAGCATAACTTGTTGCTTGTTCAAGATGCCGGGAAAATGTTTCAGACGGCCTGTTGATTTTCTATTCGGACATTATGCCGATACGCCCAATGCTTCCCAAACTTTCAAAGCGTCCGATGTTGCTTTGACATCGTGAACACGGATGATTTGCGCGCCTCTAGCCACTGTGGCCAAAGCGGCTGCAACGCTGCCGTGTACGCGTTTGGCGGCATCTTGTTCGCCTGTCAGTTCGCCAATCATACGTTTGCGCGATACGCCGATCAGAAGGGGGAATCTGGTTGCGTCCATCAACTCAGGCAAATGTTTTATCAGGGTAATGTTGTGTTGCAGGTTTTTGCCGAAACCGAAGCCGGGGTCTAGCGTGATGCGTTCAGGGGCAATGCCTGCTTGAACGCATTCTGCCGCGCGTGCTTTTAAATAACGCGCGACTTCTTCGACGACATCTTGATATTGCGGATTAAGCTGCATGGTTTTGGGCAAACCCTGCATGTGCATGAGACACACGCCTGTATTCGGCTGTTGCGCCAACAAGGCGACTGCGCCTTCATCACTCAATGCGGCAACATCGTTGATAATATCGATGCCGCCTTGCGCCAAGGCTTTTTCCATAATCGCAGTGCGGCGCGTGTCCAAGCTGACGGGAACATTCCACTTGGCCACTTCCGCCAAAACCGGCTGCACCCTTGCCCATTCTTCTTCAAGAGAAACATCATCCGAACCCGGGCGGGTAGATTCGCCGCCGATATCGAGAATATCCGCACCGTCTTTCAGCAGCTGCTCGGCATGTGCCAATGCTATTGAGACATTTTGCGAATAGGTGCCGCCATCGGAAAATGAATCAGGGGTCAGATTAACGATGCCCATGATTTTGGGTTTGTCTAAGGCGATTTCAAATCGGCCTGCCTGCCAAATGTGCGTGTTCATAATGCTTCCATTGATGAAATAATAGGATAGAGGCCGTCTGAAACTTTTCAGACGGCCTTTAGGTTTTGACTTCAAAACAATAAATTACATTCCGCCGTAATTCGGTCCGCTCGCGCCTTCAGGGCAAATCCAAGTGATGTTTTGCGTCGGGTCTTTGATGTCGCACGTTTTGCAGTGAACGCAGTTGGCGGCATTGATTTGCAGACGCGGACTGCCGTTTTCTTCGACGATTTCATACACGCCGGCCGGACAATAGCGGGTTTCGGGCGAGGCGTATTCTTTGTAGTTTACGTCTATCATGACCTGCGGATTTTTCAGTACCAAATGGTCGGGCTGATTTTCTTCGTGCGCAAGGTTAGCAAGGAAAACGCTGCTTAAACGGTCGAAGGTCAAAACGCCATCGGGCTTCGGATAATCAATCGGCTTGCATTCGGCTGCTTTTTTGAGCTGCTCGTTGTCTTTGCCGTGATGTTTCAAAGTCCACGGGGCTTTGCCTCTGAAAATCATTTGGTCGATACCGGTATAGATTGAGCCGAGGTAAACGCCCCATTTGAATGACGGACGAACATTGCGCGCGGCGTAAAGCTCTTGATACAGCCAGCTTTGTTCAAAGCGTTGCTGATAATCGGCCGCTTCTTTGCCGCTGTCGAAGCTTTCCACTTCTTCGAGGTTTTCTAACAAAGGAAATACGGCTTCTGCGGCAAGCATGGCGGATTTCATGGCCGTATGGATGCCTTTGATGCGCGGCATATTCAGGAAGCCAGCCGCATCGCCGACCAAAACGCCTCCTTTAAACGAGAGTTTCGGCAGGCTTTGCAAACCGCCTTCAATCAGCGAACGCGCGCCGTAAGCAATACGGCGGCCGCCTTCAAAGGTTTTGCGGATTTCGGGATGGGTTTTGAAACGTTGGAACTCTTCAAACGGCGACAGATAAGGGTTTTGATAATCCAAGCCGACCACAAAGCCGACAGCGACTTTGTTTTCGTCAAAATGATAAATAAACGAACCGCCGTAGGTTTTGCTGTCCAACGGCCAGCCTGCGCTGTGCATGACCAAACCGGGCTGATGTTTTTCAGACTGCACTTCCCAAATTTCTTTAATACCCAAGCCGTAAGTTTGCGGCTCACTGTTTTGGTCGAGTTGGAAACGTTCGATGACTTGCTTGGAAAGCGAGCCGCGACAGCCTTCGGCAAATATGGTTTGTTGCGCCCAAAGCTCCATGCCGGGCTGAAATGAATCGGTCGGTTCGCCGTCTTTGCCCACGCCCATATTGCCGGTCGCAATACCTTTGACCGAACCGTCTTCGTGATACAGCACCTCGGCAGCGGCAAAGCCCGGATAGATTTCCACGCCCAAATTTTCCGCCTGCTCCGCCAGCCAGCGCACGACTTCGCCCAAGCTGGCAATATAGTTCGCATGGTTGTCGAAATTCGGGGTAACCGGCAAGTTGAAGGCTTTTTTCTCGGTCAGGAACAAAACCCTGTCCTTCGTCACTGTACGCGTCAGCGGCGCGCCTTTTTCTTTCCAATCAGGAATCAGCTCATTCAAAGAAATCGGATCGATGATGGCACCGGCAAGCGAGTGCGCACCGGCCTCTGAACCCTTCTCCACCACACAAACGCTGATTTCGCGTCCATTCTTTTCGGCAAGCTGCTTGAGTTTGATGGCGGCAGACAAACCCGACGGGCCTGCGCCGACAATCACGACATCGTATTGCATACTGTCGCGTTCGATGGTTTCTGTCATAGTGGTTCCTGTATTGTCATTATTCAATTTAATCCGCTAATTATACAGCCTGGACATATAGTTACCAAATACAACAAAAGGCCGTCTGAAACTTTACTCAAATTTCAGACGGCCTTTACCGTGTTCAAAAGATTACTGCGCTTTGGTTTCCGTTACAAAACCAATTTTGCTGATACCGGCTTCGCGCGCCGCTTGCAGGGCTTGGTTGACATAATCGTATTCAACCGCTTTATCCGCCGCAATCGCCACAATCACATCTTCGTTTTTCGCTTTGGCTTCTTTCAGCTTGGCAGTTACCGTTGCCAAATCCACTTTGGTATCTGAATCGCCGCCAACGACATAAGCACCACTGGCATCAATGCTCAACCGCAAAGGATCTTTAGGCTGCTGCTTATCCTCTTTCGCCGCTTTTTCCGAAGCAGTCGGCAACTCCAAAGGAATCGAGTGGGTCAGCACCGGCATGGTAATCATAAATACAATCAGCAACACCAGCATCACGTCCACCAAAGGTGTAACGTTGATATCCGACATCGGCGCATCATCGCCGGAATTCATTGATCCGAAAGCCATGGTTTAATCCTTTTGGTTCAGAAGGCGGACATGCAGGTCATGTGCAAATGCGTCCATATCTTGCGCGATGGTTTTCGTACCGCGATTGAGGAAGTTGTACGCCAATACGGCCGGAATCGCCACAAACAGGCCGACAGCAGTCGATACCAAAGCCTCACCAATCGGACCGGCTACCGCAGCAATGCTCATTTGACCGCTTTCGCTGATGCCGATCAGGGCATGGTAAATACCCCAAACAGTACCCAACAGGCCGATAAACGGAGCGGTTGCGCCGATGGAGGCCAACGCGGTCATGCCGTAGTCGAACTGACGCATGGTTTGGGACATGCTGTTGCGGATGTGAACGACCAAGTATTCGTTCAAAGGCAATTCGTCAATCAGCGATTTGCTTGTCGTTTGACGGTAGTTTTGGTATGCGCGCAGAGACTCATCGGCAACATTGCTCATCGGTGCTTCTACCGCTTTGGCTTTTTGTACGGCGTCAGCCAGCGTAAACGCATTCAGCATCAGCTCTTTTACCTGAGCATTGCCTTTTTTCGCTTTACGGTATTTGATGCAGCGGATCACGATAACGCTCCATGTTACCACGCTCATCAACAACATCAGGACAAATACACCAATCAGTACCACATCACCTGATTTGAAAACTAAACTTAAATCCATAATTTTTCCAAGTTAAAAATAAAATTAAAATTTCTATCGGGTCATTTAAAAATTTCCCAACAGCATATATTTCTAATCAATCAGCTTAGGCCTAGATACTTATTCGAGCGTGAATTTGACAGGTACTTTAAATTCAGTCCAAACGCTTGCATGACAGCTACCATCTTTAACGGCTTTACGCGCTGCATTATCCAGACGACTATAACCACTTGATTTATTCACACTAATTGAATCCACTTTACCGCCGGGACCAACCAAGACTTTCAAAACAACCAAGCCCTCTTCACCATTTTCAGTGGACAGTGAAGGATACGGAGGTCTTGGAATATGGCAGGTTCCTTTTGCAGGATTGCCTTTACTGCTGCCGGCACCTGTACCGCTGCCACCACCTCCGCCACCGGTACCGGAGCCATGTTCGCCTTTCGCACCACCGCTGCCGGATCCGCTGCCTTCGCCACGGCCGCTGCCTGTACCTTTCGTACCGCCGCCGTTACCTTTACCTTCTCCGCCCAAGGCTTTGCCTTCGCCGTTGCCTTTACCGTTTTCAGCAGTATTCGGCCCGGTTTTGCTGCCTGAGTATTCCGATGCTTTTGGAGACGGTTTAGGTTCCGCCTTCGGCTCTGGTTTTGGTTCAGGTTTTGGCTCGGGCTTCGGCTCAGGTTTGGGTTCCGGCTTAGGCTCGGGCTTAGGTTTCTCGATAGGTTTCGGTTTTTCCTTTTGCTGTACGATATCCGCTTTTTCTTTTTTCGTTACCACAGGTTTGATAACAGGTTTGGGCGGCTCGACAGGCTTAGGTTTGGGTTTCGGCTTGGGTTTAGGTTGTTCTGGGGTGGGCTCGGGGGCTGCAGGTGCGCCTTCGCCCTCAGGACTACCGTCGCCACCGCCGAAATCGCCTAAATCGACAAATTCAATATTCGCCATTTCGACAGGAGGCGGTTTGTGCGCGTGCCATAAAAGTGCAACCAAGCCGACGTGAATCAACGCAACGGAAGTCACGACGGCTGGAGTTAAAATTCGTTTTTTATCCATAATTCCGTTATGTTAATAGCAACAATTCCCGTTTGCAAGTCGTTTTACAGTCAAAATAAGCATTAATGCTTATAGAGAAAGTTTATAGACCTGCTGTTTTAAAGGCTGCATATCATAATATGATATTAGCTCTCATTACTAATATTATCAAACAAAAGGTCGTTTTAAAAGATAAGCGGTAAGAAAAACAGCCTATTCTTCCGGTGTTTATGCTATCCGCACATTAAACCAATATCGAAACCTCATCAGACCGATAAAAATTCAAATGGTTTCAAATCATCTGTATTTTTTATCCATAAAACATCAGGCCGTCTGAAAACATTCTTTCAGACGGCCTGATTCAAACAAAATCATTTTTTCCGTTTCGCCCTTGGGTGCGCCTCATCATAAATGCGCGCCAAATGGTCAAAGTCCAGCTTTGTATAAACTTGCGTAGCGGAAAGGTTGCTGTGACCCAACAATTCCTGTACGGCGCGGATATCGCCCGATGCCTGCAAAAGATGGGTTGCATAGCTGTGGCGCATCATGTGCGGCGAGATATGGCTGGCGCTGCCCACGCGCACTGCCCACGCCTGCAGGCGTTTTTGGATTTGACGTTGCCCCAGCCTGCCACCGTTCTTATTTGTGAACAAGGCCTGCTCGCCCTCTTTGGCAATACGCACTGCCAAATAATCGCGCAATGCCGCAATGCTTTTGCCCACCAAAGGCACTTGCCGCTGCTTGCCCCCTTTACCCTTCACACTGACCCAGCCTTCGTCCAAGACAATACCGTCCAGATTCAAACCTTGTATCTCGCTCAGGCGCAAACCGCTGCCATACATCAATTCAAACATGGCCTTATCGCGCACGTCCAACTCGTCATCAACTGGCGCATGGTCAAGGATATGGTTTAAAGGTTCTTGCGGCAGCGCTTTGGGCAGGCGTTCGGGCAGGCGCGGCGCTTTCATATTAAATGTCGGATCACTTTCCATGACTTCTATCTGTACCAGCCAACTGCAATACTGCCGCCACACCGACAATTTCCGCGCCAAGCTACTTTCGCTTAAGCCCTTTTGCGACAGCTTTTTCAATACCGCCACAAAATCACGGCGCGTCGGCAGGCCGTTTTCAAGATTATCGGGCAACAGGAGCATCAACTCACTCAAATCGCGCCGATAAGCGGAAACGGTATGCTCCGACTTGCCTTGTTGCAGCAAGGTTTTCAGATAGCGTTCAAGATGAAACGCAAAATTGTTTGATTCCGCCATTTCAGACGGCCTCCAATGCTACTTTCAAGGCCGAAGGCAGACGACAGACACGCTGCTTGCCATAATCGAAACACACCATACCTGTCTGCACTTTCGCCAGCACAAGGCCATCTGAAATCCTGCGGATACGGTACAGCAAAGAAAAGCCCACTCCGGCCACACCCGCCGCCCCCATTTCCACCGACAGCTCATCGCCATGATGACCTTGCGCCAAATACTGCACCGCCGCATCCGCCATAATCAGGCCTGCCCCTCCAGCATCCATTTCGCTCCAACCCAGCTTCGCCAACCAACGCATCCGCACTTCATGGCACAAACGCAACACAGCATCGTTCGCCAAATGGCCGCCATAGTTCACATCGCCCACCTGCACCGTCAAGGCCGTCTGAAACAAAGGCTTATCACACTCGGCCACCGAAATCCTATCCATTTTGCACACCCGTTTTCAATACCACGCCATTATAAACCGAGACCCTGTTCGTTAATATATAAAAACAATGTAGCAGCTTGTAGTTTTTCATTTCAAAAAACATTATAATTTATCGGATAAATTTACCCTTCACTACTTCAGGAGCTTCTCATGGCACTCGTATCCATGCGCCAATTATTGGACCATGCTGCCGAAAACAGCTACGGTCTGCCCGCATTCAACGTTAACAACCTCGAACAGATGCGCGCCATCATGGAGGCGGCCGACCAAGTCAACGCCCCCGTTATCGTTCAAGCATCCGCAGGCGCACGCAAATACGCAGGTGCCCCATTCCTGCGCCATCTGATTTTGGCCGCAGTTGAAGAATTCCCGCACATCCCTGTCGTAATGCACCAAGACCACGGCGCATCTCCTGATGTGTGCCAACGCTCCATCCAACTGGGCTTCTCCTCTGTGATGATGGACGGCTCGCTGATGGAAGACGGCAAAACCCCTTCTTCTTACGAATACAACGTCAACGCCACCCGTACCGTGGTCAACTTCTCCCACGCTTGCGGCGTGTCCGTCGAAGGCGAAATCGGCGTATTGGGCAACCTCGAAACCGGAGAAGCCGGCGAAGAAGACGGCGTCGGCGCAGTGGGCAAACTTTCCCACGACCAAATGCTGACCAGCGTCGAAGATGCCGTACGTTTCGTTAAAGATACCGGCGTTGACGCATTGGCTATTGCCGTCGGTACCAGCCACGGTGCATACAAATTCACCCGTCCGCCCACAGGCGACGTATTGCGTATCGACCGCATCAAAGAAATCCACCAAGCCCTGCCCAACACCCACATCGTGATGCACGGTTCCAGCTCCGTTCCGCAAGAATGGCTGAAAGTCATCAACGAACACGGCGGCAAAATCGGTGAAACCTACGGCGTACCCGTAGAAGAAATCGTCGAAGGCATCAAACACGGTGTCCGCAAAGTCAACATCGATACCGACTTGCGCCTCGCCTCTACCGGTGCCATCCGCCGCTTCATGGCAGAAAACCCATCCGAATTCGACCCGCGCAAATACTTGAGCAAAACCGTCGAAGCCATGAAACAAATCTGTCTTGACCGCTACCTCGCATTCGGTTGCGAAGGCCAAGCCGACAAAATCAAACCGATTTCTTTGGAAAAAATGGCAACCAAATACGCCAAAGGCGAATTGAACCAAATCGTTAAATAATCCGTAGATCGGATTCACACTAAGGCCGTCTGAAAACTTGAAAATAAGGTTTCAGACGGCCTTAGCTTTGGGGAAATTTATAGTAAAATCTTCCACCGACTACACATCAAAACACATCGAAAGCAAACATGAAACTCGCCGTTATTTTGCCGGCCTATTGTGCCGAAGCTTATTTGCCCGAATGCTTGGATTCGGTATTGAATCAAACATTCCGTGACTTTTTCGTCATCGCCATCAACGATGCTTCAACAGACAAAACCGGCGAAATCCTCGAGGCTTACGCAACTAAAGATTCACGTTTGCAGGTTTTCCACCTTCCGGAAAACAGGGGCGAGCCGTTTGCCTGCCAATTTGCCATGGATATGCTCAAAGACGTAAAGGTCGAATATGTGGCACGAATGGACGCAGACGATATTTGCGCCTTGGATCGTTTTGAAAAACAGATTCAGTTTTTAGACAGCCATCCCGAAATCGATATTGTCGGCAGCCAAGCCACCATCTTTTTCGACGACCAAACCGGAAGAGAACCCGTTTTAAGCGACCTCCCCCTGCTCGACAAAGACATTAAAGCCTTTCTCTCCTTTGCCGCCCAAAACATGTTCAACCCCACCACCATGTGGCGGCACGATAGCATTAAAAACCTTGGGATAAACTACACCGCGACAGAAACCGCTCCCGATTTCCATATGTGGGTACAATGCGCCCTACATGGCAAAACCTTTGCCAACCTGCCCGAGTCTTTGTTGTCATACAGGATACACACAAATCAAGAAAGCAAAAAAAGAGACAAAATCAACAGATCCGTCCAATACACCATGGAGTTGTGGATCAGTCATCTCTTCCCTGATTTGAACGCGACGGAAGTAACGCTCTTAAGCCGCATCTTGTACGAAAAGCAACTGCGCTTGACCACCGAAGAGCTGAAAACCATTTTTGCCGCGTATGACAGAATCAGTAAGGACCGCAGCATTTCTTTGTTTGGCGAAGACCGCAATACGATGTTCGACATGATAGACAATTTCTTCAATTTCTTAAAAAGCCGGTTGAAATTCACTTAAATTATAAAAGGCCGTCTGAAACCTCGTTTCAGACGGCCTTTATCTATTTCAAAATCAATCTAAATCAGAACAAGCCATGAATCACGCCGTCTGCATCCACATCGATTTTCTCGGCAGCTGGAACTTTCGGCAGACCCGGCATCTTCATCATATTGCCGCACAACGCAACAATGAAGCCCGCACCGGAAGAAACGGTAATGCCGCGCACGGTAATGCGGAAGCCTTCAGGGCAGCCCAAGAGTTTGGCGTTGTCGCTCAAAGAATATTGGGTTTTCGCCATGCAGACCGGCATTTTGTCCAAGCCCAGTTTTTCCAGTGAAGCGATTTCGGCAGACGCTTCCGCGCTGAAATCGACATCTTCCGCGCCGTACACTTTTTGGGCAATCGCACGGATTTTGTCTTTAATGCTCAACTCAACATCGTAGGCAAAGCCGAAGTTATTCGGTTGATTTTCGATGGCGTTGACAACTTTGTGCGCCAAGTCTGCGCCACCCGCGCCGCCTTTGCCCCATACTTCGGTCAAAGAAACTTCAACACTATGTTCCGCACAGGCTTTTTCAATCATGGCCAACTCGGCATCGGAGTCGGACACGAAGCGGTTGATGGCAACCACCACAGGCAGGCCGAATACGTTTTTCAGGTTGGAAATGTGTTTCAGCAGATTAGGCAGGCCTTTTGCTAAGGCTTCAAGGTTTTCTTCGCCGAGGTTGGCACGCTCCACGCCGCCGTTGTATTTCAAAGCGCGGACAGTGGCCACGACAACAGCCGCATCAGGTTTCAAATCCGCCAGACGGCATTTGATGTCGCAGAATTTTTCCGCGCCCAAATCCGCGCCGAAGCCTGCTTCGGTTACGGCATAATCGGCAAGGTGTTTCGCCAAACGGGTGGCCGTTACAGAGTTACAGCCGTGGGCGATGTTGGCGAACGGGCCGCCGTGTACAAAGGCCGGAGTGCCTTCGATGGTTTGCACCAAGTTAGGCTTAATCGCATCTTTGAGCAATGCCGCCATCGCGCCATTCGCTTTCAAATCTTTGGCGTAAACAGGGCTGCCGTCTTTGGCATAGGCGACAAGGATGTTGCCCAAACGCTCTTTCAAATCGCTGATGTCTTTGGCAAGACAGAATACCGCCATCACTTCGGAGGCAACGGTAATGTCGAAACCGTCAGGACGCATCACGCCGTCAACAGGTTTACCCATGCCGTCGATGATGTTGCGCAACTGACGGTCGTTCATATCGACCACGCGACGCCACAGCACACGTTTCGGATCGATGTTCAACTCGTTGCCTTGGTAGATATGGTTATCGAGCATGGCGGCGAGCAGGTTATTCGCCGCACCGATGGCGTGGAAGTCGCCGGTAAAGTGCAGGTTGATGTCTTCCATCGGCAAAACTTGGGCATAGCCGCCGCCTGCCGCACCACCTTTAACACCAAACACCGGACCCAAAGAAGGCTCGCGCAGGGCAATAACCGAGTCTTTGCCGATGTGGCGCAATGCGTCCGCCAAACCGATGGTTACAGTGGTTTTACCCTCACCCGCAGGAGTCGGATTAATGGCGGTAACCAAAATCAGACGGCCTTGTTTTTCCGGCAGCTTGAATGCCTCGGCAGGATTGATTTTGGCTTTGTAATGACCATAGGGCTCAATGTTGTCAACGTTCAAACCCAGCTTGGCGGCAATTTCACCAATTGGGCGCATGGTGGAAGACTGGGCAATTTCAGCATCGGTTTTGAAGCTCATGATTTTCCTTTATTGAGTGAGGGAAGCCGTCTGAAACAATACAATAAAGACGGCTGGAAGAAAAAGAATATTCGTTCTATTATAGCGTTTTCCAAAGACAAACCGCAGTGAAAATTTCGATATTTCATTAACAAGCGGATTCATATTGTCAACAATTTGAAACAAAGGAATAAAATATGAGTAGCAACGCATGGCTGTTTTGGGCATTGGCATCGGCGGGCTTTGCCTCATTGACCGCCATTTTCGCCAAAATGGGTTTACAGGGCATAGATTCAGATTTCGCCACCTTTATCCGCACCTTAGTCATCCTCGCCGCTTTGGTATTGTTTTTAACCTACACCGGCAAATGGCAGGGCGTGAACAGCTTTACCGGCCGCAACTGGACATTCCTCATCCTATCCGGCCTCGCTACCGGCGCATCTTGGCTCGCCTACTTCAAAGCCCTGCAACTGGGCAATGCCTCACAAGTCGCACCCGTCGACAAATTCAGCCTGGTTTTAGTCGCCTTGATGGCCGTCGTTTTCTTAGACGAACGCCCGAGCACGCAGGAATGGATAGGCTTGGGCTTGGTAACCGCAGGCGTATTGACTTTGGCTTTAAAACGATAAAGATTGGAAGATCAAAAAGGCCGTCTGAAAAATTTCAGACGGCCTTTGCTTTGCTTCAAACAATCAGATCAAAATTAATTTGAACCAACTTTGATTTTTTGCCATAAGTTGACAGACAGCTTTTTCGCATCTGCGCTCATTTGAGGCATGACGAAACCGTCTTTCATGTCTTGTTCGTTCGGGAAAATAGAACGAGTGTTCACCAGCTCTGCAGGCATTTTTTCGCGTGCAGGTTTGCTGGCAGGTGCGAAGGTTACGGCGATACCGTTTTTCGCAGCCACTTCGGGATCAAGTGTGTAGTTGATGTATTTGTGGGCATTAACAATGTTTTTCGCATCGGCCGGAATCAACCAAGATTCAATCCAGAAGCCCATGCCTTTCGGCGTCAACACTTCAATGCCAACATTATTTTTCACTTCTTCAGAACGCGCTTTGGCCAAGTTCAAGTCGCCGCCATTACCTGCCGCCAAGCAGATGTCGCCGCGTGCCAATTCGTCAATGATGGAAGGGCTGAAACGTTTTACATCAGGACGGATAGACTTCAACACTTCCGCCGCCGCTTTCAAATCTTCAGGATTCGAGCCTTTAGGATCTTTACCCAAGTAGTTCAACAAGATTGGGAACATTTCGCTCGGGGTATCCCACAAAGCGATGCCGCAAGATTTCAGCTTATTGGTGTATTCAGGTTTGAACAGCAAATCCCAGCCGTTTTCAGGCAATTTTCCGCCCAAAAGCCCCTTGCCCTTCGCCGTAATCGCAATCGTATTCACGCCTGAGAAATATGGGACGGCGTATTGATTGCCAGGATCGGCGGTTTCCAACATCTTCAGCAATTCAGGGTCGATGTTTTTGTAGTTCGGAATCAAGTCCTTATTGATTTTTTGGTATGCACCCGCCTCAATTTGGCGCGGCAGGAAGGCAATACCGGGCACAACCAAGTCATAGCCGGATTTGCCGGTCAGCATTTTGGCTTCCAGCGTTTCGTTGTTTTCATACAAATCGTAAGTCAGCTTCAAATTGTTAGCTTTTTTGAAGTCTTCGACTGTACTTTCGTCAACGTAGTTTGACCAGTTGTAGATATTCAAAGTATCGGTAGCGGCTGCCTCGGCATTGGCAGCAGGCGCACTGCCTGCTTGAGGTTGCTCGGCTTTTTTCTCGCCACCGCCGCACGCGGCCAAAGACAATGCGGCCAATACGGCTAATACAGATTTTTTCATACGGGCAGATTCCTGATGAAAGAGTGGTTAATGTCAATAAAATAAGAAACCCTGCACCCCATAAACACCCCGGCGCAGAGTTAGGCTATTGTAATGGAAACGTAAGCAAACGCAAAGCAATATCCATCTGATTTTTATTGAAATAAGGCAAAGCAACACCATCTTTTTCCCAAAAGCGTTGCACCGGCTGTCGTTTTTGGGCAAAATACGGCTGATTTGCGCGCGTTTATAGAGAAAAAGCTTGCATATAAGGAAATCTGTCTTTAAAATTGCGCGTTTACAGAATTTATTTTTCAGGAGATATTCAATATGGCAAACAGCGCACAAGCCCGCAAACGTGCCCGCCAGTCGGTTAAACAACGCGCCCACAACGCCAGCCTGCGTACTGCATTCCGTACCGCTGTGAAAAAAGTGTTGAAAGCAGTTGAAGCCGGCGACAAAGCTGCTGCTCAAGCAGTTTACCAAGAATCCGTTAAAGTCATCGACCGTATCGCTGACAAAGGCGTATTCCACAAAAACAAAGCAGCCCGTCACAAAAGCCGTCTGTCTGCTAAAGTAAAAGCTTTGGCTTAATACTGACGCAAATGCCGAAAATCCTGACAACCAAAGCAGGATGAATCGAGCTGATACGATGCCCCTGAGGTCCTGCCTTTCAGGGGCATTGCCGTATTCACCGCCCAAACCGACTAAACAAAACCATTTACCCTTTCATCAGGCCGTCTGAAAAACAACGGAAACTCTCATGAACAAGATGTTGAAACATTCCCTAAGTATCGGATTCATTGCCGCAGCCCCGCTGGCCGCCGCCGATACCGCCCTACACTGCACCACCATTCAAGACAACGCCACCCGTTTGGCGTGTTACGACAACATCTACTCGGCACAACTCCCCCCTCAATCCCCACTGCCGCAAGCGCAAACCGAAACCGCCAAAACACCGGTTGACCTCGAAAAAAGCGTGCGCAAGAGCATTGAGAAAAAAGAAGCGGCCATTGTATTCGACAACCCTACCCATCCGAATATTTCAGACGACGTATTAAGCGAAACTGCCGACAGCTACACGCCTCTAAGCCTGATGTACGATTTGGATAAAAACGACACACGCGGCCTATTGAGCGTACGCGAGCACAACCCTATGTACCTCATGCCCGTTTGGTACAACAGCAGCCCCAACTATTACCCGGAATCCCCCAGCCGCGGCGTAACCACACAGGAAAAATTCAGCGAGCAAAAACGTCTCGAAACTAAAATGCAGGTTTCCTTCAAAAGCAAGATTGCCGAAGATTTATTCAAAACCCGTGCCGACGTATGGTTTGGCTACACCCAAAAATCCGACTGGCAAATCTTCAACCAAGGCCGCAAATCCGCTCCGTTCCGCAATACCGACTACGAGCCCGAAATCTTCATTACCCAACCCGTTAAAGCAGACCTGCCTTTCGGCGGCAAACTGCGCATGGTCGGCGCAGGTTTTGTTCACCAGTCCAACGGTCAAAGCCGCCCGGAATCGCGATCATGGAACCGCGTTTATGCCATGGCCGGCATGGAATGGGGCAAGCTGACCGTTATTCCTAGAGTTTGGATGCGCGCCTTCGACCAAAAAGGAGAGGACGACGACAATCCTGACATCAACAAATACATGGGCTACGGCGACTTGAAAGTCCAATACCGCTTCAATGACAAACAAAATGTTTATTCCGTCCTGCGTTACAACCCGAAAAGCGGACGCGGTGCCGTTGAAGCGGCCTATACTTTCCCCATCAAAGGCAAACTCAAAGGCGTTGTCCGCGGCTTCCACGGCTACGGCGAAAGCCTGATTGATTACAACCACAAACAAAACGGCATCGGCTTCGGCCTGATGTTCAACGACTGGGACGGTATCTGATTCTCCTCATATTGTTTCAGACGGCCTTTGCAATCAAGGCAGCCATCTGAAACAATGAAACAAAACAAGCCATTCGTTTAAAATACTCGTTTCCTAGCGTCCAAACGCGTATAATGCAAAGTTTGGGCAAAACTTGCCGGAATGAAACAAAGATGACAGAAGCCGCAGCCGAAAGCGGAAAAATCGCCAAGGCTTTAAAGAAATACCTAATTACAGGCGTGCTGGTTTGGTTGCCGATTGCCGTAACCATCTGGGCGATGAGCTATATCATCTCCGCCGCCGACAAACTGATCAACCTATTACCGGAAAGCTGGCAGCCCCAGCATTTCTGGGGGTTCAACATTCCCGGCTTGGGCATCGTCGCCGCCACAGTCGTCTTGTTCGTTACCGGTGTATTCGCCGCCAACGTATTGGGCAGACGGATTCTCGGCGCATGGGACAGCCTTTTGGGTCGGATTCCCGTCGTCAAATCCATCTACTCCAGCGTTAAAAAAGTTTCCGAATCCCTGCTCTCCGACAGCAGCCGCTCGTTCAAAACCCCCGTACTGGTTCCCTTTCCGCAACCGGGCATTTGGACGATAGCCTTTGTTTCCGGCCATATCCCCGACAAACTCAAAGGCAGCCTGCCGCAAGACGACGACTATATTTCCGTTTACGTCCCAACCACGCCCAACCCGACCGGCGGCTATTACATCATGGTTAAAAAAAGCGACGTTCGCGAGCTGGACATGAGTGTGGATCAGGCATTGAAATATGTGATTTCACTGGGCATGGTGATGCCGGATGAAATACAAATTAAAACCATCCAAGATAAAAAAACTGATAGTTTATAGCACTTATTAATCAAATTCTTAACAACAGAATAATGCATAAATATACATTAATCATAATATTTAGCCTATCCCAAAAAATATAACCACTAAGGAATTACCACAAAGCTCGCACTTACTAATTCATGATGACTGACAACCTACACAGACTGCGAACTTACTAGAAGTATCTAAATATGATTGAATGTAATAGTAATTTTGCGATTTTTTGGAAACGTAGTTATTATAAAGCGGAGAACTGCGCAGTAACTGGAATAGCCCCCTGCATATTTAATTTCAAAGATATTTAGGAAATACTTTAAGCATGGTTACACAAGGCAAAGAGAATGACTCACACAACCATGCCAATATCATTACCACAGCACTAATCCGTAAATAAATCTCCTCACATTTTACTCACAGGGATAATCATGAAACGGGAAATACTATCTATTATTTTTCTAGCTACATATAGCTCACTAGCATTTTCATCAGGGGAGCTTTCATGCAAAAAAATCATACCCATTAATGTAACAGAGGGTTGGAAAAGGAATTGTACTTATCATGGCTCATCTATAAATGAAGCTTATCAAGAATATCGCAATCTAACTCAAAATCTAGGCGAGGCCCCAAACGTTCTTCCAAATAAAAATCGTCGATATAAAACTTCTAGAAATGAAGTAGAAATTAATATTAATTGGAAAAATAAGAATCATGTGTTTGTAGCACAGACTTATCCCGAAGCCGAAAACTCAGGAATGGAAGTAGGCTTTAAAAAAATTAAAAATGTGATTCAAATTACAGAAATTGGTTGGACACCATAATTACCAATTTCTTAGTTATAAATTAAACACTTCAATATATAAACAAGGAAATAATATGCGTACCAACTATTGCGGCCTTATCAGCGAGCAATACTTAGACCAAACCGTTACCGTCAAAGGCTGGGTACACCGCCGACGCGACCACGGCGGTGTGATTTTTATTGACCTGCGCGACCGCGAAGGCATCGTTCAAGTCGTTATCGACCCTGACACTCCGGAAGCATTTGCCGCTGCCGACTCTTCCCGCAACGAATACGTTTTGAGCATTACCGGCCGCGTACGCAACCGTCCTGAAGGTACAACCAACGACAAAATGATTTCCGGCAAAATCGAAATCCTTGCCAAAGAAATCGAAGTCTTGAACGCTGCCGCTACGCCTCCGTTCCAAATCGACGATGAAAACATCAGCGAAAACGTTCGCCTGACCAACCGCGTTATCGACTTGCGCCGTCCTACCATGCAACGCAACCTGCGCCTGCGTTACCAAGTCGCTATGGGCGTTCGCCGCTACTTGGACGCGCAAGGCTTCATCGACATTGAAACACCGATGCTGACCCGCTCCACTCCAGAAGGCGCACGCGACTACCTCGTACCAAGCCGCGTTCATCCGGGCGAATTCTTCGCTCTGCCGCAATCTCCACAATTGTTTAAACAACTGTTGATGGTTGCCGGTTTCGACCGTTACTACCAAATCACCAAATGTTTCCGTGACGAAGATTTGCGTGCCGACCGTCAACCTGAATTTACCCAAATCGACTTGGAAACCTCGTTCTTGAACGAGGATGAAATCATGGACATCACCGAAGGCATGGCCAAACAAGTCTTCAAAGATGCTTTGAACGTAGATTTGGGCGACTTCCCACGCATGCCTTACTCTGAAGCCATGTTCTACTACGGCTCTGACAAACCGGATATGCGCATCAACTTGAAATTCACCGAGTTGACCGACCTGATGAAAACAGAAGAATTCAAAGTCTTCCGTGGTGCCGCCGACATGAAAGGCGGCCGCGTGGTCGCTCTGCGTGTACCGAACGGCGCAAAATTCAGCCGCAAAGAAATCGACGAATACACTAAATTTGTCGGCATCTACGGCGCGAAAGGTCTGGCATACATCAAAGTAAACGATGTGAGCAACCTCTCCAACGGCGAAGACAGCGGCCTGCAATCTCCAATCGTCAAATTCCTGTCTGAAAACGCCCTGAAAGAAATCATCGAGCGTACCGGCGCGCAAAACGGCGATATCATCTTCTTTGGCGCAGACAAAGCCAAAGTCGTGAACGAAGCCATCGGCGCGCTGCGTATCAAAATCGGTTTAGAACACGGCAAAGACAGCGGCTACTTCGTAGACGAATGGAAACCTTTGTGGGTTGTCGATTTCCCAATGTTCGAATACGACGAAGAAGCCGACCGCTACGTAGCCGTACACCATCCGTTCACCGCGCCTAAAGAAGGTCATGAAGACCTGATGGTTTCCGATCCTGCAAACTGCCTGGCCCGTGCCTACGACATGGTATTGAACGGCTGGGAAATCGGCGGCGGCTCTATCCGTATCCACCGTGCAGACGTACAAGAGAAAGTGTTTGCCGCGCTGAAAATCAGCCCTGAAGAGCAACAAGAGAAATTCGGCTTCCTCTTGGACAACCTGAAATTCGGTGCACCTCCTCACGGCGGCCTTGCATTCGGCCTCGACCGTCTGGTTACCCTGATGACCGGTGCTGAATCTATCCGCGACGTGATTGCCTTCCCGAAAACACAACGTGCACAATGTCTGCTGACCAATGCACCTAATGTGGTCGACGACAAACAACTTCGCGAGCTAAGCCTGCGTCTGCGTCAGAAAGCAGTTGAAACAAAAGAAGCATAATTTATCGGCTTAACCTTTAAAATATCAAGGCCGTCTGAAATTTTTGAAATTTCTTTCAAACTTTTCAGACGGCCTTTCTGTATTTTAGTCGTTTATATATAATCAACTCATAAACTGTTTTATTTTAAACGTTCACTTTAATGACGTTAGAGTATAAAAAACAACCGTTTGTAAGAAAAACAAACAAATAAGCTCCACAAGCACTATCATGACTGTTACAACAATAAAGGAACCAAACAATGTTTCTGATACTAACGGGGCTGATACTGACTTTTTTTATTTTATTGTTTATTATTACTTCAATTATTCACAAAAAACAGTTTGCCTATAACACACACCAAGACTATAACTATCCCTCCCTCCCCTCTACCGCGCATGCAACCCTCAAAGGCGGCAGCCTAACCTTGCCCGCCACTGTCAGCGGACGGGATACCGTCATTGCCAAAATCCGTATCAAGTCCAACTGGATGGGACTGCTGTTCTTGCCTTTTATCGAAACCATTTCGTCCAAAGGAAAATGGAAGCAATATTTCGAATACGGTGCAAAAGGCGTGCGCTATATCAATCTGAGCGACACCTTCTCCGACAGCGACAAAACCGTCCGTTTGGAAGGCAAATACCTGACTTTGGCCGATCAAGAAATCGAACTTTCCGTTTATCCGCGCGAAAACCTCGACCGCAAAAAAATCCTTGTCCTCGCACCTCATGCTGACGATGCCGAATTAAGCGCATACGGTTTGTACGAAAAACACGCCGCCAATTCAATGATCTGCACTTTAACCGCCAGCGAAGGCGGCAGCTTCCACTATGGCAATCTTTACAGCACATGCGACTGCGACACCCAGGCACAATATCTGCAAAAAGGCCGGATGCGCGTTTGGAACAGCCTGACCGTTCCCCTTTTGGCCGGTGTGCCGTCTGAAAACATCCTGCAACTGGGCTACTTCGACAGCACTTTGACCGCCATGCGTCAAAATCCGGAAAAAGAGATTAAATCGACCAAAATCGATACGACCGATGTCGATATTTTCCGCCGTGCGAACACCTCCTCATTGGCGAAGCACCTCAAGCCCGGCTCGACTTGGAACAGCTTGGTGGACAACCTTAGCTATCTGATAGAAACGTTCCAGCCGGATGTTATCGTGACACCGTCCCCCAATATTGATGCGCATCCCGACCATCAACATACTGCGCTGGCCGCCATCGAAGCCCTGCGCAAAATCGATTACCGTCGCGGCAATCTGTTTTTGCACACCATACATTATCTGAGCGACGACTTCCCTATCGGCAAAGTAGGGTCTTCCCTTAGCCTGCCACCATCCTTCGAGCAACCGTTTTACTTCCAAAGCATCTATTCCCATCCTTTGGATAAAGAAGAGCAAAACCGCAAACTTCTCGCCCTTGACGCCATGAACGACATCCGTCCTAATTCAGACGGCTATATGCGTTGGAGCACCATGATATTCAAAGGTTTAAATAAACTGCGACACCACGTCCTCCATCTCGACAAAGACTTGGTCAACCGCTTTGTCCGTAGCAACGAATTCTTCTATACCGTCCCCATCAGCGACTTGTACCAAGAAGAGACGCTGAAACAAATCACCTATCAGGGCAAAGCCCAATAAACCAAAAGGCCGTCTGAAAAGATGTTTCAGACGGCCTTTATCACACCAAATCAAAACAATAAAATCACTGCATTACAAACGAAAAACACCAAGCCCAAATCCAAACGCGACAACCCAAGTTATAATAAAACCCTTCCCATACGCCCCACATCATCATGCCGATTTACTTCATCGCCGATTTGCACCTGAGCGAATCCCATCCTCAGCTGACCGCACTTTTCCAGAAATTTATCCAAGAAAAAGCCGTTCACGCCCAAGCCGTATACATTCTTGGCGACCTTTTCGATTTTTGGATCGGCGATGACGAAAACAGCCCTTTGGTTCACACCATCAAGCAAACTATCCGCAGCCTGACCGAGCGCGGCGTCGCCTGCTATTTTATCCATGGCAACCGCGACTTCCTCATCGGCAAAGCCTTCGCCCGCGATACCGGCATAACCTTACTGCCCGAGTACGCCGTTATCGACCTGTTCGGCACACCCACCCTGCTCTGTCACGGCGACACCCTCTGCACCGACGACCATTCTTATCAAAAATTCCGCCGTACTGTCCATCAAAAATGGCTGCAACGCCTGTTCCTGTTCCTGCCACTCACACTCCGGCTGAACATCGCCACCAAAATCCGTAAGCAGAGCAAACAGGACAAACAACACAAAACCACCGACATCATGGACGTCAATCCGGCCTTTACCCACGAAACCGTCCAACGCTTCCACACGCCCCTGCTCATCCACGGCCATACCCACCGCGAAAACATCCACCGCAACGCCGATTACACCCGCATCGTACTCGGTGACTGGCGCGACAATTACGCCTCCATTCTCGAAGTCGATGCCGAAGGCTACCGTTTTATCGCCTTATAAAACATCAGGCCGTCTGAAAACCGGTTTCCCGATTGTTCAGACGGCCTGACTGACAAATATTCTCAAACAGTTTACGCAAACCAACCGCGTATCCGCTCCAAACCACCAAAGCGCACACACGCATCCGCATTTGCTTCGGTTTTCGGTTTCGCCCGATAAGCAATGCCGAATCCGGCTTCCAATATCATCGGAATATCATTCGCACCATCGCCCATCGCCACCACCTGCCACGGAGCCAAACCCAGACACTCACGGTATTCGCGCAACAAATCCGCCTTAGCCTGCGCATCGATAATCCGCCCTTTCAGACGGCCTGTCAGCTTGCCGTTTTCTACTTCCAACACATTCGCAAAATGGAAATCTAAGCCCAAACGCCGTTGCAAACGTTCCGTAAAAAACGTAAATCCGCCCGACACCAGCATAAACTTCACATCATTCCGTTTGCACGCTTCCAACAAAAATTCCGCGCCCGGCGACAGCTGCAACACATTCTCGTACACCTTTTCCAACACGCGCTCGTCCAAACCGGCCAACAAAGCCACACGCTTACGCAAAGACTGCTCAAAGTCCAGCTCGCCGCGCATCGACTGCTCCGTAATCGCTGCCACTTCATCCTTCAGCCCGACACCGGCCGCAATCTCATCCACACACTCAATCGTAATCAGCGTCGAATCCATATCGCTGACAATCAATCCCAAATCAGCAAAAGCCACATCCGGCAACACCGCGCCATCTATCTGCTGCGCAATCAACGCCGCACGCATCTCGTCCGTCAATTCAAAATCATCATCAACCGGTACACGCAACACCGACTTCCCTGATGGAGCAGACACCAAACCGCCAAACGCCGACCAGTCGCACGCGCCCAAATCCCCATGTTGCAACACCAAAACTTTCTTCATCTCATTCTCCTCATGCCCCAAAACCTTTGCAAACATATCGGGTACACATTCAGCCTAAAACCCCGAAACCGTATTTTTGCAAAAGCCTTAAAAAACCAAAACAGCATTATAGCCGAACAACCCCGGCAATTTTCAGACGGCCTGTAAACAATTCAGCAGAGCTACCAATACCAATCCCTGCATCAACTAACCAAGCAATTACTCAAAAATTTGATTTTAGGCAAGCCGACTAAAAATTTTTGCCAGTAACAGGCAACTTGTGTTAATTTTTCTTACAGTTTCGATATAGTTACTTATAGCTAGTTTGGCACTACTCCTTATATCTAGCTTTCATTGCATTACCACCTCCATTCGTTGCCAACGGCTCCCCTTCCGATGGCAACCTTTTTTTGGCCCGATGATTTAACAATATCAAAATTGAATTAAATAAATGATTTAGAAATTTATATTTAAAAACAAACCCTTCCTCATCTGCGTACACATTTCATGCCTTTCAGCTATTTTATCAATCAGTTTGAAGAAAGCCTCACTTTAACTCAACTCGGTTAGTCAGGAGATTTCAGCTTTCCCCCCCCCGACCGACTCAATCAATATGGCCATGTACACACACATCAGAGTAATGCTCAGAGTATGGCTGCTCCCAATCACTGATACCTGCCGTTTTAATTGTTCTTAGCCTATCCTCTATTACCATCATCTCAAGATTCAATCCCTGTCTGATAGCTCACTGAATTTGAATGAAAAAATTATTTAAATGTTAAAATGTGCAAAGCACTTGCTTTCAATTCTAACAAGGGATATAGTACCAAGTAACTAGTTCTTATTGATGAGAGCTACTCCTTGGATACTTGCCTCCGGTCCTCCAACCCGGGGGCATTTTTTTACATTTTTATTTTGTGTTCGTATGGATAGGATAAAGATAAAAGGTTTTCAAAACATGAGGTCTATAATCTTTGTAAGATATTGGCTATAAATAAAAAACACTAATCTCAAAGCCATAGTCAAATAAAACCGCAAACCACGTTTTCCCAAACTTTCAGGCCGTCTGAAATCCTCTCTCCAATATCGTTAATCCCATATTTCAGATGGCCTGTTTAACCCTCTATTGCAAAGCTTGGCACAAGCACCGCTGACCGACGGCAATCAATTACTATATAATCAAACGCATCGTTATCCCTACAAAGGAGCCACACCATGACCACAAAAATTAAAATTGGTATCGTCGGTGCAACCGGTTACACAGGCGTTGAATTGTTGCGTCTGCTCAGCAGCCACCCCAACGCAGAGGTTACTGCTGTCACCAGCCGAAGCGAAGCCGGTATTGCAGTAGCGGACTACTTCTCCAGCCTGCGCGGCATTTACGACCTTGCATTCCAAACGCCCGAAGATGCCGAGCTTGACCGTTGCGACCTCGTATTCTTCGCCACACCCAACGGCGTAGCCATGAAAGAAGCACCGGTCCTTATCGAAAAAGGCGTACGTGTGATTGACCTGTCTGCCGACTTTCGCATCCGCGACATCCCCACATGGGAACAATGGTACAAAATGACCCATGCCGCGCCGCAACTTGTTTCCCAAGCAGTGTACGGTTTGTGCGAACTTTACAAAGACGATATCGCCAAAGCCATGCTGGTGGCTAATCCGGGCTGCTACCCTACCTGCGTTTCCCTGCCGTTATTGCCACTGCTTCAGGCTGGTCGTCTGAAAGCCAACGTGACGCTGATTGCCGACTGTAAATCCGGTGTTTCCGGTGCGGGTCGCAAAGCCAGCACCCATACCCTATTGTGCGAAGCAGGCGACAACTTCAAAGCCTACGGCGTCGGCGGCCACCGCCACCTGCCTGAAATCCGACAAACCCTGTCCGGACTGCAAGACCATGTTTCAGACGGCCTGATTTTCGTACCACACCTTGTTCCGATGATACGCGGTATGCACGCCACCCTGTATCTGCACCTGCAAGAACATACCGATCCTGAAGCCTTACTGCGCGAATACTACCGCGAGAGTCCTTTTGTCGATATTTTGCCTTCAGGTTCGACACCTGAAACCCGCAGCGTACGCGGCGCCAACCTCTGCCGTATCAGCGTTCAAAGAGCGCCCGAACAAGACGATGTGTGGATTATTCTTTCCGTCATCGACAACTTGGTCAAAGGCGCAGCCGGTCAAGCCGTGCAGAATATGAACATTATGTTCGGACTGCCCGAAACCACCGGACTGACTAATGCACCATTGATGCCTTAAGCCATCCTTATTAAAAACACAAGGCCGTCTGAAACAATGGTTTTTCAGACGGCCTTTATCAATTCATTCACAAACATCACTCATACACCACGCCGGCAAGCATTTCTTCTTCATTCAAGTTGCCGTACTGTTGCTCCCAATCGTGGGTAGCCTCCACCATATCGCATTCTTTGGCGAAGGCAAGCAGCCTGCCGTCCATCTGATCCAGACTCAAACTGCCCAAGCGTTCGCATTCCGAAGCCGTCAAATTACCGTCCGCTTCATGTGCTTCCGAAGATCCGAAAGGCAGGGCAAAAAAACCCAGTACCAACGCCAGTAGCACCCAAAAAATATTTTTACGCGAACGAGTCATTTCACACCTCTCATCATAATCATATAGCAGGTTCAAGTCAGAAAAACTAAACCAAATAAAACCAAACTAAGAAAAATCAAATATAAAACTAGAAATATCGATTTATCTAAGACAAAACGAATAATACTAAGAAAAAATAAAATATGCAATACTTTTTCTTAGATTGAGTAATTTTTTTCTTACAATTTTATAAAAACTAAGGTAAAATACACTCAAATCGTCCAAACCATATAAAAAACATACCTCCATAAAGGCATAAACATGGATACCTTTAAAGACCGCCTGGCTTTCTTATGGAAAGATGAAGCCCGCCAAGCCAAAATTGCCGCCGATATTGATATGACCATCGCCGGATTCAGCCGTATCTGGAACGAAGGCGGCCTGCCGAAATCGGAAACGCTAAAAAAAATCAAACAACTTAAAGGCTGCAGCATAGACTGGCTTTTGACAGGAGAAGGCTCCCCCTTCCCCGATTCCGAAGCCCCAAAAGCCACGGCAACCGACACACTGGGCAACCCTGTCGATATAGACGAATTTGTCTTTGTGCCGCGTTACGACATCCAGGCCGCGGCCGGACACGGTCAGCTCGTCGGCGACGAACAGCCAATGTTCGCCATGGCGTTCCGACGCTATTGGATTGAAAATTATGTAACGCGCGACATCAAAAACCTTTCCGTTATCTCAGTCAAAGGCGACTCGATGGAAGGCGTGCTGAATGATGGCGACACCATCCTCATCAACCACGGCCAAACCACGCCGCGCGACGGCCTCTATGTTTTACGCCTCAATGAAAACCTTTTGGTTAAACGCCTGCAACTGATACCCGGCGGCATCGTCAACGTCATTTCTGCCAACGAGGCCTACCCTACTTTTGAAATCGACTTGAAAAACCCGACCGACGACGTCGCCATCATCGGCCGTGTAGAATGGTTTGGCAGAAGCATCTAAATCTGACATACTGGTGCTTGAAATTTCTGCCATGCCCTCCATGTAAGCTGGCAGACCCTGTCTGCACAAACTTGCCTTGGCTAACGGTTTGCGCGACAATAGTAAAAATATTCATATAAAAGGAATCACATCATGTCAGACGAAAGCCCTATTATCTTTACTGACAGCTGCTGCACCAAAGTTGCCGACCTGATTGCCGAAGAGAACAATCCCGATTTGAAATTGCGCGTATTCGTCAACGGCGGCGGTTGCTCCGGCTTCCAATATGGTTTTACCTTTGATGAAATCAAAAACGACGACGATTTTGAAATCCAGAAAAACGGCCTGACGTTCTTGGTTGACCCGATGAGCTACCAATATCTGGTTGGTGCGGAAATCGACTACACCGAAAGCCTGCAAGGTTCTCAATTCGTCATCCGCAATCCGAATGCCGAAACGACTTGCGGTTGCGGCTCGTCCTTCTCCGTATAAACAATCCGTTTCTTCATGAAAAACAGGCCATCTGTATCTTCAGATGGCCTTTTGTGTGAATTTATTTTAAACAATATTGGATTTATCTTATAATAATAATATCGGGCGTGAATATTTACTCTACAATAGACATAACATTGGACATGCATATTGCCATATAAATAAAAATCATTGTCCAGCCGATTAACGACACAAAGGCACCCCCTATCCGGTCTGCCTAAGACTGCGGCCTCTGTTTTTGCCTGCATCGCAAGCCAAAACAGCTCAAACACAATAACAAAACCTTAGGCTAAACCCATTTGGTTGACGCAGTCGAAATACTCATGGGATATCAATGAGCAAACAAGAAAAATTTTTCGACGTATACGTTTCCTATCCGCCGAACACGGATAGGGAGCGTATCCATGCCTGCCTGTATGACAACCTGCCTGAAAACGAAGTTGAGAGCCTGATTCAAGCCTTGGCCGAACGTCCGCAAGCTATTGTGGCCGAGAAATGCACCCAAGACGAGCGCGAAAATGCGCAGCATTACTTCAGCTATTTGGGTTTGGACGTAATCGTCCGTCAGGCTATGGAGTTGGAAGCGGTTGAAGAAGAACCCGTGTTGGCAGTCAACGCTCCCGACCCTATCCAATGCCCTGTCTGCATGACGATTATTGATGAATTAGACGCACAGGAATGTAAAACCTGCCACTTTGATTTGACAGAGAAAAATGAGCTGGCTATCCAGCGCAAGCGCATTGAATGGCAGGAAAAAATCTCTTTCGAGCATAAAAAACAAACCGAAATTGCCCACAAGCTCAAATATGAACGTGAGCAGGAAGAGAAAAAGCTGCGCAAAAAAATCCGTGCCGAATTGGAATCTCAACTACGCGAAGAATTAGGCCAAAATCCTGAGCTGGCTGCACTTGCAGCGAGGAAGAAAACACAGTTTCTGCTTACAATGGCTATCGTGTTCGCCGTTTTAAGCCTGCTTGCACTCGGCTATATAGCCGCAAAATTCTTCTAAACTGATTCAAAAACTTAAGGCCGTCTGAAAACAGATTTTCAGACGGCCTTTTATTTCCTTATTGATTGAATCATTTCAATCAAGCCTCTTGCACATCAACATCTACAGACCATCTGATTTTACCGTCGCGGTTTTGCTGTAACACCTGCACCCACAAACTCACGGCGCGGTGTAAATCTTGTCGCGATGTCGATTCGAGGAAAACTTGCGCGCGTTCGCGTTCGGCGAGGCGCACCATCAGCATGGGGGCGGCGCCGAACTGGGAGACACTTTCGGGCAAAAGTGGGGCGAGGGTTTCTTTGGCGGTGTTGAGAAATTCCATCGCATCGGCCACGAGCGGCGCGTCGGCGCGGACGGCGGTCTGAAAACCGAAAGGCGGCATGGCGAACATTTGCCGCTCGTTCAATTCGTTTTCGGCAAATACGGCGTAGTCTTGCGCTTTGACGGCAGCGAAGACAGGATGTTCGGGCAGTTGTGTCTGTATCAACACCTTGCCGGGTTTGTCGGCGCGCCCCGCCCTGCCGGATACCTGCATCAGCTCGGCGAACAGCCTTTCCGGCGCACGAAAGTCCGCGCTATACAGGCTGCCGTCGGCGTTCAATACAATAACGAGGTTGAGCCGCGCGAAATCATGACCTTTGGCGAGCATCTGCGTGCCGACCAGAATGTCAATTTCGTTGTCGGCGATACGGCGGTACAAATCCGCCCAATCGTTTTTGTGCGCCGTGCTGTCCCTGTCGACGCGGACGACGGCTGCCTTGGGCAAGAAGGCACGCAAGGTTTCTTCGACGCGCTGCGTGCCGTGTCCGACGGCGGTCAGGTCTTGATTGCCGCAGTCGGGGCATTTGAACGGGATGGGTTCTCGGTGGTCGCAGTGGTGGCAGCGCAGTTGGCGGGCGCGTTGGTGCAACACCATTTTGGCGGAGCAGTTCGGGCAGCCGAAGGTATGGCCGCAGTCGCCGCAAAATAATGCGGGCGCAAAGCCGCGCCGGTTGAGGTACACCAGCGACATGCCGCCTGCTTCAAAATTCTGTTTCAAAAGCTGCAAGGCTTGCGGCGAGAAGCCGTTGTCAAGTTTCAGACGGCCTACGTTGAGTATTTCTACTTGCGGCAGTTGCGCGGTAGCATGGGCGCGCTCGGTCAGTTGTAGCAGGCGGTACGCGCCGCTTTGCGCCTTGTGCCAACTCTCCAAGCTGGGCGTGGCGCTACCCAAGACGACGGGGCAGCCGCTCTGCTTCGCCCGCCACACCGCTAAATCGCGGGCGTGGTAGCGCAATTCGTTGTCTTGCTTGAACGAGCCGTCGTGTTCCTCATCGACCACAATCAGCCCGACATCATCCATCGGCGTGAACACGGCCAGCCGCGTGCCAATGACCAGCTTCGCCTGCCCCAACATCGCGCGCAGATAATCCTGCGTGCGCTTGCCTGCCGCCATCTGGCTGTGCAACACGGCGGTCGGCACGTCGGCAAAACGGTTTTCCACCCGCTTTAAAAGCTGCGGCGTGAGATTGATTTCGGGCAACAGAAACAACACCTGCCGTCCCTGAGCCAACACTTTCGCCATCGCATCAAAATAAACTTCAGTCTTGCCACTGCCGGTAATACCGTACAGCAAAAACGGTTGAAATTTACCAAAGGCCGTCTGAATTTCATCGGAAGCCTTCTGCTGGTCAGCATTTAATACAAATTCAGAGTGCGAAGCCTGCCCGTGGTACGACCTTAAAACGGGTTTCGCCGCTTCCGTCGTTTCAATCCAACCCTGTTCCGCCCAATCTTCGATTAATTTCGCCGCCTGCGCGTTCACCTGCTTCAACGCCGCCATCGTCATTCCGCCCGACAGCAGCGCATCCCACAAAGCCGCTTTTTTATTGAACCGAGCCGGAGGCGGCGTTTGCGCCCTACCCGCTTCGTTCAGCGCGTAAAACAACGGCGGCTTCGGTATTTCCACCGCACGCGTTTCCTTCAAACCCTGCGGCAGCGCGGCAAACACCGCCTGCCCCGTCGGATAGTGGTAATAACGCGACGTAAACGCCAACAAATCACGCCAGCTTTGAGGCAACGGATTTTCTTCTACAAAGGCCGTCTGAACGCTCAAAATCCGCGCCGCATCCATATCGGGGGCAATATCCGTTTCCCACACAATCCCGACAACGGTTTTATTGCGGAAAGGCACAAGCACCCGCGTTCCCGGAGGAAGCGGCTCGGAATGGGAATAAGTCAAAAGGCCGTCTGAAAGCGGCACGTTTACGGCAATACGGTGGTAGAACATACAAACAATCAAATTATTTTTTCGTATTTTAACAGCCGAAAGCTATTTTCAGACGATAATTTGAGCCTGAGTACAATGCAGACATGACGGAGGTTTGATACAATGCCTTACTTTCAACACACGCAAGTCTCTCGCATGAAAACCAAGTTAATCAAAATCTTAACACCGTTTGCCGTCCTTCCTTTGTTGGCATGCGGTCAACCTGCCGTATCCAACGCCAACGCGGCGCCTACTCAGGCTGCCAAAGCGGAAGCACCTGCCGACAAATCTGTTGCCGCTTCTTTGAAAACACGTCTGGAAAAAGTCTATGCCGCCCAAGATTTGAAAGTTTTGAGCGTCAGTGAAACACCGATTAAAGGCATTTATGAAGTTGTCGTCAGCGGCAAACAAATCATCTATACCGACGCCAAAGGCGACTATATGCTCGTTGGCGACCTCATCAACGTCAACACGCGCCAAAGCATGACTGAAGAACGCGCCGCCGATTTGAACAAAATCGACTTCGCTTCCCTGCCTTTGGACAAAGCCATCAAAGAAGTGCGCGGCAACGGCAAACTGAAAGTCGCCGTTTTCTCCGATCCGGACTGCCCGTACTGCAAACGCTTGGAGCATGAGTTTGAAAAAATGACCGACATCACGATTTATACCTTCATGATGCCGATTCCAAGCCTGCACCCTGATGCCGCGCACAAAGCCGAGCTGTTGTGGTGTCAGCCTAATCCGACTCAGGCATGGATTGACTGGATGCGCAAAGGCAAGCTCCCAAGCGGCAAAGCAAACTGCGAAAACCCTGTTGCGGAAACCACTTCATTGGGCGAACAATTCGGCTTCAATGGTACACCGACCGTGGTCTTCCCTAACGGCCGTAGCCAAAGCGGTTACAGCCCTATGCCTCACCTCAAAGAAATCATCGAGAAAAACCAGTAATACAGGGTTTAATCTCCATAAAGGACGCTTTACGCGTCCTTTTTTCATGTCGCCCGCCATCAACTGCTTTCAGACGGCCACGATACAAACAAATACAAAAAAAGGACGTGTCCGCCACGTCCTTTTTCCCTTTACCTTACAGGTAGAATTTCTCAACCACTTTCAGGTTTTCGTCCAATTTGTACACCAGCGGCTGACCGGTTGGGATTTCCAAGCCCATGATGTCTTCGTCGGAAATGCCTTCGATGTGTTTGGCCAACGCACGCAGAGAGTTGCCGTGTGCCGCAACCAATACACGTTTGCCGCTCAAGATGGCCGGGGCGATTTGGTCTTCCCAAAAAGGCAGGACGCGTTCGAGGGTAACTTTGAGGTTTTCACCATCGGGAATAACATCGCTAGGCAGGTTGGCATAGCGGCGGTCGTTGTGGGCGGAATGCGGGTCTTTAGGATCAAGCAGCGGAGGCAGGGTGTCGTAGCTGCGGCGCCAAATGTGGACTTGCTCGTCGCCGTATTTTTCTGCGGTTTGTTTTTTATCCAAACCTTGCAGCTGGCCGTAGTGGCGCTCGTTCAAACGCCATGATTTGATTTGCGGAACAAACAGTTGGTCGGATTCTTCCAAAACGATGTTACAGGTTTTGATGGCGCGGGTCAGGACGGAAGTAAAGGCGATGTCGAATTCATAGCCTTTTTCTTTCAGCTTTTTACCTGCTGCGGCGGCTTCTGCCAAACCTTGCTCGCTCAACTTGACGTCGCGCCAGCCGGTGAAAAGGTTTTTCGCGTTCCATTCGCTTTGTCCGTGACGGATGAATACTAATTCCATGATTGTTTGCTCCAATGAAGTTTGGGAAAAGGTATTTATAGCACACTTTGCCGCCGCGCTGATAACGTCGGCGGTTTCTTTTGATATGTTGCAAGTTTGCTTCTAGTCTTCAGACGGCCTTGTCGGAAGGTAAACGTCAAACCGCGTGCTTTTGCCGGTGTATTGATAAGCAGGTTTGCGCCCGTCAAGAAATTCGCCCAAGCGCGGGCGTTTGACGACAATGCGCTTTTTGGCGGTATTCAACGCTGCGTCCAACAACTCGGCTTCGTCTTGTGCCGCGCCGACCAAGTCGTGGAAATAGGCCATTTCTTTTTTCACGGCGGCGGTTTTGCGGCGTTCCGGGTACATCGGGTCGAGGTACACCACATCGGGTCTGCCTTTTTGCGCGGCCAATTTCTGCATTAAATCAACGGCATTGCCGAAGTGCAAAGTAATTCGCTGGGCAATCTCCCGTGTCTCTTCACTTTGTCCTGCCCTGTTGAGGCCGTCTGAAAGTAGACAGGCAACAGCAGGATTTTGTTCAAAAGTGTGTACATTCAAGCCCAACGAGGCAAGCACGAAGCTGTCGCGTCCCAGTCCACCGGTAGCGTCCCAGACAGTCGGTTGCGCAGTATGGTTGACGGCTTTGGCAATCAACTCACCTCCGCCTTTAGTACGCCGGTAATGGGCGGCACCGCCATCAAAATCAACGCGGACACGGCCTTTTTCACCTGCGCGGCACAAGCTGATGCCGCTTTCGTCAGCGATAAGGAAACTGTCTTCTTCAGGCTGCCGGTCGATAACGGTCAGCCCGAACGGCTCGGCAAGGCTGCGAAGTTCGGCAGATGCGGTTTCGTCAAAATAAATCTTGTACATGATGCCCATGTTTCAGACGGCCTTGAAAACTCAGGCCGTCTGAACGTTTTAATTGATGTCCAAGCGTTCCATGCGGTAGCGCATAGAGCGGAAGCTGATGCCCAAAAGCTTGGCGGCTTGGGTACGGTTGTAACGGGTTTGCTGCAAAGCCTGCTCGATGATGCTACGTTCCACTTGGTCGAGGTAATCCTGTATCTGCATGGTACGCGGATCAAACGGTGGAATGGGGCTATGATTGAGCGTAGTTTCGCGCGCGTCAGGTTCGGCAATATCGTCAAAAGAGAAGCCGCTGCGTTCAGCCTTAACCTGTGGGGCGTTTTGAATCTGCAAGTCGTCCACTTGTATCACTTGGCCGACCGTCAGTGCAACTGCGCGTTCGAGGATATTCTCCAACTCGCGGAAGTTGCCGGGATAGCTGTAATGCAACAGGGCTTCTTGGGCTTTCGGGCTGAGTTTGTAGGTTTGATTGCCGTGACGGTGTTTATACAGCAGATACAGAATCAGCGCGCCCAAGTCTTCGCGCATTTCGCGCAAAGGCGGCATGTGCAGGGAGACTACGTTGAGGCGGTAATACAAGTCCTGACGGAATGCGCCGCTTTCGACCAAAGCTTCGAGGTTTTTGTGGGTTGCACAAATAATGCGCACATCCACAAAGGTTTCCCGCGCATCGCCGATACGGCGCACGGCTTTTTCTTGAATGGCGCGCAGAAGTTTGACCTGCATGGCAAGCGGCAAATCGGCAACTTCGTCAAGGAACAAAGTGCCGCCGTCGGCGTGTTGGAAAAAGCCGAGACGGTCTTGATCTGCGCCGGTAAAGCTGCCTTTTTTGTAGCCGAAAAATTCGCTTTCCATCAGATTTTCAGGAATGGCACCGCAGTTGACAGCAATAAACGGTTTGTCGGCGCGGTCAGACAACTCATGAATAGTACGTGCTGCCTGCTCTTTACCTGTACCGGACTCGCCAGAGATATAAACGGGAACAAGGCTGCGGGCCAATCTGCGAATCAGGTGGCGCACTTCGACCATTTGCGGCGAAGTACCTAATAGGCGAGGCATATCGTCCTCGCCTTCCAATATAGGTGCGTCTTGTTGCAAAGCAGGATTGATGCTGCCGGCCGAAAAACGCTCTTTTAAGGAATTGAGCCCTTCCGGAACAGTCAAAGGCCGGTTAAATTCACTCTGTACGCTCTTAGGAGGCGTTACAACAGGCTTAGCCGGCTGAGGTTCGGGTTTATACAGGGCAGCAGAAACAGGCGCAGGCTGCAATTTGACTTTTTCAGACGGCGTGGGTTCGGTAGCATTATCGGAAACCGACACTGCCGATTTAACCAATGAACGCAACTGCGACAGCGTAATCGGTTTTTGCAGATAATCAAACGCCCCTGCTTTCAAGGCTTCAACGGCTTGGTCGGCATTGCCAAAAGCCGTAATCACGGCAACGGGTGTGTCGAGCATCAACTCGTCGATGTATTGGACAACCTCGAGGCCTGAGCCATCGGGCATACGCATATCAGTCAGCACCAGCGAATAATCGTTGTTGTCCAGCTTGTCTTTGGCTTCTTCAACACCAGCCGCAGTATCGACGCGCAGACCCATTTTCATCAGGGTCATTTCCATCAGATCACGGATGTCTGCCTCGTCATCGACAACCAAAACCGGCTCTTGCAATTTATTCATCCTGCGCTTGCTCCTTCGGTAAAATCAATTCAAACCCGTTCATTTCAGGGTGATAATGCAGCTGCCCCATATTGGCGTGTGCCAACTCGCGTGCGACGTAAAGCCCCAAGCCGGTGCCTTGTTTTTCGGTGGTGTAAAACGGCTCGAACAAATGATTTCGTACATCAGGCGGCACGCCTTTGCCGTTGTCCGCTACTACGATGGAAATATGCATCCTGCCGCTTGAACGGATAAGGACGGTAATGGCATTTTCGTCCTGACGGCTGTGTCTCCAAGCGTTGTTGCACAAGTTCCACATCACTTGCTGCAAATGCATGGGGTCAACCAATACGGTCAGATTGTTGCCGTCCATATTCATACGCAGACAACCGATGGCATCGGTATTGTTCAAGGTAAATTCCTGCTTGAACTCCAACCAGAATTTCATCAGATTAATCGGCTGGCGGCTGATGTTGTCTCGTTTGTTAAGCAGGGATACGTCTTCCAACATCTTGTCGATGCGTTGAATATTGCTGTCGATGATGTTGTAGAGCTTGGCCTTGAGCGGATCTGCCTCATCGCCTTCTTGCAACAAATCGCTGGCATGACGGATGGCGGACATCGGGTTGCGGATTTCGTGGGCAAGGTTGGCAGTTAACTGTCCAAGCGAAGTCAGCTTGGTAGACATGGCCTCCGCAGCCACTTCACGCAATGAGCGGACGTACAACATCAGCAGCTCGGTTTGCTCCTGAATCAGCGGAACGGCTCGGACGTGCATGGCGTGTTGGAAAATATGGATATCGGTTTCAAAAGGTTTGTCGGGTTGACGCTGCCAGCGAGCCACCAGTTCGCCGAACACGATTTCCTGCTGATCGATAATCAGGCTGGGGAAATAGATTTTTGCCTGTTTGTTAAACAGCCACACGCGTTGGGTCGCATCAATCACCACAACCGCTTCCTGTACGCGGTTCAAAACCAAATGGTTCAAGCCGCTGATACGGCGGTAGGCCAGTTGATGGCGGCTGGCGGACTCTGTGGCCTGCTCCAGATAACGGGCGGCAAACGAGGTCAGCATCGCCACCAGATAGCTGGCGCCGATCAGCATCAAAGAATTCGCCACTGATTTTGCATCCCAATTAAATGAATCGAAACGCATACTGCCGTCTAAAAACAGGTTCAAAATAAACAACATTGCCGTATAGCCTGCATACAGCATAGGATAGTGGCCATAACTGAGCAGACACGACGTGGCGACAAACGGCAAAACCAAAATTCCGAAACCAGAAGCCGTACCGCCGGAGATATACACCAAAACCATCATCATGGTGATGTCGACCACGGCACTGGCATTGGGCAAATCCAAAGACTGCCACTGCCAGCCCGGGCGGAGCACGGAGAGCATAATCAGGAAGAAATACAGCGTTACCCAGATATAAAACTCAACGGCCGGCAACGAAACGCCAATCAGGTTGCCACCCGTGTAGCTGCCGAACGCGTGCAAAACCAAAAGCGGCAAGACGATGGCTATTCGGGCAATGTTGATTACACCGGGAATCCGCTCCCTCAGATTACCCAGTTCTTGAAGATTGGCTCTGTTCATAAGTGAACCTTTTTTATTATCATGCAATGTCGTATAAATTTAATTTATTTAGATATATTTGTTCTTGTTTCAGGACAAACTTTTCAGACGGCCTGATATTTCCAATACCTTGCCTTTTTTACCGCGTTTGCCGTCAATATCGGCAATACGCAGTTTTTCCTGATGTTCTGCGCCGCGTCGGCCGACCGATACAACGGTAAACTCAGGAGAGGTCGTCACCATAATGTGTTCCAAAGATGCACCCTCAGCCAACGACATCAGCTGCAAACCGCGGCCTTTAGGCATGACTTTGAGTTCGCCGATGGAAAACGCCAAGAGACGGTGGTCGCTGCTGGCCAGTACGACTTTGCAGTCGGGATTGATCAGCGAAGAAGCATAGACGGCAACCGGCGGCAGGACGGTTTCGCCGCTGTCCACGGTCATGATCACTTTACCCGCTTTCACGCGTCCGATCATATCGGCCAACTTGGTGATAAAGCCGTAGCCGCCGCTGCCTGAAAGCAAGTAATGCTGTTCGGGCTGACCAGTGAGCATGGCGACGGGTTTCGCGCCGTTTTGCAGCTCGATTAAGGATGAAACCGGCACGCCGTCGCCGCGTCCGCCGGGGATTTCGGCGGCATCAAGCGTATAGGTTCTGCCCAATGAATCCAGGATGACGACGGGTAAAACCGTGCGGCCTTCGATGGTTTGCTTGAGGCGGTCGCCTTCTTTGAACGCGGTTTGGCTCAAATCAAGGTTGTGTCCGGCACGGCTGCGTATCCAGCCTTTTTCCGACAGAATCAGCGTGATGGGTTCGTCGGCGGTGGTTTGTGTCAGCACGGCGCGTCCGGCCTCTTCCACCAGCGTGCGGCGCGCGTCACCAAACTGCTTCATGTCCGCCTGCATCTCTTTGATAATTAGCTTACGTTTTTCGTTTTCGTCGCCCAAAAGAATATTCAGACGACCTTGTTCTTCGCGCAACTCGTTCAATTCTTTTTCGAGTTTGAAACCTTCCAAACGCGCCAACTGACGCAGGCGGATTTCCAAAATGTCTTCGGCTTGGATTTCGGTCAGCCCGAACGCCGCCATTAAATCGGCTTTCGGATCATCTGATTCACGAATGACTTTAATCACTTCGTCAATGTGCAGAAAGACTTTCAGACGGCCTTCGAGGATGTGCAACCGTTTTTCCACTTGACTCAAACGGAATTTCAGACGGCGTGTTACGGTAACGACGCGGAAATCCAACCATTCCTGCAAAATCGTTTTCAGGTTTTTCTGCGCAGGGCGGTTGTCCAAACCCATCATTACCAAGTTCATGGACACATTGCCTTCCAGAGAAGTCTGCGCCATCAGCGTGTTGATGAAAGTATCCGTATCGATGCGGCTGGATTTTGGTTCAAATACAAGACGCACAGGATGTTCGCCGTCTGACTCGTCGCGCACGCGGTCGATTAAATCCAGCATCAGCTTTTTGGTGTTGAGCTGGTCTTGGTTGAGCTGCTTTTTTCCCGCTTTCGGTTTCGGGTTGGTTTGTTCTTCGATTTCGGCAAGGATTTTGGCGGAATTGGCGTTCGGCGGCAGCTCGGTCACAATCACGCGCCATTGTCCGCGCGCCAGCTTCTCGATTTCATAACGCGCACGCACGCGCACGCTGCCTTTGCCGGTTTCGTAAATCCGGCGCAATTCGTCCGCTGGCGTGATAATTTGGCCGCCGCCGGCAAAATCGGGCGCAGGGATGTATTGCATCAGGTCGGCGGTTTCCAGCGTCGGCTTTTTCAACAACGCAATCGCCGCCTGCGTAACTTCGTTTAAATTGTGCGATGGGATTTCGGTCGCCATACCCACCGCAATGCCCGACGCACCGTTGAGCAACACCATAGGCAGACGGGCGGGCAGGTGTACAGGTTCGTCAAACGCGCCGTCGTAGTTCGGCACAAAATCCACCGTCCCCTGATTGATTTCGGACAACAGCAATTCCGCAATCGGCGTCAGCCGCGCTTCGGTGTAACGCATCGCCGCCGCCCCGTCGCCGTCGCGCGAACCAAAGTTGCCGATGCCGTCGATTAAGGGATAGCGCAAGGTAAAATCCTGCGCCATGCGAACCATCGCTTCATAGGCAGAACTGTCGCCGTGCGGATGGTATTTACCCAAAATCTCGCCGACCACGCGTGCCGATTTCACCGGCTTCGCCCCCGCCGTCAAACCCATATCGCGCATGGCAAACAAAATACGCCGTTGTACAGGCTTTTGGCCGTCTGAAACTTCAGGCAGCGCGCGGCCTTTGACCACGCTCATGGCGTATTCGAGATAGGCGCGTTCGGCGTATTGACCTAACAGCAGGTAGTCTTCACCGACAGGAGATGGACTTGGAGCGGAAATGTGTTCTGTCATCAGGATGGTAAAACGAAATAAATTAAAGAAGGATATTGTAAAGCAAAATCGGTAGTCATAGCCAATTTGAGTGATGAACGGTAGCGCAGCGACAATAAGGCTTTCCGAATCAGGTCAGCAAATGGAATCCGTTTCGACAAAAAAGGCCGTCTGAAACCCTTTCATGTTTCAGACGGCCTTTTCATTTTGGTTTTAAATCAAAACTTCGTTATTCTGCAGTAGCCGGTTTGGCCGCAGTTTTAATGGTTAAGGTCACCGCTGCGGCAATGGCCAGGGAAACACCGGCAAAAGTCATCGCGTTGGCAGGGTTTGAACCCAAGAAAGTTCTGTACACCCAGCCGAAAGATACGGTTTCAATCAGCATTGGAATCACAATCATCATGTTCACAATACCCATGTACACGCCGTAACGTTCTTTCGGAATAGAACCGACCACAATCATAAACGGCACGCCCATCATACTTGCCCAACCGACACCGAAACCAATCATCGGCGCAAACATCAGGTATTTGTTGCCGATGTGCGGAATGGTGAGCAAGGCTAGTGCGGCAAGGGTTACGGCAAAGGCGTGAACATATTTGGCGGCGTATTTGCGCGCCATCCACATCAGGCCAAAGGCGGAGATAAAGGTTATCACGTTGTAAAAACCGTTTACCAGGCCGGTCCATGCAACCGCTTGACTATACGCTTCGGTATTTTCAACGGTCGAATCCCAGACGGATTGGACGATACTGTGGGAAATATATTGCCAGTAGATGAAGAGCGCGTACCATTGGAAGAGATACACCAAGGCCAGTTGCCACAGGGCAGTCGGCATTTCGCGCACGGCAACGACAATATCTTTAACAGCATGGGCCGGACCGCTCGGCTGGGCTTTAATGGCCGCCATTTCTTCAGGGCTGGGCTCGCGTTCGGCCGTTGATAAAACGGTAATCAAAACCGAACCGATGGAGCAGACCGCACCAATATAAAACGAACCGAATACCCAATACGGAATGCCTGCTTCGGAAGTTTGTTGCAACCAGCCGATTTGTTGGAAGATATAGAGGGAAACGTTGGCCAGGGTAATGCCCAAGCCGGTAAACACAGACTGCATCAAGAAACCGGTGGATTGCTGGTGTTCAGGAACGGTATCGGCAATGAAGGCACGGAAAGGTTCCATTGCAGTATTATTACTGATGTCCAAGAGCCACAGCAGCAATACGGCCACCCACAAGGCGGTAACGTGCGGATAGATAAAGAGACAGAGACTGCAACCAATGGCGCCAATCAAGAAATACGGACGGCGGCGGCCCAATCCGGGCACCCAAGTGCGGTCACTCATCGCACCAATCATCGGCTGCACCAGCAAACCGGTAATCGGGCCTGCCATATTCAAAATCGGCAATTGGCTCGGATCGGCATGAAGAAAGCTGAAAATCGGGTTAATCGCAGTTTGCTGCAACCCGAAGCTATATTGAATACCGAAGAAACCGAAGTTCATCAGCATAATCTGGCGAAGTGTCATCGCCACTTGTGGGGAGATTTTCATAGTAAGGCTACTCCTGGATAATAAACTATGGAAACAACAAACTCCAATTTCAGCGGTATGACGCTTTTATTGTATTGGGCCGCCTTTTTAATGAGGCAATCCTGTTTTCAGACGGCCTTTATTTTGACCGTTTACATAATCTTATTTTGATGTGTGTTTGCGTTGTTTAAAGCTTATTTTCAGGCCGTCTGAAACTATTTATTAATCACAGACTGACGCCAGATGGTTTCCCCAACGACCTTGACTGACTGAACCGAGCCGGTCGGGTGTTCAATGTATTGAAACAGCAAATCCGCCGCCATCGCGCCCATGCGCAGATAAGGCAGCTCGGTACTGGTCAACGGCGGAAACAGCGTCTCCGCAATCGCGCTGTGGTTATCATAGCCGGCAACCGAAACTTGCTCGGGAACCCGCACGCCGCGCGTCCTCAAAATCCCGTACACGCGTACTGCCATTTCATCGTTACCGCAGCAAATGACCGTCGGCGGAAGCGTCAAAGACAACAGTTTCAAAATAGCCGAAATCAAAGATCCGCTGTCATTGCTGAAGTCAGGATAACCAGTTTGCACCAAATCAGGATCGAAGACAATATCCGCATCCGCCAAAGCCCGGCGGTATCCGGCCAATCTCAATCTCGTTGCTTCTACGCCCGGCTGCAAAGTCACATAAGCAATCCGTTTGTGTCCGCTTTGGATAATCCGGCGCACCAAGCCATACTGCCCTGCTTCATCGTCCGGCAAAACCGACGGCGTACCTGCCAAATCGAAACAGTTGACCAACACCATCGGGCAACGGTTGGGCACTTCCGGCAGCAATACTTCCTGATGGAAACCGGCCACATATAAAATCCCCTCGGCACGATGCTCCATAAAGGTACGGATCAGCGGCTCCATCTGACCGGGCTGCCCTGGCTTGTTGTCGATGTCGGCAATCATCAAAATCTTGCCTTGTGCACGAATCTGCTGCTGAATGCCCTTAATCAAGAACATATCCGGTATGCCGTGTCCGCCCGTATTCTCGCCTGTCCGCGAAATGGCGCCGGTAATCAGACCGACCAAGCCGGAACGGTGTGACCGCATAATCCGCGCCGCAGAAGACGGGATATAGCCCAAAGCAGCAATCGCTGTTTCTACTTTAGAACGGGTTTTATCACTGACCGGCGCATCGCCGTTAATCACCCGGCTGACCGTCTTGGGAGATACCCCGGCATAAGCAGCGACATCATAAATTGTAGCCATCTTACGGACCCGTCCCGACAAGATTTCAATAATGTTACATAGGATAACACAGCAGACATCGGTGTCATACCCCTTTTTTTTACAGAAACTTGATGATAATCAATCATTTCTTTTTCATTTTGCATACATTTCTTAAACAAAAACACCCCCGCCACCTCCCAAAACCTGTTCAAATTTGTTAAACTACAAGCCACTACAAAAAAGCAGGAAATACCTATCTATCCTGCTTATTTTACCGTTACATACTAAGGAAACGAGATGACCGCATACTCAGACGCATGGCAGGCCTTGGAAGCCCATCATGCCGATACGCAACACGTTACCCTGCGCGAACGTTTCGCTGCAGATGCCGAACGTTTCAACAATATGCACGAAATTCTGCACGGTTTGTTATTTGATTACAGCAAAAACCGTCTGGATGAAAATACCCTTGATTTATTGTGCCAACTGGCCGAAGCAGCCGATTTGCCACAATATATGCAGGCCATGAGCAGCGGTGAAAAAATCAACACCAGCGAACACCGCGCCGTTCTCCACACTGCTCTGCGCCTGCCTGCCAATGCCAAACCTGTTTACGTTGACGGCGAAAACATCGTGCCCAATGTTCATCACGAACTCAACCGCGCACTCGAGTTCGCACGCCAACTTTTAGACGGCACCCACGCAGGCATTACCGGCAAACCGATTACCGACCTGGTTCACATCGGCATCGGCGGCTCCGATTTAGGCCCGCGCATGGCCACACAGGCGCTGCAACCCTATTGGCAGAACATCCGCGTCCACTTTGTCAGCAACTCCGATGATGCCGACCTGACCCAAACCCTTCTCGGTCTCAACCCCGAAACCACCGTATTCAGCATTGCCAGTAAATCATTCCGCACACCGGAAACCCTGCTCAATGCCTATGCGGCGCGTACTTGGTACCGTGATGCAGGTTTGCCTGATTCCGGCATCTACCGCCACTTCTGCGCCATTTCCGCCGATGTGGCCGTAGCCCAAAATTTCGGTATCTCCCCCGACAAAGTCTTTGCTATGTCCGACTGGGTCGGCGGCCGCTATTCCGTCTGGTCGCCTATCGGCCTGCCGCTGATGGTTGCAGTCGGCGAAAAAGCATTCCGCAAAATGCTGGCCGGTGCACACGCGATGGACACCCATTTCTTCGAGGCCCCATTCCGCCGCAACATTCCCGTCCTGATGGCACTCATCAATGTTTGGTACAACAACTTCCAACATTCAGACGGCCAAACCGTTGTCCCATACAGCCACAATATGCGCCTCTTTACCCCATGGCTCAACCAGCTCGATATGGAAAGCCTCGGCAAACAGCGTACTTCAGACGGCCAACCCGTTTCCTGCACCACCGGCGGCATTGTCTTCGGCGATGAAGGCGTCAACTGCCAACATGCCTACTTCCAGCTTCTGCACCAAGGTACGCGTCTGATTCCCGTTGATTTCATCGTCCCCATGACCACAATCTACGGCAACCACCGCCAACACCGCTTTACTGTTGCCAATGCCTTCGCCCAAGCCGAAGCGCTGATGAAAGGCAAGACCTTAGACGAAGTACAAGTCGAATTGGCCGCACTGCCCCAAGACGAACGCGACCGTCTTGCGCCGCAAAAAGAATTCCCCGGCAACCGTCCGAGTAACAGCTTGCTCATCGACAGCCTGACACCTTTCAACCTCGGCATGCTGATGGCAGCCTACGAACACCGCACCTTCGTTCAGGGCGTAATTTGGCGTATCAACCCCTTCGACCAATGGGGCGTGGAATACGGTAAAGAGCTGGCCAAAACCATCGAACCCGAACTCGAACGCGGCACCCCGGCACACGACAGCTCCACCAACGGTCTGATTGCCTTCTACCGCAACTGCAACGCAGCATCGAAGGCCGTCTGAAAATAAAATATCCGTAAAACAAACATATCTGCCTGTCTTACGGACATTTCAAAAACCTATCGGCTTGTTCCAACAAAAGGCCGTCTGAAACTTAATTTGTCAAAGTTTCAGACGGCCTTTTATTATTCAATAAAGATAGCAGAAGTTCATTCGCCATATCCCCCATCTTTGCTACAATATCCCTTTTCTTTTTTATTGATTCCACTATGACCAACGCACCCCAAACCAGCACTATGCAGCGAATTTTCTCGCGCAAAATGCTGATCTGCATTTTCACAGGCTTCACTTCGGGGTTGCCGCTTTATTTTCTGATCAACCTGATTCCGGCATGGTTGCGCAGCGAACATGTCGATTTGAAAACCATCGGCCTGATGGCACTTATCGGGCTGCCTTTCACTTGGAAATTTATCTGGTCTCCCGTCATTGATTTGGTCAGATTACCTTTTTTAGGACGGCGACGCGGTTGGATGCTGGTTACGCAAATTGGTTTGCTGCTGACCTTGCTCATTTATGCCTTCCTAAATCCTGCTCAGCATTTATATGTAATTATGGGCTTATCGTTGGTGGTCGCTTTTTTCTCTGCCAGCCAAGATATTGTATTGGATGCATTTCGCCGCGAAATTTTGTCAGATGAAGAATTAGGCTTAGGCAACTCTATCCACGTCAACGCCTACCGTATCGCCGCTTTGGTACCCGGATCGCTCAGCTTGATTTTGGCCGACTTGATGCCTTGGCACAACGTATTCATCATTACTGCACTATTTATGCTGCCCGGTCTGCTGATGACCTTGTTTTTAGCTAAAGAGCCTGACATTCCACCATCTGTGTCGCGTACATTTGCCCAAACAGTCTCTGACCCTTTCAGTGAGTTCTTCTCCCGCAAAGGAATCAAACAGGCCATATTGGTATTGCTGTTTATCTTTCTCTACAAACTGGGCGACAGCATGGCCACTTCTTTGGCTACACCTTTTTATCTGGACATAGGCTTCAGCAAAACCGACATCGGCCTCATCGCCAAAAATGCCGGTTTATGGCCTGCTGTCATTGCCGGTATTGTAGGCGGTATTTGGATGATAAAGCTCGGTATCAATAGAGCTTTGTGGATTTTCGGCGTGGCGCAATGGGTTACTATTCTAGGCTTTGCTTGGTTGGCAAATTTTGGCAAGTTTGAAACCATCACACTGACAGAGCAAATGATGCTTGCGGCCGTGATTGGGGCAGAAGCAGCGGGCGTAGGTCTGGGTACAGCGGCGTTTGTTGCCTACATGGCTCGTGAAACCAATCCTGCATTTACGGCCACACAATTAGCCCTCTTTACCAGCCTGTCAGCCGTTCCACGTACATTTATCAATGCTTCGGCAGGCTATCTGATTGAAGCGATGGGCTACTTCAATTTCTACTGGCTGTGTTTCGCTTTGGGCATACCGGGCATGTTGCTGCTGTTTAAAGTGGCACCGTGGAATGGTGAAAAAGTGAGTAACTAGATTGCCAGTCTAAAACATCTAGCAAAACAAAAGGCCGTCTGAATATTCAGACGGCCTTTATCATACAAAAACTTTATTCGGCAGCAGGTTTGACAGTACTGCGGACATCGCCGCTTTTTTCTTTATGTTTCAAAACAGCGCGGTCGAGTTTGTCCATCAAAACATCAATCGCGGCATACATATCCTGTTCAATCGCTTCAACGTGCAAATCTTTGCCTGCCAAATGCACATCGGCTTCGGCTTTCTGGCTGACTTTTTCCACCGAGAGCGTGATGGTCACGGAAATGATGTTGTCGGCGTGGCGACTGATTCGTGCCAACTTGTCGGAAACGTAGTTTTTGATGGCTTCGGTAACATCAAAATTCAGACCGGTGATTTTCAGATTCATGATACAGCTCCTTCGGTTGGTTAGTCCGTCAAAACGGATCGGAATATATCTACTCGGTAAATTTTCGTTTGTGTGCCGGTGGGATGTCTAATGATTCTCTATATTTAGCAACTGTACGTCTGGCAATTTCAATGCCGCGTTGTTTTAATAATTTGACGAGGGTCTCGTCCGAATAGGGTTTGCTGCTGTCTTCACTTTCAATCAACTGGCTCAATACGGCTTTGATTGCGCCTTGGCTGAACCCTTCGCCATCATCATCGGCATTGACTGCCTGTGTGAAGAAATAGCGTAACGCAAACAGGCCGCGCGGGCAAGACAAATATTTCTGATTGGCGGCACGCGAGATGGTACTTTCCGCCAAACCCAATTCGGCGGCGGCATCTTTCATCAGCATGGGAGACAGGCCGATTTCTCCGAAGATGAAAAAATCTTCCTGATTTTTGACGATATACTCGGCAAGGCGGAGGACAGTGCTTTTACGCAGCTCCAAAGAATCAATGCGCTGCTTGGCTTCGTTGATTTTTTCCTTCCACTCCGGTGCGCCCTCTTCCTCTGATTTCATCAGGTCGCAATATTCCTGATTGAGCTGCAGCTTCGGCCAAGCCGCTTCGTTGCTGATGACTTCCCAGCCGTCCTTGCCCTCTTTGACCCAAACGTCAGGCTGAATATAAGGCGTAGGCGTGGCAGAGGCGAAGCCGTAGGCTGGATAGGGATTGAGCCCGGCAATCATATCGAGCGCGGCTTCTATGGTTTTGCTGTCGGTATCGGGATAAAGTTTGCGGAAACGCAGAACGTTTTGTTTGCGGTTTTTGCCTAAGTCTTGAAGCGAACTTTGCACCAAATGCGCGGCCATTTGTCGGGCAGGAGAAGCCGGCAAACGCATTAATTGCAACATAAGCGACTCGGTCAAATCCGCCGCCGCCACGCCGGGCGGCTCAAAGGTTTGCAATACATCCAGCGCGTTTTGCAGGGCTTCTTCGTCCAGCATCCATTCCAACGGCGTGTGGTCGATAATTTCTTCGAGGCTGTCGGTGAGGTAGCCTTGTTCGTCCAAAAAATCAATCAAGACGTGAACATAGGCCGCTTCCACTTGCGAGAGCGGATGCTCGCACACTTGGGCATGCAAATAGTGTTTGAAATCCTCTTCTTCGGCGATGTTGCTCCAAATATCTTCGGCATCGTCGCCACTCAACTGCTGACCTGCGCGCGGCATGGTTACCGCACGGTTGAGCCCGCTATCGGCAAACTCATCGGTTTCCGGACGCTCAAGCAGAGGATTGTCTGACAACCAGTCTTCCACTTCGCGCTCAAGCTCAAGACCCGACATCTGCAAGATGCGCAAAGACTGCTGCAGCCGCTGGTTGAGCTGCTGGGTCTGTTTGAGTTTAAGGACGAGTGAAGACATAATGTTTGATAGTAAATGTGCTTTATGGATTTCAGACGGCCTGTATCTGATGGGCCGTCTGAAAGTATCGGATATATTGTTTATATATTGGATGATTATTTCAATATATTATTCTTTTATCAACCGATAAATGAATTATTCGACAGTAGAGATATTTTCTAATTTAAAATAAACGCAATACGTCGAGTAAAAAACATGGCAACAGGCTTCCCGCGATAGGTAGCGGGTTGAAATTTTGTCTGCAAAACCGCTTTTCGTCCTGCAGCATCTAAACGCGAGTATCCACTGCTCTTTTTTACCCATACAAATGCTTTGCCATCTATATTGATAAAGACATTTAATACCACAGTCCCTTCCTCGCCATTCTCTGTAGAAAGCTGTGGATAAGGTGGGGAAGCAACTTGGACAGGTTTCGTCTTTATCTCTTCTTTGAATCCATTTGGCACAGTATAAAAGAATCTGAATTTTTTAAGGCTTTCCAGTGTCTTACAATCCGTTTGTTGGGTTTTCTGATTATAAGTACACTCTTTATAAGGCTCGACTTGTTTTGGCAAACCTACTTCTTGAGCAAGTTTCAACAATTCCAGCGCATCCACTTCCCAATGGAGGCTTTTTCCCAGCTTACCTTCTTTATCCACGATAGCTGTCGCCGTTACGATACCGGTTATCGGCTTGCCATTTTTATCTATCACGCCTTGGCGCACACCCATATCCTGCCATGACTGTTCGGGCATGGCATGCACAGTGGTAGCTGCCAAAACGGCAAAGGAAGACAAAAAAATTCGTTTCAACACAGATGCACCTTTTCAGACGGCCTAAACTCAATATTTGAAATTTTCACCCAAGTAAACCGAACGGACTTGTTCATTGTTGACCAAATCATCCGGCTTGCCTGAAGCCAATACCGTACCGTCGCTGATGATGTAGGCACGGTCGCAGATACTGAGGGTTTCGCGCACGTTGTGGTCGGTAATCAATACGCCGATACCGCGTGATTTGAGGAACTCGATGATTTTCTGAATATCGATGACGGCAATCGGGTCAACGCCGGCAAAAGGTTCGTCCAACAAAATGAAACGCGGCTGCATGGCCAGCACGCGTGCGATTTCGACACGGCGGCGTTCGCCACCGGACAAGGACGGAGCAGGGTTGTTGCGCAGGCGTTCGATGTTCAAATCGGCCAACAGTTTTTCCAGTTCGGCATCGATGCGGCTTTTGTCCTTCATGCTGATTTCCAAAATAGCGCGGATATTTTGTTCCACAGTCATTTTGCGGAAAATCGAGGCTTCCTGCGGCAGATAGCCGACGCCGAGGCGGGCGCGCTCGTGAATGGGCAGGTGGCGCAATTCTTGTCCGTCCAGCATCACGCTGCCTGCATCGGCGGCAATCAGGCCGACAATCATGTAAAAGCTGGTGGTCTTACCTGCGCCGTTGGGGCCGAGCAGGCCGATGACTTCGCCGCTTTCGATTTCAAGGGAGAAGCTTTTGACGACTTGGCGTTTTTTGAAACTTTTTTGCAGGTTTTGAACCACAAGACGGCTGTTGTTTGCGCTCATATTCTGTTGACTTTCGATATTGACCTCAGGCCGTCTGAACCTTTTTCAGACGGCCTTTTTGTGTGTTTTCTTATTTGTTTTTCTGCGTGCTGGACGGCTGGATGACAACGCTGACTCGGCCGGATTTGGCGGCGGATTTCACACCGGATTTGGCGCTGCCGTTGATGGTGTAAACCTCGGTTTTGGTGTTGTAGGTAATGACCGCACCTTCGGCCACATCGCCGCCGCGCTGTACTTTGGCATTGCCGGTCAGGGTAACCAGGTTGGCTGCGGAAGAATACGTTACAGTATTGGCTTGGCCGTTGACCACGCCTTTGCCGCCGTCCAACTCTTGGCTGAATTTGACGGGCGAACCGGTGGCTTTCATCAACTGCTCGCTTTTGTCGTTGCGCGAAACGGTTACGCTGCCGGCACGGATATTGAGCGTGCCTTGTTTGATGATGACGTTGCCGGAAAAGGTGGTGCTTTGGTTGTTTTGGTCAAGCGAGCCTTGGTCGGCTTCGATTTGAATCGGCTGCTTGCTGTCGCTTTGCAGGGCAAAGGCCGGGCTGGCGGCAAAAACGGCAACAAGAGCTAAGGTTTTACAAATTTTTTGTATCATAAATTGTGGCTTTCACTTTGGAAGGGAAATTCAGCAAACCGGTTTTGTGATCATAAGTCATGCCGTTTGCCTGACCGCTAGACTGTCCGTATTGGAAAGTAACAGGGCTGTCGGTATGGGCGTATTGCGCCTCGGTATCGACATTCAAGCGTTCGGTTTTGACGATGCCGGCCAAACGCTTGGCATCTGCCGCTTTGTTTAAGACAACATTCTGTTCAAAAACGACTTTTTTGTTTTGAATATTGTACGCGGCCTTGTCGCTGCCGACTTCGTACAGCAGGCTGCCGTCGCGGTAAAACGAAAGATGCGGTTTGTTCAAATGCACATCCGCGCTATTCGGATATTGAACGGCATCGACCGCGCTCAGGTTTTCTTTCAGACGGCCTTCTTGGTCAAAACGTTTGCCGTTGATGCCTTTCATCGAATATTGCGGCTCATTCGGATTGAGGACGACTTCTTCGACCTGCACTTCGCTGATGCGGCCGAGCCACGCCGCCAGTGCGCCGAGTGAAACGGCCAACACCAGCGGAAAAGCGATTCCGTAACGCCATCTGATTTTCATCGTACATACTCTTTCAAAGCAGGTTCAAGCGTACCTTGCGCCTGCATAATCAAATCGCACACTTCACGCACCGCGCCTGCGCCGCCGGAACGTCGGGTTACATAATGGGCGTATTGCAAAGTAAACCAATGCGCTTCAGGGACGGCGACCGCCAATCCGCAACGCACCATCACGGGCAAATCGACAACATCATCGCCGACAAAGGCGCACTCATGCTCCTCCACACCGGCCTGTTCGCGTAATTGGGCGTAGGCGGCACGTTTGTCGTGAATGCCTTTGAAGTAATAGTTGATACCGAGCTGCTTCACGCGGATACCGACGGAAGGCGCATCGCGGCCGGTAATAATTGCAGTTTGCACACCGCTGGCCTGAAGCATTTTCAAACCGTGTCCGTCCAAAGTGTGGAACGATTTGATTTCTTCGCCGTTGTCGCGGATAAAAATGCGGCCGTCGGTCAAAACGCCGTCTACATCCAGTATCAGCAGTTTGATACCTAAAGCGCGTTGTTGCAGGTCGGAAGAGAGGTTTTGCATAAGGTTTCCTTATTTCAGACGGCCTATTCTAGCATAAGGCCGTCTGAAAACGTTTTTACCGTCGATTCAGACAATTCGTGCCATCAATAAATCATGCATGTTCAGCGCGCCAATCAGCACGCCGTTTTCTTTGACCACCAGCAAACCGTTCACATGGCCGCTCTGCATGGCTTTCAAGGCTTCAGTGGCAAGACGGTCGGCGGAGATGGTTTTCGGAGAGGCGTGCATAATGTCGTCCACTTTCAAACCGGCAAAGCTGTCGCGTTCTTGAAACAGACGGCGCAAATCGCCATCGGTAAATACGCCTTTCAGACGGCCTTCGGCATCGGTTACCGCCAACATGCCCAAGCCTTTTTCACTCATGCGGACAATGGCCTCTTTCAACGGCGTGCCCAACAAAACGGCTGGCAGGGCTTCGTCTTTGTGCATGATATCCGCCACGCGCAGTAACAGGCGTTTGCCCAAGCTTCCGGCCGGATGGCTCAAAGCAAAATCATCCGGCGTAAACGCTCGCGCCTGCAGCAATACCACCGCCAGCGCATCGCCCAAGGCCATCACGGCGGTCGTACTGGAAGTCGGTGCAAGGCCGAGCGGACAAGCTTCTTTGGAAACCGCCGCGGTAATATGGATATCGGCATGACGCGCCATGGTCGAAGTCGGATGGGCAGTGATACAAATAAGCGTGATGTTTTTACGTTTCAACGCCGGAATAATCGCTGCAATTTCATCGCTTTCGCCGGAATTGGAAATGGCAACCACGACATCGTGGTCCACAATCATGCCCAAATCGCCGTGTGCCGCTTCGGCAGGATGGACGAAAAACGCAGGCGTGCCTGTCGAAGCCATGGTTGCCGCCATTTTACGGCCGATGTGTCCGGACTTACCCATGCCGGTAATGACGACCCTGCCCTTGCAGTGCAACAACGCTTCCGCCGCACGGACAAAATCATGGTTCAAAGCCGCCGCAATTTCACGCAAACCTTCGGCTTCCGTATCCAATACATCGCGCGCCCAGTCGAGATAAAGTGTGTTTTCCGCCATCAAAGCCACCTTTCGTGCTTGAATTTAGGTTTGTTTTGCCCAAATTAATCGGCTGTAAACTGTTCAAATTCATCGAATCGGCGTAGCATTACCGCCACTTCACAAACAAACCTATTATGTAAAAGGAATCAGAGATGACTATTTTATCGGACGTTAAAGCATTAGGACAACAAATCTGGTTGGACAATCTCTCCCGTTCGCTGGTACAAAGCGGCGAATTGGCAGAAATGCTGAAACAAGGTGTGTGTGGCGTAACTTCCAATCCTGCCATTTTCCAAAAAGCCTTTGCCGGAGACGCCCTGTACGCCGATGAAGTAGCCGCGCTCAAACAGCAAGACCTGACCCCGAAACAACGCTACGAAACCATGGCGGTTGCCGATGTGCAAGCCGCTTGCGACGTATGTCTTGCCGAACACGAATCCACCGGCGGCAAAACCGGCTTCGTCAGCCTCGAAGTTTCGCCTGAATTGTCCAAAGACGCGCAAGGTACGGTTGAAGAAGCGCGCCGCCTGCATGCCGCTATCGGCCGTAAAAATGCCATGATTAAAGTACCGGCAACCGACGAAGGCATCGAAGCACTCGAAACCCTTGTTTCAGACGGCATCAGCGTCAACCTGACCCTGCTTTTCTCCCGCACCCAAACCCTCAAAGCCTATGCGGCCTACGCGCGCGGCATTGCCAAACGCTTGGAAGCAGGACACGACGTTTCCCATATCCAAGTTGTCGCCAGTTTCTTTATTTCCCGTGTCGATGCCGCATTGGACGCCACCCTGCCCGAACACCTCAAAGGCAAAGTCGCCATTGCGCTGGCCAAAGCCGCCTATCAAGATTGGGAGCAATACTTCGGCAGCAGCGAATTTGCCTCACTTGCCGAAAAAGGTGCCAACCGCGTACAACTTCTGTGGGCATCTACCGGCGTGAAAAACCCTGCCTATCCTGACACGTTGTACGTTGACAGCCTGATTGGCGCCCATACCGTCAACACCGTTCCCGATGCCACACTCAAAGCCTTTATCGACCACGGCACCGCCAAAGCCACTTTGACCGAAGGTGTGGATGAAGCCCAAGCACAGCTTGCCGAAACCGCCAAACTCGGCATTGATGTCGAAACTTTGGCAACTCGTTTGCAGGAAGACGGTTTGAAACAATTTGAAGACGCTTTCGCCAAACTGCTTACTCCCTTGGCTTAAGCGGATTGAACGGACGGTCGAGACACTTAAATCATTTTGAAAAGTCTCAGGCCGTCTGAAACCCAAATTCGGGCGTGTACGGCACGCCCTTTTCTATCACGATTTGAATACCGTGCAGGCATACTGCCCCTGCCCTACAAAACCACCCTGCCATGTATATAGGACGTTTCGCACCCAGCCCTACCGGCCTGCTTCATATCGGCTCCCTACTGACCGCCGTCGCCTCCTATGCCGACGCGCGCGCTCATCAGGGAAAATGGCTGGTCCGCATTGAAGATCTTGACCCCCCGCGCGAAATGCCCGGCGCCGCTGCCGACATTTTGCACACGCTTGAAGCTTTTGGCTTTGAGTGGGACGGCGAAGTCGCCTATCAAAGCCGCCGTTACGACCTATATCAAGACACCCTCGACCGCCTCAAAGCAGCCGGGCTGGTGTATCCCTGCTATTGCAGCCGCAAAGACTGGCAGGCGGCGGCAACACATGGCGCAGACGGATTTGTATATAACGGCCGTTGCCGCAATCCTCAGCAAAGACCCGATACGCAAAACAAAACGCCGGCATGGCGCATTCAAGTGCCCGATCGCGTGATCGGTTTTTCAGACGGCATTGTCGGACATTACGCACAAAATCTGGCACACGACATCGGCGATTTCGTCCTGCTTCGTGCCGACGGCTATTGGGCATATCAGCTTGCCGTGGTTGCCGACGATGCCGATCAAGGAATAACCCATATTGTCCGCGGTCAAGATTTGCTTGTTTCCACGCCGCGCCAAATCTATCTGCAACAATGCCTCGGCGTTCCCACACCAGCCTACGCCCACCTTCCCCTACTAACCAACAGCCAAGGGCAAAAATGGTCGAAACAAACCCTTGCCCCAGCTTTGGATTTGAATCAAAAAGAACAACTCCTACGCCAAGTCCTAACCTACCTCAACCTGCCCGATGCACCTACCGTGAACCATCCTCAAGAATTGCTCGATTGGGCGGTAGCACACTGGCAAATGGACAAAATCCCAAAATCGTCCATTATCACGGACTGAATTAGCGCAATTACAACAAAATTACTCTAGGTATTACAATATTTCATAAAATTATGTAAGTAATCTTCCGATTCATCCCAAACCATGCCCAAGAAGCGAAAAATCATGTATATTTCAAAAATTTCCTAAAATTGTCACAAACTGATAATTTCAAGGTTGTAACAACATACGGCTGACGCGTTATTGAGGATGACAAAGCGCGGCAGATCTCCCACGATACAACAAAAAGAATACCGCTATGCCAAGTGCCATTATTGTAGAAGACGAAGTATTAGCAGCAGAACGCTTACGTGTATTATTGGAAGAGTGCAATGTCGTACTGCTCAACGTCTTTCACCATGCCATGCCAGCATTGGAGTGGCTGAGTGTCCACGAAGTCGACATCGTCTTTGCCGACATCGGCATGCCGGAAATCGACGGTCTCGAGTTTGTCGAACGCATTAAGCGTACCGCCAAACGCCAGCCGGAAATTGTATTTACCACAGCCTACGAAGAACACGCTCTGCGCGCGTTTGAGCTGGCTGCCGCAGACTATCTGCTCAAACCGATAAAAATGACCCGCCTGCAAACCGCGCTTGACCGCATCATCGAGAAAAACCGCGAAAAAGCAGACAGTTTCACCCATTTCAAAGTGTACAACCGCGAACGCATGGTTGAAATTCCATGGCAACAGGCGCGTTACCTGATGGCGGAACACAAAACCGTCTATCTGTTTACCGGCGACGGCCACAGCTACGAATTACCGAAGACCTTGGTTTACTGGGAAGAATTGCTTGGCGACAAAGTCATCCGCATCCACCGCAATGCCCTCGTCTTCCGCCATACCCTCGACAGTCTGATTCGACTGGACGACAACGAAAACGACGAATACGCATCCACATGGGGTGCCAAAATTCTTGATATTCCGACCCCGCTACCCGTCAGCCGCCGACAACTGTCCACCCTGCGGAAAATCATTAAAAACAGCATCTAACAATGCACTCCTTGACTGGCTCTTTTTAAATCAAAGGCCGTCTGAAAAGATATTTTCAGACGGCCTTTTAACTTCTCAGTCCAATGACAGAAAGCAGAAAAAGAAACGGACCAGAGCTTGTCATTTAGCTTTATCCAAACTCTCAATTTGATCAAACCTTGTTACATCCATAAACAAAGTTTTCCATTTTTTAATCCAGTATCTCTCAATTACTACCACTCAACAGAAAAGGCCGTCTGAAACATTCAGACGGCCTCGATATTCAAGCCTTACCGATTAAAAGAACAATTCACGCCAGCTGATGCGTTTGAGTCCGCATGTACGGCCTTGTACTTCCAGGCTGACCAGCTGGTTAGACAAGAGACTGCGATCGCCTTTGGTTGCAAAACATTTATTGTTTGGTACGCTCGGCGTAGCGTTCAACTCCTTATCCGTACCCGTGCCTCCGCTATCGCCATCGGCAGTTACCGGAGAATCGTCAGCTTTGCTGGAATTCATATAAGTAAAGTTGATAACGCCATCAAAAGTCATACCGTTGGCGTAATAAATCTGACCATTATTTTCACGTTTGATAAATGTACGATCCTTGCTGGAGATACGCGCATCACGCAAGCCCAAACGACCGCCGTTTTCAGCATTTACGCCCATAATAATCGTTTTCGCTGTCGTTTGTGTGGATGTACTGTCCGGCAAACAAACATCGGTACTGGAAGAGTCAGTATGAATTGTTTTGGTTTCATACTTACGAATGGTTACAACGGCTGTACGCAAAATCATCGTCGGTTTGACAGTCACACGTTCATTCGGATCTAAAGTCAGACTCCAGCCTTTTTTGTCTTTGCCTACCTTATTGTCGCTGACATAAATGTGTTCGCCGTCACTTTCTCTGGTTTGCTGTTCCAACTCACTGCTGTTTGCCAAAACCGCTTTTTTGGATTCATCAGTAGACACATCGTCGTAAATACCGTAAACGGCATTAATTTGGCCATTGGTATTGGTCAATTCATTCTGATAAATCTCGCTACCCGTACCAAAAATTATGACATACTTATCTTTACTGCGGCGTGATACCGCAGGCGCAGACGTAATCGGTTGATTACCCGATCCTTGGAAAATCATTTGCGCAGACCATTTGGACGGAGTTTCACCACTCAAGTCAAAGCGGAACATATTGCCGTAACGGTCGCCTGCATAAGCAATATCGACAATACCGTCAAAATCGGTGTCTACCAAAGTGGGGGTAGAGAGGCCGCCTTTGCCATTCGGCGCAGGAATTTTAGCCAAGAGATTACCGGCACTGGAAACATTTTTACCGGTATCTTGCGTACCAGCTTCTTTCCCTGTCATATCATAGACATACAAAGCTGTTTCATTGTCGGCACTATTCACATCTTCAGTGCGATAGCCGCTAGCCAAGAAGCCCGCATAACGCACATTCGATTCCAGATTGACCGGAGTGGTATCGCGTTTGATGGAAACACGGCCGATTTGTGTCGAACCAATGGTATAACCCAGCTTATTACCAGAGCCTTTTTCTGTTTCAAACAAAGGTACAGTCTTATTCCAACCACTACGATCACTGTTCGCCACTGCACCAATATTCAACGCATACGCACCGCGTCCACCTTGACCCATCGCTCCAAACATAAAGGTTTGCTTATCAGGCGTTTGGCGGAGAACAAAGCCACCATTGACCATATAGCGATGCGGCGTGCTGGAGCCGTAGCCATCGCGAGCGACATCCTTCAGAACCTTGCCCAAAGTTGTCGCTTGACCTTGATCGTCCTCACGCTCCATGCCTGCCGGAATATAGCTGAGTTTCAAGTCATAAGGATTGCTAGGCGTACCATTACGGAAAATATGTACCATGCCGTCATTGGCAGCAGCGACCAAAAACTCTTGACGGTTGTCGCGCTTATCGCCAATCGAAGCAACCGAACCGTCCAAAATATCGCCCAAATTGCGCTCATCTTTACTTGCGTCAGCTGGATCAGTTGGACGGATGCGATAAGACTGGTTATAACCTTTTGCCTCTGCATCCGCTTTGATGGTTTCATCACTACCTACTCGGCCAGTCCATTTCAGCAATGCATTTTTCCATTCCAACTTATCTTTCGCACTGCCGTCTGAAATGCCAAAATCGGCATTTGAAGCCTCATTATCTGCAACTCTATCGATAAAATAGGTCTTACTGCCATCATTAACCAAAGTGAGGCGGTTATTAAATGATGGCTGAACAAACTCGGTCGTATTGATAGGCGTACCATCGCGGTTTAATTTATAAAACCGCAACTGACTGCTCCAAGAGCCGGTATTTAAATGAACCGTTGCCGCCATATCGGGAATCCCCATACTGGTCGTTGCCGGCGCAGTAGAGGATACTCCTTCAAATTTCGTATTCTTGCTGTCATTTTCAATATTATCGACGATGGTTTTGAAAGCATCGAGCAACTTTTCAGGTTTTGCGGCATTAAAATACCAGTCTGGGCGACTGGCACCCTTTTCCAGATACTCTCTCCCGACTTTAGAGATTCCCTCACCAAAGCCCACAGTAAAAGTCTGAACCAATTGCTTACTATAATCCGCACCTTTAGGATCGCTTGGATCACCATCCCAGCTTTTACCTGCAGCATCTACACCATCTTTTGCCGCAGTTTTAATATCTTTTTCCGCCAAAGTCTGACTGAAGAAACGCATACCGCGTTTCTCATTACCATAGTTTCTATCCCAAATAGGAACAATGATTTCGCCACTACCTATCCACATATTCCTACGATAATAATTGCTATACCCGAATTTATAATCGGTATATTGGCACATCACTTTTTTTTCATGCGGTGGGATATGGGCATCATATTGATAAAGTGGCAGGTCAAAATATCCACTAAAGCCACGGCCATCGTTGAAAAATTCACCTTTTCCATATTTATCGTCATAAGCCTTCGCTGCTGACGGCCCAAAATATTGGTATGCAGGTGTATCCGCGCTATGTTCGATGGCGCGGTAGTAATTTGAATAGTAATAATCTCGATCGTAGTTGAAGCTAGTATTGCGCGATAAGCGAGGATCCTCACCGGCATCCTGATTGCTACAACTCATATTGGCATCACCATCCGACATCACAACAACATAGGACTTCTGGCAACGGTATTTGATATTGGGGATGACGAAATTTTTGACGACTTCATAATAACGGCGCGTTGTCGGCGTACCTTGATAAGCCAACATCTCGTCTACTTTTTTACTGACATATTCCCAGTTTCGACCGGCAGAACCATCCGTAAAGCCCTCAGAATCCTTCATATCACCTTTTGCATCATTAGGCGTGCTGAGTTCTGAATATGGAAATTTATTATGGTCACTCTTCTTCGACTCATCCCATACCCAATACCGAGGATTATTGTGTAAAGTCTGCAAACCCCAGTTAAACTGATCTTTATATTCACGCAAAACCTGCTTTAATGCAGATTTTGCAATATTGATCTTCTTGTCTTTATTCGGAACATCATAATCACCCTTTGCATCAGCCAACATACTGCCCGAGTCATCAATCAAAAACATAATATTGTGTTTGACTTTGGGTTGACCGCTGACGTCGGTTTTGTTTTGCAGGTAAAAAGGAGTTTGGGCAAATTGCTGCGTATTTGCCTGAACGGAAAAGCTGATAAGCGCTAAAGCGGAAGCAACGCTTGCATGAATAAGGCGATGGCGGCCTGATGGAGCGTTTTGCATAATGTGTTCTTTTTTCATCGGATAATCTCAGCTAAAAATGACGTTGTTTTTATTTTTTATAAGGTTACGATTCTAGCATAAACAGCCTGTTTCATGTTTGATTCGGCTGAATTTCCCTACACCTGCATTTCAAACACAACAAAAATGAAACAATCTACCTACTCAGTTTTCAGACGGTCTGACTGAATATTTAGTTCAACTTTATTCATCAAGCATTCCAAAAGCAAGGGACTGTACCGTAAAGATAAAACGTTTTTAAATTATCGATTATTTGCTCTACGCTTGAAATTCCTATTACTTTGACTTAAAATACACTGCTTCTACGGCATAGACCGCTATGTCTGAAAAAGCACGTTACACAGCAAAATCAAAGCTGCGGAGCGTGTTTTTTTTTAGCCGAGATTTCCGAAGGCTGTCTTTTTTGTAAACAATTTTTATTTTTCAGACGGCCTGACCCATTTTTTTTCGAACCGACCATCATCAGGCAAACAGGATTCCATCATGACCACTCCGGCTCTTCTCGTTCTCGCTGACGGCAGCGTATTTCACGGCACATCAATCGGTTACGAAGGTTCGACTTCCGGCGAAGTCGTGTTCAACACTTCCATGACCGGCTATCAAGAAATCCTGACCGACCCTTCCTACTGCAAACAAATCGTTACCCTCACCTACCCCCACATCGGCAATACCGGAACCAACGCCGAAGATGAAGAAAGCCGCAGCGTTTACGCCGCCGGTTTGATTATCCGCGACCTACCGCTCTTGCACAGCAACTTCCGCGCATCCGAAAGCCTGCACGACTATTTGGTACGCAACCAAACCGTCGCCATCGCCGATATCGATACCCGCCGTCTGACCACCCTGTTGCGTAAAAAAGGCTCGCAAGGCGGTGCAATCTTGACCGGTACAGATGCCACCGTTGAAAAAGCACAAGAACTGATTGCCGCATTCGGCAGCATGGTCGGCAAAGACTTGGCAAAAGAAGTTTCCTGCACAGAAACTTACGAATGGACCGAAGGCGAATGGGAATTGGGCAAAGGTTTCGTTACCCCTTCCGAACAGCCTTACCACGTCGTCGCCTACGATTTCGGCGTCAAAACCAACATCCTGCGCATGCTCGCCTCACGCGGCTGCCGCCTGACCGTCGTTCCGGCGCAAACCAGCGCGGAAGACGTGTTGGCACTCAATCCTGACGGCGTTTTTCTGTCCAACGGCCCCGGCGACCCCGAGCCTTGCGACTACGCCATCAAAGCCGTACAAAAACTGATGGAAAGCGGCAAACCAATTTTCGGCATTTGTTTGGGACACCAGCTGATCAGCCTCGCTATCGGCGCAAAAACCCTGAAAATGCGCTTCAGCCATCACGGTGCCAACCACCCGGTACAAGATTTGGACAGCGGCAAAGTCGTCATTACCAGCCAAAACCACGGTTTTGCCGTCGATGCCGACACTTTGCCTGCCAACGCACGCATTACCCACAAATCCTTGTTTGACAACACCTTGCAAGGCATCGAGCTGACAGACAAACCCGTGTTCTGCTTCCAAGGCCACCCTGAAGCCAGCCCGGGTCCGCAAGATGTCGGCTATCTGTTTGACAAATTTATTGACAATATCAAAGCAGCAAAACAATAAAACTGATTTTTTCAGACGGCCACACTCAACTCAACAACAGGCCGTCTGAAAACCAAACTTCAAAAATATAAATTCAGGCACACACTCTCTCAACATCTACACAGTCTGAAACCCAACCCTCGAATCAGAAAGGAAAACCCATGACAGAAAAGCAAATGCGCATTCTTTCCGTCGTAGCCACCCTGACCGCCGTCGGTATGTACGTTTCCTATATCCCACAAATCCAAAACAACCTTGCCGGCAACCCCGGCTCGCCGCTGCAACCCCTCGTCGCCGCCATCAACTGCACATTATGGGTTGCCTACGGCTTTTTAAAAGAAAAACGCGACTACCCCGTCATGCTGGCAAACGCCCCCGGTATCATTTTGGGCTTGATTACATTTATCACTAGTTTTTAAGGAAGTTTTCAGACAGCCTGTGCAAAATAAAAACGCAAAAGGTTGTCTGAAAAAGAGTCACCAAAATATCAACGGTAGGAATTTTTCAGGTAGCTTTTTATCGAAAGGCAGATGGAACAAACGCCGCGAGCGTTTTTTCAGACGACCTTTGAATCCATCGGTAGGGTGTGTGCCGCCAGGCACGCACGCGGTGGGTTGGAGTTGCAGGGAAAATGGGGAGCGCGCGTGCGTGCGTACCGCACACGCCCTACATGTGGGCTACGGCTTGCTTTATTGTTCATTTTTGATAAGTTAGGATAATTTATGACAGGAATTTCACATGAAGAAGCTAGCAAGTGGGCAAAAAAAGAAATATTTGTTGGGGCTATACTTGGATTATGTCTCGGTATTCCTGGAACATGGCTAGTACGAGAAGGTTTATATCAAGACAACAAAGAAATACTTAATAAACAAATAACAGACTTAAAGGAAGAAAAAAGCAAACTGGAAGAAGAAAAATCAACTCTAAGAGAAAGCCTTGCCACTTGCGAAGCACAAAAAACAGGATTAGAAAACTCGATACAGAAAGATTATGTACGAAAAGAAGAGTTGAATCGCTGCCAGCAAGATTATGCTCAAAAATCAGATCAAAACCAAAGAATAAACGATGAAAATATAAAACTTTCATCTCAATTGCAAACCAAAAGTGCATGTTTACAAAGACAACAGCACTTACAACAACAATTAGACACTATAAGAGAAGAACTCCAATCCGGATTTGCAAAAGGATTCGTTATGCATAGACTTACCGAACAAGACCGAAATGAACGACAAGTCCAGCAAGAACAACTTGTAGCACAGTTAAATCAAATCAATTGCCAATAATTTTCAAAGAAAGACCCTCCCCATGCCCAAACGTACCGACCTAAAATCCATCCTTATCATCGGCGCCGGCCCTATCGTTATCGGTCAGGCCTGCGAATTTGACTATTCGGGCGCACAGGCCTGCAAAGCCTTGCGTGAAGAAGGCTATAAAGTCATTTTGGTAAACTCCAACCCCGCCACGATCATGACCGACCCTGAAATGGCGGATGTTACCTACATCGAGCCGATTATGTGGCAGACGGTGGAAAAAATTATTGCCAAAGAGCGTCCTGATGCGATTCTGCCCACAATGGGCGGCCAGACCGCGCTGAACTGTGCGCTGGATTTGGCGCGTAACGGCGTATTGGCGAAATACAACGTCGAGCTGATTGGCGCGACCGAAGACGCGATTGACAAGGCGGAAGACCGCGGCCGCTTTAAAGAAGCGATGGAAAAAATCGGTTTGTCTTGCCCGAAATCTTTTGTCTGCCACACCATGAACGAAGCTTTGGCAGCGCAAGAACAGGTCGGCTTCCCTACCCTGATTCGTCCTTCTTTCACGATGGGCGGTTCGGGCGGCGGTATTGCCTACAACAAAGATGAGTTTTTGGCGATTTGCGAACGTGGTTTTGATGCGTCGCCTACGCATGAATTGCTGATTGAGCAGTCCGTTCTCGGCTGGAAAGAATACGAGATGGAAGTGGTGCGCGATAAAAACGACAACTGCATCATTATCTGCTCGATTGAAAACTTCGACCCGATGGGCGTGCATACCGGCGACTCCATCACTGTTGCGCCTGCACAAACATTGACCGACAAAGAATACCAAATCATGCGTAATGCTTCGTTGGCAGTGTTGCGCGAAATCGGCGTGGATACTGGCGGTTCAAACGTTCAGTTTGCGGTGAACCCTGAAAACGGCGAGATGATTGTCATTGAGATGAACCCACGCGTAAGCCGTTCTTCTGCGTTGGCATCTAAAGCAACGGGCTTCCCGATTGCCAAAGTAGCGGCCAAACTGGCTGTCGGCTTTACGCTGGACGAGTTGCGCAACGACATTACCGGCGGTCGCACTCCTGCATCATTCGAGCCTTCCATCGACTATGTCGTGACCAAAATTCCACGTTTCGCCTTTGAAAAATTCCCTGCCGCAGACGACCGCCTGACCACGCAGATGAAATCTGTGGGCGAAGTAATGGCAATGGGCCGTACCATTCAAGAAAGCTTCCAAAAAGCCTTGCGCGGTTTGGAAACCGGCTTGTGCGGCTTCAACCCTCGCAGCGAAGACAAAGCGGAAATCCGCCGCGAACTGGCGAACCCGGGCCCTGAGCGTATGCTGTTTGTAGCCGATGCGTTCCGCGCAGGCTTCACACTGGAAGAAATCCACGAAATCTGCACCATCGACCCTTGGTTCTTGGCACAAATCGAAGACTTGGTGAAAGAAGAAAAATCGGTTTCAGACGGCCAGTTGCAAGATTTGGATTATGCCGCTTTACGCCGTCTGAAACGCAAAGGCTTCTCTGACAAACGTTTGGCACAATTGTTGAACGTAAGCGAAAAAGAAGTCCGCGAACACCGCTACGCGCTGAAACTGCACCCGGTTTATAAACGCGTTGACACCTGCGCCGCCGAGTTTGCTACCGAAACCGCCTACCTCTACTCCACTTACGAAGAAGAATGCGAATCCCGTCCTTCCGACCGTAAAAAAGTGATGATTCTCGGCGGCGGTCCAAACCGTATCGGCCAAGGTATTGAATTTGACTACTGCTGCGTTCATGCCGCACTCGCCCTGCGCGAATCCGGCTTTGAAACCATCATGGTCAACTGCAACCCCGAAACCGTGTCCACCGACTTCGACACCAGCGACCGCCTGTACTTCGAGCCGCTGACATTGGAAGACGTATTGGAAATCGTCCGCACCGAAAACCCATGGGGCGTGATTGTTCATTACGGCGGCCAAACTCCGCTCAAACTGGCCAATGCCTTGGTGGCAAACGGCGTGAACATCATCGGCACATCTGCCGACAGCATCGACGCCGCCGAAGACCGCGAACGCTTCCAAAAAGTGTTGAACGACTTAGGTTTGCGCCAACCGCCCAACCGCATCGCCCACAACGAAGAAGAAGCCCTCGTTAAAGCCGAAGAAATCGGTTATCCGTTGGTTGTCCGTCCTTCTTACGTACTCGGCGGCCGCGCCATGCAGATTGTTCACTCAGCCGAAGAGTTGCAAAAATACATGCGCGAAGCCGTACAAGTTTCCGAAGACAGCCCTGTATTGCTCGACTTCTTTTTGAACAACGCCATCGAAGTGGACGTAGACTGCGTTTCAGACGGCCAAGATGTCGTTATCGGCGGCATCATGCAACACGTCGAACAAGCAGGTATCCACTCCGGCGACTCCGGCTGTTCATTGCCTCCATACTCATTAGACGAAGAAATTCAAGACGAAATCCGCCGTCAAACCAAAGCCATGGCATACGCACTGGGCGTGGTCGGCTTGATGAACGTACAGTTTGCCGTACAAGACGGCGTGGTCTTCGTACTGGAAGTGAACCCACGCGCCAGCCGTACCGTACCGTTCGTATCCAAAGCCACCGGCGTACCGCTCGCCAAAGTCGGCGCACGCGTGATGGCGGGCATTTCTCTGAAAGAGCAAGGCGTAGAAAAAGAAGTCATCCCGGACTTCTACGCCGTTAAAGAAGCCGTGTTCCCATTCATCAAATTCCCGGGTGTGGACACCATTCTCGGCCCTGAAATGCGCTCTACCGGCGAAGTCATGGGCGTAGGCGCAAGCTTCGGCGAAGCATACTTCAAAGCCCAACTCGGCGCAGGCGAACGCTTGAGCACAACAGGCAAAGTGTTCCTCGCCGTACGCGACGAAGACAAACCGCTCATCGTCAAAACCGCACAAAACTTCCAAGCACTCGGCTACGGTGTCTGCGCCACTCGCGGTACTGCCGAATACTTGAAAGAACACGGCATCATCGTGCAAGCGGTCAACAAAGTGCAGGAAGGCCGCCCACACATCGTGGACGCCATTAAAAACGGCGAAATCGCACTGGTGGTCAACACCGTCGGCAGTACAGTGCAATCTGTTACCGACAGCCACAGCATCCGCCGTACCTCCCTCACCCAACGCGTACCGCAATACACCACCATCGCCGGCGGCGAAGCCATGAGCGAAGGCGCAAAAAGCCGCGAACACTTGGGCGTGTACAGCGTACAGGAATTGCATGGCCGTCTGAAAAACAAAGCCTAATCAATCCTATCGGATTTAAATAGTTAAAAGGCCGTCTGAAACCTGATTGCTCAGTTTCAGACGGCCTTTTCATATTTCAAATTCCAACCGTCTATCCATCAAAACAACCTTTTCTGCCATCTCCAAACAAGCAATAGCAACATGAAATATAATTTCGTTATTGATTGGATTCATACGACAAAATTGTTGTTTTTTCATCATAATCCAAAAATATCGAGTTTAACGCCTATTCTCCTTGCTTTATAATGGCCGTCTGAAATAAAAATACAATTAAAGCAGAAGCATGTCTTTGCAACTTAAGCAGATTTGCATAATTAAATATATGCTTTAATCATAATAATGATAAAATAATACGGCTTTCCTCTAAATTAAAGGGAAAACTGCACAAGAAACGGAAAATAAAATGAGTGTCGGATTATTGCGTGTTTTGGTTCAAAGCCAGACCATCTCAAATCAACAAGCGGAACATTACAACAGCCTTTTACAATCAGGCAAAGAAATCCTGCCCAACCTGTTTTCAGACGGCATCATCTCCCCTAAAGCTTTGGGGGAGTTAGTTGCGCGCGTATTCAGCTATCCCCTTTTGGATTTGCACTACTACCCGCGCAATAATGTAGTCAGCGACATTCTGACGGAAGAGCAAATGGTGCAAAACCGTTGCATTCCGATTTTCAAACGCGGACGCAAGGTTTATTTCGCCGTATCCGATCCGACCCAAATCCAAAACTTTCAAAAAATCGCTTTTGCTTCAGGTTTAAGTGTCGACTTGGTAGTGGTTCCCGACGACCAGCTCAGCTCATTGCTGGAATGGCTGGGCCAACGCTCGACCACCATTCTGAAAGAAATCAACGACGAACATGAAGCAACGCAGCAATCTCAATCGCTTTATATCGATAACGAAGAAGCTGAAGACGGCCCTATCCCCCGCTTCATCCATAAAACCTTATCCGATGCCCTGAATGCGGGCGCATCAGACATCCACTTTGAATTCTACGAGCAAATGGCACGCGTCCGTTTCCGCGTGGACGGACAATTGCGCGAAGTCGTACAGCCGCCTGTCGCCGTGCGCGGCCAGTTAGCATCGCGCATCAAAGTGATGGCGCGTTTGGATATTTCCGAAAAACGTATTCCGCAAGACGGCAGAATTCAAATTGCCTTCCATAAACACGGCCGTCCGATTGACTTCCGCGTCAGCACGTTGCCGACATTGTTCGGCGAAAAAGTGGTAATGCGTATCCTAAATTCCGATGGTACATCGCTCAATATCGACCAGCTCGGTTTAGAGCCTTTCCAAAAAGAAATGCTGCTTGAAGCTATCAACCGCCCTTACGGCATGGTGTTGGTTACCGGCCCGACAGGTTCGGGCAAAACCGTTTCGCTCTATACCTGCCTGAGTATTTTGAACACGGAAGATGTGAACATTTCAACGGCAGAAGATCCGGCCGAGATTAACTTGCCGGGCGTCAACCAAGTCAACGTCAATGAAAAACAAGGTCTGACGTTTGCTGCCGCACTCCGATCCTTCTTACGCCAAGATCCTGATATTATTATGGTCGGTGAGATTCGTGACTTGGAAACCGCCGACATCGCCATTAAAGCCGCCCAAACCGGCCACATGGTTTTCTCTACCCTGCATACCAATAATGCACCGGCCACGCTGTCCCGCCTTTTGAACATGGGTGTAGCGCCTTTCAACATCGCCAGCTCGGTCAGCCTGATTATGGCGCAAAGGCTGTTGCGCAGACTGTGTCCAAACTGCAAACGCGAAGTTGAACGCCCGCCGGTTCCGGCATTGAAAAAAGCCGGCTTTACCGATGCGGACTTGGCTCAAGATTGGAAGCTCTACCGCCCGGTTGGCTGCGACAGTTGTCGCGGCAAAGGCTTTAAAGGCCGCGTCGGCATTTATGAAGTCATGCCGGTCAGCGATGAAATGCAAAAAGTCATTATGAACAACGGTACAGAAGTTGATATCATGAACATGGCCTATCAAGAAGGCATGGTAGACTTGCGTCGCGCCGGCCTCATGAAAGTCATGCAAGGCCTGACCTCGTTGGAAGAAGTGACTGCTCATACCAATGACTAAACTGCCATATTTTCGAAAATTAAAATAAAGCGGCACGGGGAAACAGTCCGCTTTATTTCTTACAAACAAGGGATAACTCATGGCTCAAGCAGAGCAAAAAAGAAGTCTGTTCGGCTCAAGAAGCAAAGGCAAGCGTTTTACATTTGAAGGAAAAAATACCGAGACCGAACGTCTTGTCCGTGGTGAAGTAGTTGCCAAAGACGAAGAAGAAGCACGCAAAAAACTCCAACGCAGAGGCATTCGCCCTTTGCGTATCAGCAAAGTTAAAACCGCACGCAAACGCCGTATTACCCAAGAAGACATTACAGTGTTCACCCGCCAACTGGCAACGATGATGAAGGCAGGCTTACCGCTGATGCAGGCTTTTGAAATCGTTGCACGCGGCCACTCCAATCCGAGCATGACCGAAATGCTGATGCAGGTTCGCTCCGATGTCGAACAAGGTAGCGCATTGGGTAAATCATTCTCCAAATATCCAAAATATTTCGACCGTTTCTATTGCAACCTGGTCAGCGCAGGCGAGTCCGGCGGCGTATTGGAAAGCTTATTGGACAAACTGGCTGTCTACAAAGAAAAAACCCAAGCCATTAAGAAAAAAGTCAAAACCGCACTGACCTACCCGATTGCCATTATCGTGGTGGCGATTGCGCTTATCTTCATCATGATGATGTTTGTACTGCCTGCCTTTAAAGAAGTTTATGCCAATATGGGTGCAGAGCTGCCAAGCCTTACCCAACTTGTCATGAGCTTGTCCGATTTATTCGTCGACTACGGCTGGATTATGATCATCCTTTTGATTGTTTCTGCCTTCGGCCTGTACAAACTCCATGAAAAATCGCCTACCTTCCAAAAACGAATCGATGCTCTGATTTTGAGACTCCCTGTTTTTGGCACCATCGTCCGAAAAGCGACCATTGCCCGTTGGGCGCGTACGACTTCCACCCTCTTCGCAGCCGGTGTTCCTTTAGTGGAAGTATTAGATTCAGTTGCAGGCGCATCCGGCAATATTCTCTATGAAGAAGCTACTCAAGACATCCGCGCCAAGGTAACCCAAGGTCTATCGCTGACATCCAGTATGCAAAGTACGGATATGTTCCCCAATATGGTGATCCAAATGGCGGCCATCGGCGAAGAGTCAGGCTCTTTGGATGATATGCTGAACAAAGCAGCCGAATTCTACGAAGATGAAGTAGACAACTCCGTCTCCCGATTGTCTCACTTGATGGAGCCTATCATCATGGTGGTATTGGGATCGCTCATCGGTATCTTGCTGATTGCCATGTATCTGCCGCTGTTTAACTTGGGTAATGTCGTAGGTTGATATGTTTGATAGTACTTACTCTGCCATCGACACCCTCTCCGTTCTTGCGCCATTCGCTATTCCTTTAGCCGTTATTTTAGGATTACTGATTGGCAGCTTTCTAAACGTTGTCATTTATCGCACGCCGATGATGATGGAACGCGAATGGACACAATTTTCTAAAGAACATTTGGGCATCGAGCTGACAGACGAAGAAAAACAGCCATTTAATCTGCGCAAACCGGACTCACGCTGCCCAAAATGCAAAAGCCCGGTCAAACTTTGGCAAAACATCCCTATCCTCAGCTATGTTTTACTGGGTGGGAAATGCCACTCCTGCAAAACCGCTATCGGCATACGCTATCCGCTGATTGAGCTGCTGACAGGCGTCTTATTCGGTATTGTCGCGTGGCAATACGGCTGGTCATGGGCGACTATTGGCGGATTAATTTTGACTGCCATATTGATTGCGCTGACCTTTATCGATGCCGATACGCAATATTTACCCGACAGCCTGACTCAGCCCCTAATTTGGATCGGCCTGCTGTTTAATCTTAATGACACATTCGTGCCCCTGCATTCAGCCGTTTGGGGCGCAATCGCAGGCTATATGAGCCTTTATGCTTTATGCGCCGTCTATAAACTTCTGACCGGTAAAATCGGCATGGGTAATGGCGACTTCAAACTTTTGGCCGCGCTCGGGGCATGGCTGGGCGTAGGTATCTTGCCTGTTCTGATCTTCATGGCTGCCTTGGTCGGACTGGTGGGCGCACTCATTGCCCGCGTCGGTAAAGGTCAATATTTTGCTTTTGGTCCCAGCCTTGCTGTAGCAGGATGGATTATTTTGGTTGCCAATGCACCTATTACCCAACTGGTACAATGGTGGCTCGTACAATCAGGATTCCGATAATGACATTATGGATAGGCTTGACCGGCGGTATCGGTAGCGGCAAATCATCTATTGCCCAAATGTTTGCCGAACTTGGCGTACCCATTATCGATGCCGATGCCATCAGCCGCTCACTGACCGCTGAAAACGGCGAAGCGCTTCCAGCCATCCGCCAACTTTTCGGCAATGAGTTTTTTGATCATGAAGGCCGTCTGAATCGTATCGCTTTACGGGAAGAAGTTTTCAGACGGCCTCAATCTAAAAAACAACTGGAAAATCTGCTTCTGCCATTAATATTAAACAAAATCCAACAGCAGAAACAACAACTTATATCCTCTACTTACGGCATTGTCGATGTCCCGCTTTTGATTGAAAATCCGGTATTTAAAGCGGAGACTGACCGCATTTTGGTTGTAGATGTTCCAGAGTCCGTCCAAATCGAACGCGTACACCAACGCAATGGTTTTTCAGAAGAACAAACGCGTCAAATCATGGCAACCCAAGCTTCTCGCTCTGACAGACTGCTTCATGCCGACGATGTATTGGACAATACCCATAGCTTGGAAGAAGCAAAAATCAAGGTTGCCCGTTTGCATCAATACTATCAATCCATTGCACAATCACTGAAAGAAACTGCATGACCGCTCCTGTTGTAAAATGTCCAACCTGCCACAAAGAAGTCGTTTGGAACACCGACAGCCCCTACCGCCCTTTCTGCAGCAAACGGTGTAAACTCATTGATTTAGGTGAATGGGCACAAGAAAAATACACCGTTTCTTCGGAAGACGACCCCTTTTCAGACCTATTGGACGGCAAATAAACTGCGCCGCTTCCTTCAGCCTATCCAAAACAGGCTCAAAACAGTAAAATACCCTCTTTATTCCAACCTATTCCATCCACCATGCTCACCTTCCAACAAATTATTTTCAAATTACAAAACTACTGGGCAGACAAAGGCTGCACCGTTATCCAACCTTTCGATATGGAAGTCGGTGCCGGTACTTCGCATCCAGCCACCTGCCTGCGCGCATTAGGCCCAGAGCCTTGGTTTGCCGCTTATGTTCAACCCAGCCGCCGCCCCAAAGACGGCCGCTATGGCGACAACCCCAACCGCCTGCAACATTACTATCAATTCCAAGTTGCGCTCAAACCTGCGCCAGCCAATATTCAAGACCTATACCTCGATTCCCTGCGCGAATTGGGTATCGACCCTAAAGTACACGACATCCGCTTTGTCGAAGACGACTGGGAAAACCCTACTCTCGGCGCTTGGGGCTTGGGTTGGGAAGTTTGGCTCAACGGCATGGAAGTAACCCAATTCACCTACTTCCAACAAGTCGGCGGTATCGACTGCTCCCCTGTACTTGGTGAAATCACCTACGGTATCGAGCGTCTTGCCATGTATCTGCAAGGCGTGGAAAACGTGTACGACCTCGTTTGGGCAAAAACCCTTGATGGCAACATCGTCACTTACGGCGACGTTTATCATCAAAACGAAGTCGAACAATCCACCTACAACTTCGAATACAGCGATACCGATTGGCTCTTGCGCCAATTCAACGACTATGAAGAACAAGCCAAACGCCTGCTTGCAGTTGAGGACACCAGTCTTGCCCTGCCTGCTTACGAGCTTGTACTCAAAGCCGGCCACACGTTCAACCTCTTAGATGCACGCGGCGCCATTTCCGTTACCGAACGCGCAACCTACATCGGCCGTATTCGTGCACTGAGCCGTATCGTTGCTCAAAAATTCGTTGAAAGCCGCGAGAAACTGGGCTTCCCATTGCTTAAAAACCAATAAGCCCGCACATGCTTACCACGCCGCCCTTTGATACATTCAAGTGGCGGCGTTTCTATTTTCAGACGGCCTTAACGTCAATGCCATTGCAAACACTTCCAGCCTGCTTTCAGGTAAAATAAGCCCTTTATTACATAAACCGTCTGAAAACATGAGTTCATCCTCTACTGCAAAAATTCCCTTTTTCTTACTTTCCCTCGTTGCCATCATTCTTGACCAACTGAGCAAATGGGAAATCTTGAAACACTTTACCGAAGGCGAACGCCTCAATATCATTCCAGACTTTTTTGACCTGACCCTTGCCTATAATCCAGGCGCGGCATTCAGCTTTTTGGCCGACCAAGGTGGCTGGCAAAAATTCTTCTTTTTAGGTCTGGCCGTCGTTATCAGCCTGTATTTGGCCCGTGCTATCTGGCGCGATGAGTTTGGCCGCTGGGGTAAACTGGGGGCTGCCATGATTATCGGCGGCGCGATTGGCAATGTGGTTGACCGTCTGATTCACGGCCACGTTGTCGATTTTCTGCTTTTCTATTGGCAAAACTGGTTCTACCCCGCATTTAACATTGCCGACAGCTTTATCTGCGTTGGCGCAGTTTGCTTGGTAATAGATGGTTTGCTGCACAAAAAAACACCTTCAAACGACACAAAGGCCGTCTGAAAACGGAACACACATGACTCAAAAAACCATTATCCTTGCCAATCCTCGCGGCTTCTGTGCCGGCGTTGACCGCGCCATCAGCATTGTTGAACGTGCACTCGAAGAATACGGCGCACCCATTTACGTCCGCCATGAGGTCGTTCACAACAAATTCGTCGTGGACAATCTTCGGGCAAAAGGTGCCGTCTTTGTTGATGACTTGGCAGATGTCCCAAAGGGCGCAACGCTGATTTACTCTGCTCACGGCGTATCCAAAGCCGTACAGGAAGAAGCGGTGCAACGTGGTTTCCGCATTTTTGATGCCACCTGCCCTTTGGTAACCAAAGTCCATAAAGAAGTAGCCCGCCTCGATGAGCAAGATTACGAAATCATTATGATCGGCCATAAAGGCCACGTCGAAGTAGAAGGTACAATGGGACAATTGCCTCCGGGTAAAATGTTTCTGGTTGAGACAGTGGAAGATGTGGCCGGACTGAACGTCAAAAATCCTGATAAGCTTGCCTATGTGAGCCAAACCACTTTATCGGTGGATGAAACCAAAGACATTATTGCGGCCTTAAACCAACGCTTCCCCAATATCCGCAATCCGCACAAAGAAGACATCTGCTACGCCACAACCAACCGCCAAACTGCCGTTAAAGAATTGGCGGAAGAATGCGACCTCGTGATTGTTGTCGGCTCGCCCAACTCTTCCAACAGCAACCGCTTGCGTGAAGTAGCCGCATTGCGCGGAGTTGATGCCTATATGGTCGATAATGCTTCCTATCTGAAAAAAGAATGGTTTGAAAACAAAACCAAGGTTGGTGTAACTGCCGGTGCATCTGCGCCCGAAGTCTTGGTTCGAGAAGTCTTACAAACCATTCAAGATTGGGGACACGAGACCATACGCGAAGGAGAAGGCGCAGAAGAAAGCATTGTATTTGTCTTGCCTAAAGAGTTGCGTCGTGAGGGTGAAAACAAGCAAATCCTAAATAAAGGGTAAGTTTGTTATTTGCTTTATTTGAACTTAAGGCCGTCTGAAAATTTTCAGACGGCCTTAAGTTTATTTTGCTAATAAAAAAGACCTGCCTTAAAAGCAGGTCTTTTCATACATGATCCTGATTATTTCTCAGAAGTATGTTGCTGACGGCGCAAGATAGCAGGAATTTCAAAGTCATCCAGTACAGACTGGTTGCTGAAATCAGCCGCAGTCAGATTCATAGAACGGATATTGCGGTTGGTACGAACCAAGCTTTCAGCACTGCTTTGGCTTTGAGCTTGAGGCGCTTCTTCCGCACCGCGTACCAATTGTTGGGTACGGGCAGCAGCACGCAGTTGGTTGTCAGTACCGTTTTCTTTCAAGCCGGTAGCAATAATGGTAATACGGATAGCGTCTTCGCTCATGCTCTCGTCTTCGGCAGCACCAAATTTGCATTCCACTTCAGGGTGTGCATTTTGGTTGACGATACGCATAATCTCGTTAAATTCAGACATTTTCAGGCAGCCAGGGGCAGTGGTAATGTTTACCAATACACCGCGTGCACCATCCAAAGTAACGTTATCCAAGAGCGGGCTGGAGATAGCTTGATCGGTAGCCAAACGGGCACGGTCGATACCTTGTGCAAAACCTGAACCCATCATGGCGATACCGCGATTGCTCATCACGGTTTTCACGTCGGCGAAGTCCAAGTTGATCATGTCGCTAGGACAAGTCACCACTTCGGAAATACCGGCAACCGCATCACGCAGTACATTGTCAGCCGCACGGAAAGCTTCGCGCATGGTCACGTCTTCGCCCAAGGCAGTCATCAATTTGTCGTTCGGGATAATAATCAGGGAATCGACGCGCTCTTTGAGTTGATCCAAACCTGCTTGAGCGATATGTACGCGTTTGCCTTCGTAAGCAAACGGACGGGTTACAACTGCAACGGTCAGGATACCCATTTCTTTAGCGATTTCAGCCACAACAGGAGCAGATCCGGTACCTGTACCGCCACCCATACCGGTAGTAATGAACAGCATGTTTGCACCACGGATGGCATCTTCGATGGCTTCGCGATCTTCTTGAGCAGCAGCGCGGCCGATTTCAGGATTTGCACCGGCGCCCAAACCGCGAGTCAGGTTTGTACCCAATTGAATGCGTTTAGCCGCATTGTTTTTTGCCAATGATTGCGCATCGGTATTAGCACTGATGAACTCAACACCATGAATAGTGTTGGCAACCATGTTGTTGATGGCATTACAGCCGCCACCGCCCAAACCGATAACTTTAATAACAGCAGGGCTCGTTGCTGATTCTGCTACGTCGTAAACAAATTCCATTCAATAATCCTCCGCGCCCCGCTTTATAAGGACGGTTCAAAAATAACTCATTATCCGTATTATATAAGAAGTATCCAGATACTGGCAAAAATCTTCTTACCATTCGGCTGTCGGCGTTATATTTTTACTACATTTTTTAACAGAAAATATACAAGTTTTAAATTATCCACTTGGCAATTATTTAAAACCGTTTAATCCCACTTAAATATTCAGGACAAACGGTTGGTACACCGCCTACCCTGAAAACTTTTATCAGAAATTGTCTTTAACGAATTTCATCAGTCTTGCCCACAGACTGATTTTTTCAGCCTGATCATGAACCACAATGGCACCTGTTACTGGCGCACCGTCTTCCTCTCCTCTTGCCGCCTGCAAAAGACCGATGGCGGTTGAATAGCGTGGATTACGGATACGCTCAGATACACCACCCATTTCCTGTGGAACACCGATACGTGCCGGCAGGTTGAAGATTTCTTCCGCCAACTCAACAATACCGGTCAACATAGAAGCACCACCGGTCAAAACGATACCGGAAGTCAGCACTTCTTCTGGGAAACCGGAGCGGCGCAATTCGTTCAGCGTCAACTCCAAAATTTCTTCTACACGCGGACCGATGATTTCAGCCAATACGCGGCGCGAAATTTGACGTGATTGACGGTCGCCAACGCTAGGAACTTCAATCATTTCATCCAAGCCGTCCATAGTCGGAATGGCTGCACCGTAATGAATTTTGATGTACTCGGCTGCACTGTGCGGCGTACGTAAGGCTTGAGCCAAGTCTTTGGTAATCAAATCGCCGGCAACGGGAATAACCGCAGTATGGCGGATGGCACCATTGGTATAAACCGCGATGTCGGTTGTACCACCACCGATATCGATGACGCACACGCCCAAATCTTTTTCGTCTTCAGTCAAAACGGCGTGACCGCTTGCCAAAGGCTGAAGCATGATTTGATCCATTTGCAGACCGCAGCGTTGGATACATTTTTGGATATTTTGCAAAGCAGTGTTTGCACCGGTAATAATGTGTACACGGGTGTCCAAACGCACGCCGCTCATGCCGATAGGCTCTTTCACACCGGGTTGGTTGTCGATGATGTACTCTTGAACCACGGTATGTAAGATATTGTGATCAGGCGGAATATTAATGGCTTTGGCTGTTTCGATGGCACGATCGATGTCGGCTTGCGATACTTCGCCATCTTTAATCTTGACCACGCCTTGTGAATTCAGGCTGCGGATATGGTTACCGGCAATACCGGTGACAACGTGGGAAATTTTGGTATCTGCCATCAACTCGGCATCTTCTACCGCCTGACGAATGGCTTGCGCAGTGGCGTCAATGTTGGTCACCATACCTGCACGCAGACCGCGTGAAGGGCTTTGACCCAAGCCAACAATGTGGATTTCGTTATCTTCCCGAATCTCACCGATTAAGGCGATGACCTTGGACGTACCAATGTCTAAGGCACTGATATATTTATTTTGTTGTTGTTCCATAATTGCTCGTTCGCTATGTTGTCTGACTGACGGTTTGATTATTTTTGAAACAAGATTGCTTCACGTCTAATCGGCTATTCACTGTCGGAAGGGTTTTCAGACGGCTTGTAACGGACTGAAAAACCATCCTTATAACGCATATCGACATACTCGATACGACTTTGTTTTTTACGCAGCAGCGATGGCCAAATCTGGGCAAACTGCTGCAAACGTTTGATTTCGTTTTCACGCCCCAAGCGCACGGTAATGCCGTTGTTCAATACAAGCAGCCATGCCGAACGCGGCGTGTAGATCAATTCTTTGATGGTCAGTTTCAACGGGCTCAAAATACCGGAAAAGTCCGCATAATGTTTGACCATGTCTTTGCCTGTCCCCTGCTGCCCTTCAAATATAGGCAGGTCCTGTTTCAGGCTTGCGGCAAACACATTGCCCTTACTGTCCACCAAGCCACCAGCGCGCCAGTGTGCAACCGGCACACGCTCGGTCAGGATAATTTCCACGGTTTCCGGAAAACGGCGGCGTACCATTGCCGAGTCAATCCAAGGCAATTCCTGAAAAGCGGCCTGCGCCGAATCAATATCGGCGCGGAACATATTACCCCTGATATGCTCTCGTGCAACGGTTTGCAATTCTTTGTTGGAAGCATATTTCAGCTTACCCTGAATGGCAATCTGTTTCACAGGAAAATATTTGGAATTGTAAAGCCAAGCTATGCCCGAACCTATCAGTAGAAAGGTCATCAGCACCAATAGCCGGCGGGTCAGCCGACCCAATGCGCCTGCATCATCCCACATGAGCGGTCTTCAAAATCTCAATACATAAATCAGCAAAATCCACGCCGGTATGGCCTGCAGATTTTGGCACCAAACTGTGGCTGGTCATACCGGGCAAGGTATTGATTTCCAAGAGATACAGTTTACCGTCCGTATCTTTCAGAAAGTCCACGCGCGAACAGCCGTCCGCACCAATCGCCTGCGCACCACGCACAGCGAGTTCGCGCATCAGGTTTTCCTCCGCCTCGCTCAAATCTTCCGACGGGCATTGATACACCGTATCGTCGCGGTTGTATTTAGCCTCGTAGTCGTAAAACTCGGTAGCCGGAATAATATGAATACTCGGCAGGCCTTTGCCATTCAATACCGGGCAAGAATACTCGCCGCCGCCGATAAAGCGCTCGGCAATGATTTCGCCCTGTAAGTGTTTCAATTCTTCGTAAACGCTTTTCAGACGGCCTTTTTCTTTTACTTTTACTACGCCGACGCTGCTGCCTTCTGAGGCGGGTTTCACAAACATCGGCAGGCCCAATTTTTCTTCAACGGCATCAAAGTCGCTGTCGTCATGCAATACGGCAAACTCAGGGACAGGCAAGCCTACGGCCTGCCAAATCAGTTTGCAGCGGTATTTATCCATACCCAACGCAGAAGCGGCCACACCGCTGCCGGTGTAAGGAATACCCATCAGTTCCAACGCGCCTTGAATCGCGCCATCTTCGCCGAAAGTGCCGTGCAGAATATTGAAGGCCGTCTGAAAACCTTGCGTTTTCAACTCAGACAACGGGGTTTCTTTGGGGTCGAACGCATGGGCATCGACGCCTTTGCTTTTCAAGGCAGCCAAAATAGCGGCGCCGCTGTCCAGCGACACTTCGCGCTCGCTGGAGAAGCCGCCCATCAACACGGCCACTTTGCCAAAATTCTGCATAATTTCCACTTTCTTAAATACTGATACAGGCCGTCTGAATATTGTTCAGACGACCTATCTGTCCTCAAAGGCCAATATGCCTGTTTATTATGATTGTTTCGACAATTCCACCAATGCAGACGGAACGCGGTTGATGCTGCCGGCACCCATATTCAGAACAACATCGCCGTCCTGCAAAACATTCAGCAGCATTTGCGGCAGGTCGGCAACATTTTCGCAGTAAATCGGCTCAAGTTTGCCCAATACGCGGATGGCGCGTGCCAGAGCGCGGGAATCGGCTGCGGCAATCGGCTCTTCGCCTGCGGCATAAACTTCGGTCAACACCAGCGCATCGACGGTATTGAGGACTTTGGTGAAATCTTCGAACAAATCACGTGTGCGGGTATAGCGGTGTGGTTGGAAAGCCAAGACCAAACGTTTTTCAGGGTATGCGCCGCGTGCGGCGGCCAGAGTTGCCGCCATTTCGACAGGATGGTGGCCATAATCGTCCACCAGCAGCGCGGTTCCGCCGTTTGGCAATTTGATGTCGCCATATTTTTGGAAGCGGCGACCGACACCTTCAAAGCCGAGCAAACCTTTTTGAATGGCTTCAACCGATGCGCCAACTTCCAGCGCAACGCCGATAGCTGCCAACGCATTGAGGACATTGTGGCGGCCGGGCATATTCAAAACAACTTCAAACGGTTCTTGCTCATGTCCTTTCATTTGAACATGAACGGTAAATTTCATTTGCGCGCCAACGTTTTCAATATCAGTTGCGTAGATATCGGCAGTATCATCCAAGCCGTAAGTGGCGTAAGGTTTGCTGATTTTCGGTAAAATCGCGCGGACGTGTTCGCTGTCGATACACAGAAAGGCTTTGCCGTAGAACGGCATACGGTGGATAAAATCCACAAACGCCTGATGCAACTTCTCAACGCTGTGGCCGTAAGTGTCCATATGGTCTTCATCGATATTGGTCACGACGGACATAATCGGCGTCAGATACAGAAAAGAAGCATCGGATTCGTCGGCTTCTGCGACGATGTATTCGCCTTTACCCAAACGGGCATTGGTACCAGCGGCATTGAGTTTGCCGCCGATAACGAAAGTCGGGTCAAGTCCTGCCGCACCGAGGATGGAAGCGGTCAGGCTGGTGGTTGTGGTTTTACCGTGTGTACCGGCAATAGCGATACCATCGCGGAAACGCATCAGTTCCGCCAACATCAACGCGCGCGGAATGACGGGAATCTGCTGCTCCAACGCGGCAACAACTTCAGGATTGTCTTTTTTGACGGCAGTAGAGGTAACAACTACGTCGGCACCATTGACGTGTTCGGCAGTATGACCTGGGTAAACTTGGATGCCGAGAGAGCTCAAATGTTCAGTAACGGCATTACGCGCCTGATCCGAACCGGAAACTTTAAAGCCCAAATTGTGTAAAACTTCGGCAATACCGCTCATGCCGACGCCGCCAATTCCGACAAAATGGATGTTGGTCACTCGATTTTTCATCATAACGTTGCGTTCCGGTTGGTTTTTAGTGCGTAAAGGCGTTATTTTAAAGGGCTATCCGCTTCTGCGCTATGCTTTTATTGTAAAGGAATTTTAACAAAAGCAATAAAGGCCGTCTGAAACGCCGTTAATCAACTTTTCAGACGGCCTTGAATCGAAGTCTGCCTGCTTATTCGGCACAAGAGATGGCAACTTCCGCCACATCGTCCGCACTGTGCGGCAACGCCAAGGTACGGGCATTTTTCGCCCATTTCAGGCATTTTTCACGGTTTAATCCACCGAGGGTTTCGGCCAGCTTTTCTGCCGTCAGTTGAGTTTGCGGCAGCAGCAAACCAGCTTCGGCCTGCACCATAAAGCGCGCATTGGCTGTTTGGTGATCGTCCACTGCGTGCGGATACGGTACCAGCAATGCACCCAAACCTGCAGCCGTCAACTCGGCAATCGTCAGCGCACCGGCACGGCAAATTACCAAATCGGCATCGCGGTAGGCGGATACCATATCGGTAATAAATTCGACGCACTCGGCTTGCACACCTAATGCATCGTAATCCGCCTGTAGGTTACCCAATTTATTGCGGCCGGACTGATGATACATTTGCGGACGAGCCTCCTCAGGCAATAATGCCAAAGCTTGCGGAACGGTTTTGTTCAACACATCCGCACCCAAACTGCCGCCCACCACCAAAACTTTCAGACGGCCTTGACGGTTTTCAAAGCGTTCTTCAGGAACAGGCAATGCCGCAATATCGGCACGGACAGGGTTGCCCACCAATCCGCCTTCATGTTGAAAGGCTTTGGGGAAAGCATACAGAACACGTTTTGCCCAACGCGCCAGTTGGCGGTTGGACAAACCGGCTACGGCGTTTTGCTCGTGAATCACAATCGGCACACCGGAAATTTTTGCCGCCAAGCCGCCGGGGAAAGTAACAAAACCGCCGAAACCGATAACACACTCGACACGGTGTTTCTTAATAATCTGCTGAGCTGCGCGGACGGTTTTATACAGCGTAAACGGCAACATCAGCTTGCGCTTGATACCGTTGCCGCGTATGCCTTTAATGGCTAGCGTTTCCAAGCGTATGCCGTATTGCGGCACGATGCGCTCTTCCATCGAATCCTGACTGCCCAGCCAAATCACATGATGGCCGCGCTTTTGCAGCGACTCGGCAACCGCCAATGCAGGGAAAATATGACCGCCCGTACCGCCGGCCATCAGCATAAAAGTTTTACCGCTCATGGTTTTACTCCACCGAATAACCGCGCATTTTTTGGCGGTTTTCATAATCAATGCGCAATAACAAAGTAATGCACACCAGCATGATAAAGACAGCCGAACCGCCGTAAGACATAAATGGCAAAGTCAGGCCTTTAGTGGGCAGGATACCGATGTTTACACCGATATTGAAGAAACTTTGAATACCAATCCAAATGCCGATGCCGTTGGCGATGTACGCGCTGAACATCAAGCCCGAATCACGCGCCTGTTTGCCGATGGAAAACGCGCGCCACACCAGCCAGCCGTAGCAGAACACCAAAACCAGCATCCCTAAAAAGCCGAATTCTTCGACGATGACGGCAAAAATAAAGTCCGTGTGCGCTTCAGGCAGATAGAAACGTTTTTCCAAACTCGCACCCAAGCCCTCGCCAAACCAGCCACCGCGCGCAATCGCCATCAAGGAATGTGTCAGCTGATAGCCTTTACCCAAGGGATCGCTCCAAGGGTCCAAAAACGCCGCTACACGCGCCATACGGTAAGGCGCAGCTAAAATCAACAAGCCCATTCCGCTCACAACGGTCGCCACCAATACGGCAAAATACTTCCACGGAAAACCTGCCAAAAACAGCATACCCATGGTAATCACGACAATCACGACAAACGAGCCAAAGTCCGGCTGACCCATAATCAAAACCAAACCGACCGCCACCAACATAATCGGCAGAATCAAGGTCTTAAACTTGCGGAAACGTTCCTTTACCCTTACCCAAGCTTCACTTTTAAAAGGGCTGCACACCAAATCGCCAATACCGGTAAACAAAGACGACCAACCCAAAGAATCCAAATCGCGCAACATTTCTTCACGGCGCGTAAACAGGCTGGACAAATACAAGACCGTCGCCAATTTGAAAAATTCAGTTGGTTGCAAGTTGAGCGGTCCGATATGAATCCAGCGCGTCGCACCGTTAATCTCGCGGCCGACAAACAAAACCAGCAGCAACAGCAAACCAGAAACAGCAAAATAAAACGGAATAATCCGCCGCCAGAAACTCATCTTCAGCAGGAAAAGCGGCAAGCATATAGCCACCGTAAACAGGATAAACATTGCCTGCTTAGACACAAAAGAAAACTGGCTACCCCCTTCCGACGCTGCATACGCAATAGAAGCCGAATAAATCATAGTCAGGCTGAAAACCGTCATTAAGACGACCATCCACAAGAGAGAAACATCAAACTTCCGACCATCGCGCGCAATCGGCCGGTCAAGCATTTTGGAAAGACTAATCATGAAAACATCCGTAACGGCTTGAATAAAATATTCAGACGGCCTGCTAATGGGCAAGAGGCCGTCTGAAAAAATGAATTAACGTTATTTTAAAGGTTTATTTCCAAACCAACAATTCAGAATCTACGGTTCAAAAAAGAGAAAGCGTGTTGACCTATCCTTAGGAAGGATTGGCGACTTATTTGAGATAAAAATCCCAGTATCAAGTCCCCTGCCCTACCGAGCTTTTCAGACGGCCTGACAAGCAATCGATATAAGTTTTGACCCTACATTCATCCCTTCGGTAGGCATAGAACCTACGGCAGAATTTCAATTTCCGCATTGTGCTTTACGCTGCGGTAGAGTTCATCAACTTCTTTGTCCGTTACCGCGATGCAGCCGTTGGTCCAGTCTTTTTGCAGGTGTTTTTTACCGATAAAACCCCAGCCGTTTTTCATGCCGTGGATTTTAATCAGCCCGCCCGGGCTTTTGCCTTGTGCCGCCGCGTAGGCTTTGTCGGCTTCGTTGGGATAGGAAACGCCGAGGTTTTTGTGGTATCCGCTGTTGGGATTGCGCTCATTGATGCGGTATTTTCCTTCGGGCGTTTTGCCGTCGCCTTCAAACTGTTTATGCCCGACCGGTTGCTTGCCCAACGAAATGGGATAGGTTTTCAGCAACCTGCCTTGCGAGTACGCCGACATGGTGCGCTTGCTTTTATGCACGACCAATCTGTCGATAACCGCATCTTCAGGCAACGGCGTTTCGCTTGGCGTGGTAACGGTTGTCGTGGAACGAATCGGCGCGACAAACCAAAACACCGAAGCGGCGACAGCCGAAAGCACGACTGTCGCCAAGCCGATTTTCAAACCCACTTTCATCTTTCAGACGGCCTTACAAAGCTTTGAACGCTTCGATAAACACTTCCGAACGGTGCGCATAGCCTTTAAACATATCGAAGCTCGCACAAGCCGGGCTGAGCAGCACAATATCGCCCGCTTCGGCTTGGGCATATGCTGTCTGAACCGCTTCTTCCAAAGTGGCGCAGTCGGTCATATTCAGATCGCAGCCGTCCAAATCGCGGCGGATTTGCGGCGCATCGACGCCGATCAGGAACACGCCTTTTGCCTTGCCGGCAAGCGCGTCGCGCAGAGGCGTGAAGTCCTGCCCTTTGCCCATGCCGCCCAAAATTACAAAGAGCGGATTTTGCAAACCGGCAATCGCGGCGGCAGTCGCACCGACGTTCGTGCCTTTGCTGTCGTCGATAAACACCACGCCGTTTTTCTCGCCGATTTTTTCCACGCGGTGCGGCAGGCCTTGGAAGGTTTTAACATGTTCGAGCAATGCTTCGCGCGGCAAACCGACCGCTTCGCACAAGGCGATGGCAGCCATAACGTTGGCGGCGTTGTGCAGACCTTGCAACGGAATGTCTTGCGTGGCAATCAAGTCCTCATTGCCTTGTTTCAGGCATCCTGTCTCACGTTCCAACCAAAAATCGGCTTTATGTTCCAACGAAAACCATTCCACCTCGCGCCCGGCACGCTTCATCGCACGGCAGAACGCATCGTCTGCATTCAAAACCTGCACGCCATCGCCACGGAAAATCTTATCCTTGGTATGCGCATAGTCAAGCAGGTCGTCGTAGCGGTCGAGATGGTCTTCGGAGATGTTCAGCACCGTCGCCGCAGTCGGGCGCAGGCTTTCGGTGTTTTCCAGTTGGAAGCTGGAAAGCTCCAACACCCACACGTCCGCCTTTTTGCCTTCACGCTGCAATTCCGCCTCCAAAACCGGCGTGCCGATATTGCCCGCGATGACGGTATCCAGCCCGCACTTGATGCAGAGATAGCCGACCAGGCTCGTTACCGTGGTTTTGCCGTTGCTGCCGGTAATCGCAATCACCTTGTCGCCGCGGCGGTTCATAATATCCGCCAGCAATTCAATGTCGCCCAACACGCGTCCGCCGTTTTGCTTGAAGGCCTCAATATCCGGCTGCCGCTCGCTGATGCCGGGACTGAGCGCCAAAATATCGAAACCGTTATCCAGCGCATCTTTCATGCGACCCGTGTAAAACACCAGCCCGTCAAACATCTTACCGATTTGCGACACGCGCTCGGCTTTCAGCTCCGCATCATACGCAGCCACCTCCGCACCGTTTTTGCGCAGATAGGCAATCATGGAAATACCCGTGCCGCCAAGCCCGGCGACGAGGATTTTTTTGTTTTGGAAAGTCATTTTGGTTTTATCCTAAGTTTTTCGGACGGCCTTTGAATAAGGATTCAATATCCTGCCTAATTAAATACACGATAAGCATCGCAACCTCGTTGCAATCCATTATCACAAGCCTTACCAAACCACTCTTTGGCGATCTTATAGTTCTGACGAACACCTTCTCCTTTGGCATACATCACACCCAAATTATATTGGGCTTCTGCAAGCCCTTGTTCTGCTGCCTTGCGATACCACTGCACTGCCTGTGCATAGTCTTGACGGGCTCCTTGTCCTTCCTCATACATCACACCCAAATTAGATTGGGCATCGGCATACCCTTGCTCTGCCGCCTTGCGATACCACTGCACTGCTTGTGTATAGTCCTGACGGACTCCTTTACCTTTTTCATACGCCACACCCAAATTATATTGGGCTTTAGCATATCCTTGTTCTGCCGCCTTGCGATACCACTGCACTGCCTGTGTATAGTCCTGACGGACTCCTTGCCCATTGGCATACATTACACCCAAATTATATTGGGCTTCTGCATCCCCTTGTTCTGCCGCCTTGCGATACCATTGCACTGCCTTTGCATAGTCTTGACGAACTCCTTTACCTTTTTCATACGCCACACCCAAATTATATTGGGCATCGGCCAATCCTTGTTCTGCCGCCTTGCGATACCACTGCACCGCCTGTGTATAGTCCTGACGAACTCCTTGCCCATTGTAGTACCTCACACCCAAATTATATTGGGCTTTTGCATACCCTTGTTCTGCCGCCTTGCGATACCACTGCACCGCCTGTGTATAGTCCTGACGAACTCCTTGCCCATTGTCGTACATCACACCCAAATTATATTGGGCTTTTGCATCCCCTTGTTCTGCCGCCTTGCGATACCACTGCACCGCCTGTGTATAGTCCTGACGAACTCCTTGCCCATTGTAGTACATCAAACCCAAATTAAATTGGGCTTTAGCATACCCTTGCCCTGCAGCTTGAAGCGTTTCCTTAAAATCCGGTACATTATCAGCCCAAACTGCCTGCACCAAGCCCAAAGATAACAGGGCTACCATCATTTTTTTTAATAATTTATTCATTCTAAAATCCATTTCTTTCAAATTATTGTTTCTGTTTTATCCTAGTTTTTTCAGACGGCATTTCATAAATCGCTCAATAACCCGATTCTAAACGACGGTAACCGTCACATCCTAGCCGATTACCGTTATTACATGCCATACCGAGCCACGCTTTGGCAACTCTTAGGTTTTGGCGGACACCTTGTCCATTAGCATACATCGCACCCACATTGTATTGGGCTTTGACATGACCTTGCATTGCTGCCTTTTCAATCCACTTCACTGCCTGCACATAGTTTTGACGGACTCCTTGTCCATTGGCATACATCACACCTAAATTATATTGGGCTTTGACATCACCCTGCTTTGTAGCTTTACGATACCATTTAACCGCTTCGACATAGTCTTGGCGTACACCTTGTCCGTCGGTATACATCACACCTAAATTATATTGGGCTTGAGCATCACCCTGTTCTGCCGCTTTTCTATACCATTTTGCCGCTTCGACATAGTCTTGGATCATACCTTGCCCATTAGCATACATCACACCTAAATTAAGTTGGGCTTCAGCACTTCCTTGTTCCGCTGCTTTATGGAACCATTTCGCCGCTTCAGCATAGTCTTGATGTACGCCTTGTCCGTTGACATACATTACACCCAAATTGGATTGGGCAGCTGCATCCCCTTGTTCTGCTGCCTTGCGAAACCACCGCACTGCCTCTGCATAATCCTGGCGCACACCTTTTCCGTTGACATACATCAACCCCAAATTAGATTGTGCTCGGGTATCTCCCTGTTTCGCTGCTTTACGATACCACTTGACCGCTTCAGCATAGTCTTTACGGACACCTTGTCCGTTACGATACATCTGACCAAGATTATATTGGGCAGCAACAACTCCTTGTTCTGCCGCCCGCAAGGTTTCCTGAAAATTAGGGACATTATCCGCCCACACTAGTTGGCTGAAACTCAAGGCAATCATGCCCAACATTATTCTTTTAAAGCACTTATTCATTTTAAAACCTATTACTTTTTACTTTTAAATTATTGTTCCTGTTTTATCCAAGAAGTTTCAGACGGCCTTAACTAGTGAATTCCTTAAAAAAGCTATTCACACCGTAGCTACTCAAAATCTGCTGCAATTCCGGTGCGCGTACCCATGGATCAACCGCCATCGGCGGCATAGGCGGTTCGATACCGTCTTCGTTTTGGTTACGGCACCAATCTGCCATGGCAAAAACTTGGATTAAAACTGGCTCGGCAAGTGCTTTGTCGATGTCCAGTTCACTCATGGCTTGGGCAAAGCAGGCGATCCATTCGTTGCGGACTTGTACGTTGACGGCAAAAGGCATATGGCGGGCGCGCAGTTGGGGATGGCCGTATTTTTCGACAAAGAGTTGCGGGCCGCCGAGCCAGCCACTGAAAAATTCGTAGAGCTTTTCGCGTATCAGGGTCATGTCTTCGCCGTGCATTTGGCGTAAGGCTTGGTATTGCGGCTCAAGTTCCATCAAGTCGTAGAAACGGTCAGTCAGGGTGCGGATGCCGGTTGCGCCGCCAAAAGATTGGTACATGTTTGGGGACTTTCTGTATGGATTATTACAGGATTTATTTTGAGACGTAGGATTCAGGCAAGCATGCTTACCTTACATAATGGCCGTCTGAAATTTTCAGACGGCCTTTTGAGATTTAGCGGATTTTGAGGGTACTTAAACCGATCAGCACCAAGACGATGGTGATAATCCAGAAACGGACGACGACTTGGGTTTCTTTCCAGCCTTTTTGTTCGTAATGATGATGAATCGGTGCCATCAGGAAAATGCGTTTTTTGGTGCGTTTGTACCAACCGACCTGCAACATAACGGAAATGGCTTCAACAACAAATAGGCCGCCCATGATGACGAGGACAAATTCTTGGCGGATGATGACGGCAACGGTACCGAGTGCCGCGCCAAGCGCGAGCGCGCCGACGTCGCCCATAAAGACTTGTGCCGGATAAGCGTTAAACCACAAAAAGCCGAGACACGCACCACACATGGCGGTACAGAAAATCACCACTTCGTTTGCGCCGGCAACGTAAGGCAATTGCAGGTATTGGGCAAATTGTGAGTGGCCGCTGGCATAAGCAAAGATGGCAAGACCTGCTGCGACAAGTACAACGGGGAATGCGGCCAAGCCGTCCAAGCCGTCGGTCAGGTTAACGGCATTGGATGTACCGACGATGGTCAGGTAGGACAATACCAAGAAGCCGACTACGCCAAGCGGCAAGGCAACTTGTTTGAAGAAGGGAACAATCAGGATATTGTTGGCGGAATTTGTCGCAAGGTAGAACAATGCCAAACCGGCAATGATAGCAACGCTGGACTGCCACACCATTTTAAATTTGGCAGACACGCCGTTAGGGTCTTTATAAACCACTTTGCGCCAGTCGTCGTAAAAACCGAGTGCGCCGGTAGCAAGCAGGACACCTAAGAGAATCCAGATATAAGGATTTGCCCAGTTGCCCCACAAGATTGTGGACACGGTAATGGCGGTCAAAATCAGCGAGCCGCCCATGGTTGGCGTACCGTTTTTGATCAGGTGGGTTTGAGGGCCGTCGGTACGGACGGCTTGGCCGACTTTAAGCGCAGTCAGCTTGCGGATGGTCCACGGACCAAGCAATAGGGAAAACGCCAACGCAGTCAAAGCCGCCATGACGGCGCGGAATGTGGTGTATTGAAAAATATTCAGGCCGGTTAACCAGTTACTGAAATGTGCGAGCCATAAAAACATGGGGCTTCCTTTTTTGTTTTTGTTGTTACAGCGGGCTTATGCCCAATTAAAAATAAATCGGTATGCCGTCTGAAATTGCAGACGGCCTTGTTGAGTAAGATTATTTCTCTACCACGCAAATCGGATAGTTTCCAGGATTCTTTCCGCCGCCCAAATCCAAGCAGGTATCCTCATAGATAAATGCCTGTACTTTCATTCCGGCATAAAACGCGGCAATCAGCAAACCAGTCAATAGTAAAATCTTTTTCATATTTCAGACGGCCTTTTACGCAGTTGTTGTTGCCAACGCCTCGACCACTTCTTCCATCTTCATAAAGCGCGAACCTTTGACCAATACAGTAGCGCGTTCAGGCAAGTCGTGGCTCAACACTTGAATCAGCGGATCTTTGTCAGCAAACCACAAACCTTCCACGCCAAATGTTTCTGCCGCTTCAACGCTGTTATCACCGACAAAATACGCGGCCTCAATGCCTTTATCCCGTGCATACGCACCAACTTCGGCGTGCATGGCAGCGGCTTCATCCTCACCCAATTCGCCCATGTCGCCCATCACAAAAATACGCGGCGCAGGCATAGCGGCGAGCACATCAATGGCGGCTTTCATGCTGTCGGGATTGGCATTATAAGTATCGTCAATTAAAGTTGCATCTTTAATGCCTTGCTTGATATTCAGACGGCCTTTGATATTGCTGAAATTTTTCAGGCCATCTGAAACTTCGGCAAGGCTCAAGCCTGCCGCCAAAGCCAGAGCAGCAGCCGCTACGGCATTATGCACATTGTGTCGGCCGGGGACTGGCAACACCACAGCAACACGTTCATTGCCACGCACCAAATCAAACTCGCAGGACAACGGTTTCAACTCAATATTTTCTGCATGGACATCGCCACTGGCAACGCCGAAAGTCTGAGCGTTCAATTGTGCAGTCGCCGCTTCAAATGTAGCGATATTGGCATCTTCGCACGGAATCAGCGCAATGCCGTCTGAAAGCAAACCTTCGTAGATTTCACTTTTGGCTTTGGCAATATCACCAACACCATCAAAACCGCAACCGACATGCGCGCGCAAGGCGTTATTGACCAGAGCAACATTCGGACCGGCGATTCGGGTCAGCAAAGACAATTCGCCAAAATGGTTCATGCCCATTTCAATGACGGCATAGCGGTGTTTTTCGTTCAACCTCAACAAAGTCAGTGGCAAGCCGATATGATTGTTGAAATTGCCGGCTGTCGCCAACACAGCTTCATCACCGAATCGATGACGCAATACGCCGGCCAACATCTCTTTAACCGTCGTTTTACCGGAAGAGCCGGTAATACCAAAGACAAACGGATTCACATTTTCACGCCACGCCTTCGCCAGTTTTTGCAAAGCCGCAAGCGTATCGTCAACCTTCAACGCGCCTTTCAAAGCCGCACAATCTTCGCGCGAAACCACAACTGCCGTTGCTCCCGCTGCCAACACATCTTCAACAAAGTCATGTGCATCAAAGCGCTCTCCGGCAAGCGCAAAAAATACGTCGCCGTCCTGAATATCGCGGCTATCTGTAACGATACGCGAAACAGGTTGATTTTCAGACGGCATCGGAAGGTTGAGGGTTTGGCAGATGAAATTTAGGTCTAGTGGTTTCATGGTTTCTTTCGTTTGTTTTTTTCAAACAGGCATTTTATTGTAAAGGCATTTTACATTTTGGCAGAAGGCAGCAACTCTTCGACAAGCACCTTTAAAGCGTGCCTTCCTTCTCGATTTCTGGTACTGGGATGAGGTGCTCGGTAACATATTATTTCCTTATCACCTTCAAAAGAAAATTTTTCCAGTTTTCCCTTATTCAAGCCGTTTATGCCTTGACCCGAGCCGGACAAATCAGGAAAGCACTCCCTCCGCGCCGCTACGCCGCCGTCTCCGCTTACGAAAAGAATAATCTGTGGCTTTAAAATTTCAATTTGGGCACGCAGTAATTTACAGGAAAGTGTTTTTATATCTTCGAACCAATCCGAATGCTTAGGATGTTTAGTTTTATAGTCCACCGCAAAAATATTAGCCCATAAGATGCCTTCGTTCCCACTTCGCTTGGCAACCCTGCGGACGAAATTGAAAAATGTAGCCCCTCTTGTGTTTCTTTTTAAATCTCCAGTCAAATTCCGCCAAATAAAATCTTTGCTTAACGACATCAGTTGCCTTACATTTTCGGCATGATATTCATCAAATTTCTTACTATCGTACCAACTGCGTGTTTCTCTGCCGACAATCAAAATTTTGTGTTCTGCGCTTTCATAATGTTCAGGGACAAAGCCCAAATGGATATTGGACAATTTATTGTCCTTATTGTTAATTGCATGCAACAAATCCTGATACTCCGGCTTGTTTAAAACCTCCACATATTTCTTCAGCAAAGCTTCTTGCAAATCAATCATTTAATTTATTTCTGTAATATTAAAAAAGCCTTGTCATACCACAGTTTTACTCATGAGATACCGAGATTGAACCTGCGTATAACAGTCGGAGAACAGCATAACGAGCAAGAAGTCGTCTGAAAAAACACATCAACCTTTGAAAATACCCAAAAGCGCCTCCCTTATATTGCGCACCTTATTTATCAGACGACCTATTTGTCCTGATTAATTAACGGATACGGATTAATCGCACCGCTTGGCAGATACACGCCGTAATGCAGGTGGGCCGGTGTGGTTCTAGCGTTGCCGGTTTTACCGACATAGCCGATGACCTGTCCTTCTTTTACTCGTTCATACAGACGGATACGGGCAAATTTATTGAGGTGGGCATAGTAATGCCAAGCACCCGGCCCTTGAATACCGATAACTTTACCGCCCAATCGGTTGCGTCCGATTTTGGTCACGATGCCGGGCGTGGTACTGCGTATCGGCGTGTTTTTCTTAGCAAAAATATCCACACCTTCATGCCTGCGCCCCTGACTGCGCGCTGCGCCCCAAGTGTCGTCAAAACGCTTGCCTTTAACAGGATTCGGCAGGCTTTGCTCGGTAGGAGGCTGTTGCGCCCTCAACTGCTCGATTTCGGCAGTAGGACGCGGAAGTTGTTTGGTTGTACAGCCTGCGAATAAAACTACGGCTGCACTGATTAATAAGGTTTTTGTCGGCATTTTCAGCATCAAATCGGTCTCCTTGTTGTTCAGACGGCCTTGTTAAAAAGTCCTCCGAAACAAACAACTGTGATGGGTTTAATGGCTGACGTGCCGTAATGCGTGTGTCGTATTGCTTTTATTGTATATGTTTAAATCTTTTTCAGACGGCCTTAAGGTTTCGGGCCGTCTGAAAATTTGCGATATGGCTTAACCGCGCTCTGCTAATGATTTTTCTGCGATTTCAAAATCGGAGAAATGGTGCTTCACGCCTTGTACATCCTGATAGTTTTCATGCCCTTTACCGGCAATCAGAATGATATCGTTCGTGGCAGCCTGCTCAACCGCATAACGGATGGCAACGGCACGATCAACTTCGACGCGTTCAGGATTAGGCACGGCAGGCAGGATGTCGTTGATGATGTCTTGCGGACTTTCCAAGCGTGGGTTGTCGCTGGTAACCACCACTTTATCGGCACCCTGAACTGCTGCCGCACCCATCAATGGGCGTTTGCCGCTGTCTCGGTTACCTCCGCAGCCAAATACGCACCACAAAGCCGCGCCCTGTGGTTTGATTTCCTGCAAAGTGGAGAGTGCTTTTTCCAGTGCATCCGGCGTGTGGGCATAATCGACAACGACTAAAGGTTTGCCGCTGTTCATAATGCAATCCATGCGGCCTGAAGCAGGACGGATTTTTGCCAGTACTTCCAAAACGTTATTTAGTGGATAACCGTTGGCACACAGCAAGGCAACGCAGGCGGCGAGGTTTTGCGCGTTGAACCGTCCGAGCAGACGGGTGCGGCATTTTCCTTCACCCCACGGGGTTTGGAATACGGCTTCCATGCCATCTGAAGAAGCGGTGAAATCGGTAATGTGGATATCGGCTTGCTCGCTGAAACCATAGCCGTAAACGGCTAAATCGGGACAGTCTTTTTTCAGACGGCCTACGAGTTCCGCACCGTATTCGTCATCAACATTGATGATGGCGTGTTGCAGACCATGCCAGTAGAACAGGCGCGATTTGATGGCACCATAGGCTTCCATGGTGCCGTGGTAATCGAGGTGGTCTCGGGTGAGATTGGTGAAGATTGCACTGCGAAACGGCACGCCGTTGACGCGCGATTGGTCAAGACCGTGGCTGGAAACTTCCATCGCGGCGGCTGTTGCGCCTTGCTGGCGGAAGCGGTAGAGCAGGGTTTGGACATCGACAGGGGCAGGCGTGGTATGCGTGGTCTCTTCCAATGCACCCCAAAAGCCGTTACCGACTGTGCCGATAATGGTGGTTTTTTCGCCCAGAAGATCGGCAGCTTGCGCCAGCCATTGTGTGATAGAGGTTTTGCCGTTGGTACCGGTTACACCCCAGACTTTAAGGCCGTCTGAAACATTGCCGTAAACCTGTGCTGCCAACATACCGGCGCGATGTTTCAGATCTTTAATGCCTTGATTAGGAACGTTCCATTCGGGATTCCATGTAAATTTGCCGTCATCATCCCAAAAAACAAAGGTTGCACCGTTGGCGATGGCGGCAGGAATATAGCTGCGGCCGTCTGTATATTCGCCCTGACAGGCAACGAAAATGTCACCCTGTTTAATTTGTCGGCTGTCTGAATGCAACAAACGCCCTGCTGCGTTTTCACACAGCAGAGGCGGAAAGTTGGTTTCAGCCAAGGGGGTTAACTTGCTGAACATAAACAATATCTCTTTGATTGTTTGGATTATGACGGTACTTTGACAGTAGCGGTATTACTTAAAGGCTTGGTTGGGGAAACGCCCAAGATGTTCAAGCTTCCGCTCATGACTTCTTTGAATACGGGACCGGCAACCACGCCGCCGTAATAGCCGTTGGCAGTCGGTTCGTCGATGGTAACGGCCACAATCACGCGTGGATTTTTAGCCGGGGCAAAACCGATGAACGTACCGACGTGTTTGTTGTCCACATAGCGGCCATTGACCAGTTTACGCGCCGTACCGGTTTTCGCACCTACGTCGAAACCATCGACAGCACCGGCAGTACCGGTACCGCCGGCTTCAGTAACGGAAACCATCAACTCGCGCACTTTTTTCGCAGTAGAGGCTTTGATGACGCGCTTGCCTTTAGGAGCAACCGCTTGTTTTTCAAAGCTGACCGGCAACAATTCACCGTCATGGGTCAAGACAGTATAGGCTCGCGCCAATTGCAATAAGCTTAATTGCAGGCCATAACCGAAAGACATGGTTGCCTGTTCGATTTTTTGCCATCTGCGCCAGCTTCTCAACAAACCTGCAGTCTCACCAGGAAAGCCTGAATGCATGCGCACGCCTACACCTAAATCGTGATAGAAATCGTACATTTCTTTAGGCGTAAACATGGCAGAAAGTTTACTGGTACCGACGTTGGAAGATTTTTGCATAATGCCGCGCACATCCAAAGTAGGATAAACGTGGGTATCTTGTACGGTAGCCGGACCGATTTTGTAAGGCAGGGTGTTGAACGTATCGGTTGCATCCACTTTGCCGGAATCCAATGCTTTGGCAATAGTAAACGGCTTCATGGCAGAACCGGGTTCAATCATGTCGGTTACGGCGCGGTTACGGCGCTGTTCGCTATTGGCTTGACCCGGTTGATTCGGATCGTAAGCCGGGCTGTTGACCAAAGCCAAAATTTCGCCGGTTTGCGCATCCAATACCACAACTGTACCCGCTTTGGCTTTGTGATAAGCCACCGCTTTGTTTAACTCGTCATAAGCCAGCGTTTGAATACGCTGATCCAAAGACAAAATCATGTCTTGGCCGTTTTTAGGCACGCTGTTGCGTGGAGAGTCGAGGCTGTCTACGATATTGCCTTTGTTGTCACGCAATACAACTTTCGCACCATCTTCACCGCGCAGGCTGTCTTCACGGGAAAGCTCCAAGCCCTCCTGACCTTTGCCGTCGATATTGGTAAAACCGATAACGTGCGCAAACAGATTACCCATCGGGTAATGGCGTTTCAATTCTTTTTGGAATGCGATGCCTTTAATGCCCAATGCCTTGATTTCTTCTGCTTTCTCGTAGCTGAGTTGACGTTTCAGGTAGATAAAGCCTTTGTCTTTTTTAGACAATTTATTTTTCAAAACTTCAACAGGCACATCGGCAATGGCCGACAATTTTTCCAACTGCTCGTCAGTCGGCATTTCCTCCATACCGGAAGGCATGGCATACAATGATTCAGTAGGCGCACTCAAAGCCAATGTGGCACCATTGCGGTCGGTAATCATACCGCGTGATGCCGGCAGCGGAAGCGTACGCACAAAACGTTGGTCGCCCTGATTTTTCAAAAATTCATGCTGACTGGTTTGTAGATAAACCCCGCGCACCAACAGACCGGTAAACGCCAGCACAACAGCGCCCAGCACCAAACCGATTCGCCCGTTACTTGTCAGCGGCTTTTTCGTTTTTGTTGTTCCAGACAGCATTTGAGGTTTATATTCGTTCTTAATTAACATGTTGGACTTCTCATGACTTAGCTGCTCAGTGAGCTATTAATTCCCGTAAACACCTTGAAAACAAGGCTATATTCTTATTTTTTGCGTTCCAGCATAGCCGTATTATGCGCACCCGGCGGGAGCAGATGTTGCTTTTCGGCCGCCACTTTAATCAGTTTGTGGTTTGCCAATCTTGCCTGCTCCAGCTTCAAGCGCGCGTAATCCTGTTCCAACTGAATTTCCCGCTTTTGCGCCTTATCCAACTCGATAAAATGCAAGCGCGACTGGTTTTGCTTAAACACTACAGCAAAGGCCGAAACCGTCACCAAAACCAGTAATAAAATATTCAACTTACCCATTTCAAACTTTCAGACGGCCTGTCAACAGAAACATCCCTTGCGACAATGCCGAAACGCTTTCCCTAGTCAACAACCGAAAATTCGCCGCTGCTGCGCTCCGCCACCCGCAAAACCGCACTGCGCGCACGCGGATTGGCTTCAGTCTCTGCCGAACCCGGTTTGATTGCTTTACCCACAGCCTTCAAAGGCGGCTGAGGCAAATCCGCTTCCTTGACCACTGCCCAACGGGGCAAAGGCGCATGTTGCGAATATTTTTTAATAAACTGCTTCACAATTCTGTCTTCCAAAGAATGGAACGCAATGACAGCCAAGCGTCCACCCTCTTTCAGACGGCCTGCAACCTGCGGCAAAACTGCCTCTACCTCTTCGAGCTCGCGGTTAATAAAGATGCGAACTGCTTGGAAGGTGCGCGTTGCAGGGTCTTGTCCGCGCTCACGAGTACGGACGTTTTGCGCCACAAGCTGCGCCAACTTGCGGGTTGTATCGATGGGACTCTCCTCGCGTTGCGCAACAATGGCGCGCGCAATCTGGCGACTAAACCGCTCTTCACCATAATTCTTAATTACCTCGTGTAAATCCTGTTCGGATGCGGTTGCAATCCATTCTGCCGCAGACATCCCGCGAGTCGGATCCATCCGCATATCCAACGGCGCATCAAAGCGGAAACTGAATCCGCGGCTGCCATCGTCAATTTGCGGCGACGAAATCCCCAAATCAAAAAGCGCACCGTCAATCTTATCGATGCCTAATTCATCCAATGCCGTCTGAAATGTTTCAAAACCATTGTGTACGACACTGACACGTTTATCTTGCGCCGCCAATTCATTGGCTACCGCAATCGCCTCGGGGTCTTTGTCAAAAACAACCAAACGCCCCTGCTCACCCAAACGCGACAAAATCAGCCGGGAATGACCTCCCCTACCGAACGTACCGTCCACATAAATCCCGTCTTCACGGATTGCCAACGCATCCACCGCCTCATTCAACAAGACAGTAACATGCTGATAATTTTCAACTTTACTCACAATTGCAAATCCGTTTGACTCAATTGGAAAGCCAATTCATCAGGATCGATATCCAAAGCCTGATTCATTTCCTCTTCCCAATGTTCGCGACCCCACAACTCCATACGGTTTGCACGGCCAACCAAAGTAACTTCTTTTTCAAAATCCACGCGTTTGCGCAGATTCGCCGGAATCAAAACACGTCCGGCGCTGTCCCACTCCAAAATCTCCGCATTGTGCAGCAGCAGATTTTGATACCGTTGCAAAGACTCATTGCCGGCCACTTTCAACTTCAAAATCTGCTCGGCTTTTTCTTCCCAAACGGGCTCGGGGTACATCAATAATTTTTTTCGGGAATCCAGAGTGACCACAATTGCAGGCGTATAACGGCGCAGCAAAATATCGCGGAATTTGGCAGGAATCGCCAACCGCCCTTTACTGTCCATACTCAATTCATGAGCACCGCCAAACACATCACACCCCAAATTCGATTAAAATAAAACAGAGTGGGATTAAAAATCCCACCTTCCTAAAATATTTCGTTTTCACTTCCACGGAACACTTTTTAGGAAAAAGTAACCACTCTCACCCACTATGCCCCACTAACCGACACTATAAGAAATTTTGGCAATCAGGTCAAATCAACCCTTTATCTGAAATGAAACACTAAACACTTAAAATTCAATAGCTTATATATATAAAAATGCATGACAAATTAATATACTAGCCATTTTATATGGCATAAAACACCATATCTAGTATTATTTATGTTTTTAAAATACTACATATAGTATTTTTACACCCGATTACCACCTCTCTCACAAGGGGCTATAATATACAAACAAATTCAAATTTTTTACATTATCTAACAGTCATGAAGCCACAACTCCCCCTTCCTTCCCCTGATGCACAAGCCTCTTCAGCACACCTGACGAAGCTCATAAAAAACGAAATTGAACAACATCAAAACTGGATACCCTTCTCCCGTTTTATGGAGCTTGCCCTTTATACACCTCAATACGGTTATTACAGCGGAGGCAGCCATAAAATCGGCGCAGACGGCGACTTCATTACTGCTCCCACCCTTTCCCCCCTATTCGGGCAAACCCTTGCTAAACAACTTGCCGAATTACTGCCGCAAACAGCAGGCAATATCTACGAATTTGGTGCAGGCACAGGCCATCTTGCCGCTACTTTGTTACAAAATCTTTCAGACGGCTTGAATCATTACTACATTATTGAGCTATCGGCAGAGCTTGCAGAGAGACAACGTCAACATATTCTTGAGCACACATCTCCCGAAGCAGTCGCCAAAATCATCCACCTCACCACATTGCCCGAACACTTTGACGGCATCATCATCGGCAACGAAGTATTGGATGCCATGCCGGTTGAACGCTTGATTTATCAAGATGAAGGGTTTCAACAAATCGGCGTCAGCTTGGAGAATGACAAGCTAATCGAAGCCATCAAACCATTGACCCAAGCCGAACTTACACAAACAGCCGCCTTGTACTTCCCTCCCCTTCCTTCATACACAAGCGAGCTGCATCCGGCACAATATGCCTTTATCCAAACCCTGGCCGCCAAATTACAGCGCGGCGGCATGATATTTATCGATTACGGCTTCGATGCCGCTCAGTATTACCACCCGCAACGTAAAGAAGGCACATTTATCGGCCACTATCGCCACCACACTATCCACGACCCATTTTTCAATATCGGCCTGACCGATTTGACTGCGCACGTCAATTTCACCGATATTGCACGCGCCGGCACGGAAGCAGGTTTGGACTTAATCGGCTACCTGCCCCAATCCTATTTCCTGCTCAATCTCGGCATCACCGATTTGCTGGTACAAATCGGCAGCCCAGATTCAGTTGAATACATCCAAGCAGCCGCCGCAGTACAGAAACTGATACATCAGCACGAAATGGGCGAACTTTTTAAAGTGATCGCTTTTGGCAAAAACATCGATATCGACTGGACAGGCTTCAGCCATGGAGATATTTGCCATAAGCTATAGCCTGACAACCTACTTTTTATTTTTTAAAAACAATAAGAAATAAAAAAAACTAAAATTAGCGCTTGCCAAATATTCAAAAAAAACTATAATAGCGACTTCACGAAACGGCGAATTAGCTCAGTCGGTTAGAGCAGAGGAATCATAATCCTTGTGTCCGGGGTTCGAATCCCTGATTCGCCACCAAATTTCGGGGGTATAGCTCAGTTGGTAGAGCGCTTGCATGGCATGCAAGAGGTCAGCGGTTCGATCCCGCTTACCTCCACCACTAAACAAAAAAGCTCTTGTTAAACGCAAGAGCTTTTTTGTTTGGCTTAATTAATAACTAATTGCTCATTAATTTTGCCATTTCAATACCCAACCAATAAAGGCCGTCTGAAACATTTCAGATGGCCTTTTATCTTTTAATTACTTCACAAGCTTCAATACTTTTTTCGGTTTTTCTTCCGTAGATTCAGCTTTTTTATCTTCGGCCGCTGCAGTTTCGATAGAAGCAGGCTGATATGGTTCTACCTCAAACCCCATACCCTCTCCACTTTCGCGGCCAAATATACTGACAATATGACCGACCGGAATCCAAATCTCGTGCACTACGCCGGAAAAGCGTGCAGAAAAATTGACCCACTCGTTGTCGATATTCAAGTTATGGCTGGCAGTAGGGCCAATATTTAAAACAATCTCATTGTCGCGTACATACTGCATCGGCACACGGGTATGTTCATTTACCCAAGCTACGATATGCGGTGTTTGGTTATTATCCAAGCACCATTCATACAAAGCACGCAATAAATACGGTTTGGTTGAAGTTGCCATAGATCCGTCCTTTAGCGGCGCATGGCTTTTTCAGCCGGCGTCAATGCTTCAATAAAGGCTTCGCGTTGGAAAATACGTTCCGCGTACTTCAGCAAAGGCGCAGCAGATTTGCCCAGTTTGATGTCGTAATAATCCAAACGCCACAACAGCGGAGACAAGGCAACATCGATCATGGAGAAGTCATCGCCCAAGATGTATTTGTTTTTAGTAAAAGACGGTGCCAGCAGGGTCAATCCATTGCCAATGGCTTCACGCGCTTTAGCCTGTTCTTTATTGGTGGACTCAGGGTTTTCTAACACTTGCACCAAGCTGAACAGTTCTTTTTCCATACGGTACAGCACCAAACGGCCGCGACCGCGCATAACAGGGTCACCCGGCATCAATTGAGGATGAGGGAAACGCTCGTCAATGTATTCGTTGATAATGTTTGATTCGTGCAAAATCAGATCACGCTCAACCAAGACCGGTACTTGGTTATACGGATTCATCAAAGCCAAGTCTTCAGGTTTATTGAACACGTCCACATCTTTGATTTCAAAATCCATGCCTTTTTCATACAACACAAAACGGCAACGTTGGCTGAATGGACAAGTAATGCCCGAATACAAAGTCATCATAATCTTCTACTCCTGATCAATCTTTTCAGACGGCCTTAAGCCTTATAAAAATTCAGAAAGAATTATACATAATTTCAAATACTTAATCCAGAAATTTAAAATAACACACTGTTTACATTAAGCAATTTTTAGATTTGCATTAATCCGACATAAATTGATTAAGCAAACAAAAAAGGCAAACCTGAAACAGGTTTGCCTTTTTGATTCAAAAGAATTAATGAACGTCTTTCCAGAATTCTTTTTTCAGGAAGTACGCCAACGGCAACATTACGGCAAACAGGAATGTCAAAACCATGTAACCGATACGGTGGCGTTGCAATTGAGCAGGCTCACCCATGTATACCAAGTAGTTCACCAAATCACGCACATAAGCATCGTACTCTTTTTGGATTACTTTACCGTTAGGCAGACGACGGCTGTGCAGACCGGTAGATTCCCAATACAGTTTAGGAGTCAGGTTGCCGTGCTCGTCTTTAATCATAACGGGCTGACCTTTGGCATCCAACTCAACGGCTTGAATACCTTGTTGCTCCCACAATGGGTGAGGCATACTCGCGCCGGCCAAAACGGTATTATTCCAACCGGTCGGACGAGTTGGGTCTTTATAGAAGCCGCGCATATAAGCGTACAGGTAGTCTGCACCTTTAGAACGAGCAATCAAGGTCAAATCCGGCGGAGGCGCGCCCAACCATTTGGAAGCATCTTTCGGATCCATGGCCGCTACCATCACGTCACCAACGTTGTCTGTTGTGAACATCAGGTTTTTCTTGATTTCATCTTCAGTCAAACCGATGTCTTTCAGACGGTTGAAGCGCATACCGCTTGCAGAGTGGCAAGACAAACAGTAGTTTGTAAAGATTTGCGCACCGTGCTGCAGGCTGACTTGGTCACGCAGGTCGATATCGACTTTTTCATAGTTTGCATGGCCGCCGCTGGCGACGGCTGCACTCATAGGCACTGCCAGCAATAAGGCAGCAAACCAGTTTTTCAGAGTTTGTTTCATTTTCGCTGCCCTCATCAGATATTGGTTGCAAACAAGTAAGCACCAACAACGGTAATACCGACGTAAACAAAGAACATAATTTTTTGTTTAGTAGTGCTCATGGTTACGCGTTCAGGAACTGGTTTGTTGGTATCCAGTTTGGTATAGAACGGCATACCCAGGAAGAATGCAAAGTAGACGAAAGACAGGATACGTGCAACCAAAGTACGAGTATCAGTTGCTACCATTGCACCCAAAATACCCAAACCGATGAAGGCAATGATGAACAGAACCAACGCAGTTTTGAAGATTGGGCCGCGATAGCGGACAGATTTAACCTCGCCTTTATCCAACCAAGGCAACAAGGCGATCAGGACAACTGCTGCACCCATACCGATTACACCCCATACCTGAGTACCGGCAAAGGAAGGAATCGCACGCAAAATTGCGTAGAACGGAGTGAAGTACCATACCGGCGCAATGTGAGGAGGTGTTTTCAGCGCATTTGCTGCATCGAAGTTTGGCGCTTCCAAGAAGTAGCCGCCGCCTTCAGGTGCAAAGAACAACACAGAACAGAAGACAATCAGGAATACAACAACACCCAAGATGTCTTTAACGGTGTAGTAAGGATGGAATGGGATACCATCGCGTGGAATACCGTTTTCGTCTTTGTTTTTCTTGATTTCAACGCCATCAGGGTTGTTAGAACCCACTTCGTGCAGGGCGATGATGTGAGCCACAACCAAGCCGAGCAATACCAGAGGTACTGCGATAACGTGCAGTGCGAAGAAGCGGTTCAAAGTAACGTCGGAAACGTTGAAGTCACCGCGGATCCAAGTGGACAAATCAGGACCGATAACAGGGATGGCAGAGAACAGGTTAATAATTACCTGCGCACCCCAGAAGGACATTTGACCCCAAGGCAACAGGTAACCCATAAAGGCTTCTGCCATCAATGCCAAGAAAATCAGGGAACCGAAAATCCACACCAATTCACGAGGTTTTTTGTACGATCCGTAAATCAGACCACGGAACATGTGTAGATAAACGACGATGAAGAAGAAAGATGCGCCGGTAGAGTGCATGTAGCGGATAATCCAGCCGCCGGACACGTCGCGCATGATGTACTCTACTGCGGTAAAGGCAGCAGGCAGATGGTAGGCGTTAAGGTTGCCGTCCGGTTTGTAGTTCATGGTCAGGAAAATACCGCTGACGATTTGAATTACAAGGACGAGCAGAGCCAAAGAGCCGAAGTAATACCAAAAGTTGAAGTTCTTCGGCGCATAGTATTGAGCCAAATGCTCATTCCACATTTTAGACAGAGGGAAGCGAGCGTCCATCCAGCCTAACAATGCTTTTGCTTTGCTATTGGTTTGGTTTGCCATAATTATCGTTCCTTATTTTTAGTCTTCGCCCACCAAAACAGTTGTATCGCTCAGATATTTGTAAGGCGGTACAACCAAGTTGGTCGGTGCAGGAACACCTTTGTATACTCGGCCTGCAATGTCGAATTTCGAACCGTGGCAAGGGCAGAAGAAACCGCCTTTCCAGTCTGCACCCAAGTCAGCGGGAGCAATGTCGGGACGGTAAGTCGGAGAGCAACCCAGGTGGGTACAGATACCGATAGCGACGAGGAGGTTCGGCTTGATCGAACGGTGCTCGTTTTTACAGTTTTCGGGCTGATGATCCACTTCGGAATTAGGGTCCGTAACTGCGCCATCCAAACTTTTCAAGTCTTTGAGCTGTTGATCTGTGCGGTTGACCAGCCAAATCGGTTTACCCTGCCATTCGGCAGTCAGCATTTGGCCTGCTTCGATTTTGCTGACATCTACTTCGACAGCAGCACCGGCAGCCTTAGCTTTCTCCGATGGAAAGAAGCTGGCCACGAAAGGCGTAGCTACGCCCAGAGCCGCCACACCGCCTGCACCGCATGTAGCCAGTGTCAGGAAACGGCGGCGACCGTTGTTGATTTCTTGATTATCCATTATTCAGTCGTCCTAAAATTTTGGGAATACCGAGCCATTAAACAGCGTAATTCTACCTAGTTTGTTGTAATACTCAAAGCATTATTTAAAATAAGGTAAAGTTTTTATGATATTGCTCAATACTCAGGCAGGGTTGTTTTCATCAAAGTGAACCACTTTGATACCGAATTTTTCTGCCACGGCATCGCCTAAGGCGCGGACGCCGTAACGTTCTGTCGCGTGGTGGCCGGCACTGATAAATGCCACACCCGTTTCATTGGCAAGATGATATTGCGCTTCCGAAATCTCACCGGTCAGATACGCATCGACACCTTCGTCTACGGCTGTCTGAAAAAATCCCTGCGCACCGCCGCTACACCAGGCAATGCGTTTGATTTCGCGTTCAAGATCGCCGATAACGGTCGGCTTGCGGCCGAATACCGCCTCAATGCGTTCAGACAACTGCGCCAATGTTTGTGTGGTTTTCAGACGGCCTGTATTCAACAGGTTTTGCTCGCCGAATTGTTTTTCGAGCACCCAATCGAGTTTCTCGGCCAACTGTGCGTTATTGCCTAGTTGCGGGTGCGCGTCCAGCGGCAGGTGGTAGCCCGCCATATTGATTTGGTGTTGCAGCAAGGTTTCAATGCGTGTTTTTTTCCAACCGGTAATCGTGACAGGCTCGCTTTTCCAAAACATGCCGTGGTGGACCAAAAGCATATCCGCCCCCTGCTCTACGGCAAAATCGATTGCAGCTTTGCTGGCGGTAACCGAAGTGGCGATTTTGGCAATTTCTTCTTTGCCTTCGACCTGCAAACCGTTGGGCGCATAGTCCTTAAACAGCCCGACCTGCAATGTCTCATCACACCAAGCCAGAATTTCGCGGCGTAAAGCCATATTCCGCTCCTTATATCTATCTTCAAAAACAGTTTCGCATTCTAACCGCAAAATCTGTTTATGCCTCAAATTCTTACATTCCGATTTCAGCAATCATTCCCAACATTAATCATTTGCACATCATCATGAATTATTTTAATATACACCACCTTACCCACAGGCCGTCTGAAAACATATGGACTCTATTATCGAATTGCGTCATCTCAAAACCTTGCTGGCTTTAGAAGAAACCGGCAGCGTTTCCCTTGCCGCCAAACGGGTTTTCCTGACCCAATCCGCCCTGTCGCACCAAATCCGCGCCTTAGAAAATTATTACGAAACGCCGTTGTTTGAACGTAAATCCACACCTTTGCGCTTCACTCCGGCCGGTATGCGCCTGTTGCAACTGGCGCGCGAGCTGTTGCCGCAGGTTGCCGCAGCCGAACGTGATCTGGTGCGGATTATTGAAGGCGAAGCCGGCGAACTCAGGCTTGCCGTCGAATGCCACACCTGCTTCGACTGGCTGATGCCTGCCATGGGTGAATTCCGCCCCTTATGGCCGCAAGTTGAATTGGACATCGTTTCCGGCTTCCAAGCCGATCCGGTTGGCCTGCTGCTGCAACACCGCGCCGACCTTGCCATCGTTTCCGAAGCCGAGCCGCTCAACGGCATCAGCTACCGCCCTCTGTTTGCCTATGAAATGGTCGGCATCTGCGCAGAAGACCATCCGCTTGCCGACAAAGACATTTGGGAAGCGGAAGACTTTATCGACGAAACCTTGATCACTTATCCCGTCCCCGACGAAATGCTGGATTTGCCTAAAAAAGTGCTGCTGCCCAAAGGCATTAATCCGCCGCGCCGCCACAGCGAGCTGACCATCGCCATTATTCAGCTGGTTGCCAGCAAACGCGGCATCGCCGCCCTACCCTATTGGACGGTCATGCCGTATTTGGAAAAAGGCTACGTCGTCCATCGCAAAATCACTTCAGACGGCCTGCAAAGCAAACTTTATGCCGCCATTCGTACGGAAGATGCCAACAAAGGTTATCTGGACAACTTCTGCCAAATCACGCATGACCGCTGTTTTGCCGACTTGCCGGGTTTGAGCGAATTGGAAATGTAAACTTGAAACAATCAAAAGGCCGTCTGAACAATTTTCAGACGGCCTTTTCAATATATAAAAATTTCACTGCTTCTATTCGAACTCATCCGAGTTCAAACACGCCGACAAATCGATTTCAGACGGCCATGTTTTATCAGGTGCAACCCGAATATCGAAATGCTCGCCGCGATAGTCGAAAACCAAACGCCAAGCGTGCAGAAACAGATGTCCCGCCTCATCGCCGCCATACAGCGTATCGCCCAAAATCGGACTGCCTATGCTTTTCATGGCCACGCGCAGCTGATGGGTTTTGCCGGTAAACGGTTGCAACACAAACAGGCGCAAACCGGGCTTCAGGCTTTGGCTGCTGAAACGGGTAACGGCAAAATTATCCTCATCACGCGTCAGCTTCCATGTACCGAGCCGCGAACGCGCCATACCGCCTTTCACCCAGCCCTGCTTTTTCGCCGGCTTGTGCGTACCGAGTGCCAAATAAGTTTTACGCATGGTTTTCTCGGCAAACTGTGCCGACAAAGCGGCCGCGCTGTCGCGGTTGAGCGCAAACAGCAACAGGCCGCTGGTGGCCTTGTCCAATCGGTGAAGCAGCCACACGCGTTCAACGCCGAGCTGCTGCGCCAGCGATGCGGTCAGACAAACATCCCCTTCCGATTCGCTGTGCACCGATACGCCGCAAGGCTTATTGATGACCACAAAGTCTTTGTGTTCAAAAACAATGTCCCACATTTCAGACGGCCTTCAACACAATACCGTCGCCAAGCAGAGTCAAAATACCCAGTAAGCAGAACAAGATACACGCAACAATGCGCACTGCTTTGGCCGGAATCTTGCGCATCAGCATTTCGCCCAAATACACGGCAGGCACAGAAGCAATCATCAAACCGGCAATACTGCCGACCACGACCAGCAGGATAGATTGGTATTTTGCCGCCAAAAGAACTGTTGCAATCTGCGTTTTATCGCCGATTTCAGCCAAGAAAAACAGGACGACCGTCGCCGTAAATGCGCCGTATTTCAGCCACTTGCCGTCAGGGTCTTCGTCTTTGTCCGGCAACAGCAGCCACAATCCGACCGCAATAAAGCTGCCGCCGACCACCCATTTCATGACTTCGGGCGAAATAGCGGATGCCAGCCAGACACCGAGTGCGGCTGAAACAAGATGATTCAACAGGGTTGCAATAAAGATACCGGCAACAATCGCGTTTTTGTGGGCAAAACGTGCTGCCAAAAAGAGCGCCAGTAATTGCGTTTTATCGCCGATTTCGGCAATGGCAACGCCCAGCGTCGAGGAGAAAAAAGCTTCCATGATTTAAGATACTCAACCGACAAGCGGGCAAACAAAAAGCGCTGTGCATACCGCCCGCAAGGGTATGGACAACGCTTACGTCTTGCCTGTCTTCCGATAAAGCAGAGAAGATACCGCTGCCACGGCCGCACAAGCCGATTATGTTGACAACGGTTTCGGCATTGCGCCGAATGGCTACTCCCGTAAGAGTGAAGCGCGAATTGTAAGGCAAACCATAGCCTGAAGCAACAAAAAGAAAAACAAAAGGCCATCTGAAACCTCATTCAAGCAGGTTTCAGACGGCCTGCGATTACTTGCCGCATACTTCAAATTTACGGCCGAATCCTTTGCCATTATATCCGCCAAAACCATGCGGCATATCGTTTTCAATCACTTTAAACAAACCCGGGCTGGCTGTAACCCCTTCAGGCATATTATCCGGCAGGGCCTGACGCATCTTGGCAGTAGCGGCTTTAAAATCTTCCATATTGCGCCAACGGGCTACGTTGACCAAATGATATTTACCGTTTGGATCTATATTTTGGTGCAGGCGCGTAGCTATATAGCCCGGCTGGGTTTTCAAAAAATCACGCGCTTTTTGCCAAGAAGCCAAAGCTTCGGCTTCTTTACCCTGCGGCACTTCAAAAGTATTAATGAGGACAACACTGTTTTGAAAGGCTTCACATTTTTCCTGCCACTGTTTGGCATTTGCAGTACAACCGACAGCGACAAAGGCAGTGGCGGCAGCGGCAATCAGAGCTGTTTTTTTACGGATATTCATATGGATAGCTCCTTATAGGTTTAAATTGATGTGAGATATTTAAGCTCTTCCGAACATTCGGGGCATTACGGATTCGCCTTTGATGTAGTGGTAAACGACCATACCGATATGTCCCAGAGACAAGAACAGCAACGAAAATGCCAGTGCTCCGTGAATCTGTCCTTCCTGAGTAATTTGTCTCATAACACCTGTGACTGGAACGGCAAGCATCAGGAGATACATTGCCCAATGTCCAAATTTGGCAGCCATACTGCCAACCGGTCGATTGCTGGACTGGCGGATTGCCCGCATCACACGCCAAGCAGACAATATCAGCAGAAGAAAGCCAACCGCCTTATGAGGATTAGTCAAAAACTTCAGACTTTCATCCATATTCCAAGCAATGGCGGTTGCAAACATAAACAGATAGCAGGCCGCCATAGTCCAATGCAGAAAGCGGGTTGTAATGCCGTAACGTTGCGGAGTATCAGGTTTCATGATGTTTTCTCTTAAATTAACAATTAAATGGATTTCAATTTGGGTTTACGGATAGAAAATCCGTCTTTCATGCTCAGTCCCAACAGCGTCAGATTCGCCGTGCCTGCAATCAGTTCTATGCTTTGGACGATGTAAAACACGCTGTCAAACTGTCCTGCGGCGGCGCGGCTGTTTAAGAAAAACGCGCAAGGCAGCAAAATCAATACTCCGTTGGCGGCGATAAAGGGCATACGGTGGCGTTTGGCGGCAATCGCGGCGTGTTTGCTTTTGCCGCCCATTTTCATGCCTGTTGCGCCTGCGGTTGCCATGCAGGCAATCAACCCGAACAGCGCATAAACAATGATTTGCTTCACGGTGGCGACGGTTTCGTGCGAGCCGAAGAGTTCGCTGAACACGGTGCTGCTCCAAAACGAAGCGATGAATAAAAATGCGCCCACCCCTGCGGCGGCGTGGATTTTGCGTAAAGTATTGCGGTTCATTATGGTTTCCTTGAACATTTAAGAGAGGTCGTCTGAAAGCATTTAAATAGCAAGCTATCTAGTTGAAATAAGTATAGCGTGCTATGGATTAAGATAGCAAGCTATATTTGTGATATAATCCGCAACAATCTGATTTTAAAGGAAACAAAGTGAACGACTCATTCAAAGACCAATCAGCCGGCTATTTGATGAACCATATTGCCCGCCAATTTGCCATTTTATTGAGCGAAGGCTTAAAACCACTGGGGATTGCGCCTGCACAATTTCCAATTTTGATCGAGCTATGGAATAAAGACGGCTTGAGCCAACAGGAATTAGTTGAGCGTGCCGATTTGAAGCAGGCAACGATTGCCAACACTCTGGCACGGATGGAGCGAGACGGATTGATTACACGGGAGCCTAATCCTGAAGATGCACGCAGCCGTTTGATTATGCTGACAGAACACGCGCGTACTTTACAATCAAGCTCCACCGAAATTGCCAAAGCCATCAACCAAGAATCCTTGGCGGATCTGTCGGCAGACGAGCAGAAACTGTTTTTGGAAATGGCACAGAAAATTATATTGAAGCAACAAAAGATGATAAAAGTCTGAAAAATATAAAAAAGGCCGTCTGAAACCCAATGTAAACAGGTTTCAGACGGCCTTTTTCACAGCGATTAATTATCGGAGAACAAATCGCCTACTTTTTCGCCTACTTTTTCCCAAAACGATTTTTTGCGCGGGGTTTGGCTGAGATTGAGGCCGGAGGAGATTTTTTCAAATTCTTCCAACAGCTCTTTCTGACGATCGGTCAGGTTGACCGGAGTTTCAACCAAAATGTGGCAGTACAAATCGCCGGTCGAGCTGGAACGCAGAGACTTGATGCCTTTGCCTTTCACGCGCATGCGGCGGCCGGTTTGCGTTTCTTTCGGAATGTGCAGTTTGACTTTACCGTCCAAAGTCGGCACTTCGACTTCGCCACCCAATGCGGCAATGGCAAAGCTGATCGGCAGTTCGCAATGCAGGTCCAAGCCGTTGCGCTCGAAGATTTTGTGCTGTCTTACGCGGACATTGACGTACAAATCGCCTGCCGGTGCGCCGTGTTGACCCGGCTCGCCCTCACCACTCAAGCGGATACGTTGACCGTCGTCGATGCCTGCCGGAATGTTGACTTCAACCGTTTTGCTGGTTTTGGTGCGGCCTTCGCCACGGCATTTGACGCAAGGATCTTTGATTTCTTTGCCTGTACCGTGACAAGTCGGACAAGTCTGCTGCATTTGGAAAATGGCTTGGCGGACGTGCACCGTACCTGAGCCGTGACAGGTCGAACAAGTCGATGCGGATGTGCCCGGTTTGGCACCTGAGCCGTGGCAGACATCACATTCTTCGTAAGTCGGAATGTTGATGCGTTTTTTCACGCCTTTGGCGGCTTCTTCAAGCGAAATCTCTATGCCGACCTGCAAGTCCGCACCGCTGTAATCCGGCTGACGGCCGCCTGCGCTGCCGCCACCGCCGAACATTTGGCTGAAAATATCGGAAAAATCGAAGCCTTGCGCACCACCGAATCCGCCTTGGCCGCCAAAACCGCCAAAGCCACCGAATCCGCCCGCACCTGCGCCCTGTTCGAACGCAGCATGGCCGTATTGGTCGTACATGGTACGTTTTTCCTTGTCAGACAAGGTGTCGTAAGCTTTTTGGACTTCTTTAAATTTTTCTTCCGCTTCTTTGTTGTCAGGGTTGCGGTCGGGATGGTATTTCATTGCCAGCTTGCGGTAGGCTTTTTTGATTTCATCGTCGCTAGCGCTGCGGGCAACACCAAGGGTTTCGTAATAATCTTTATTGCTCATAATTTTGATAGTGTTAAGAATGAATTCAAACTGGGTGGAATATGTGGGCGGAAGGTAAAAAACTCAAGTCGATATTTTTAAGGCCGTCTGAAACCCTGTTTTCAGACGGCCTTTTGATTGTTTGCATTCCTCCATATAAAAACAAACGGGAAACAACAATGCCAAAGCGGTTTGACATGATGTTACGATACAAGCAATCCGCTTCTGAATCCGCTATAATCTGCGTTTGATTTTATTTTCCAACGCCTTTTGTACAAAGCGAAACATCATGCAAGAACAATATCAACCCGCCGCCATTGAGCCTGCGGCGCAGAAAAAATGGGATGACGCCCGTATTTTCAACGTCTCCGAAGACGCTTCCAAACCCAAATACTACTGCCTCTCCATGTTCCCCTACCCCAGCGGCAAGCTGCACATGGGGCATGTACGCAACTACACCATCGGCGACGTATTGAGCCGCTTCAAACTCTTAAACGGCTTCAACGTCATGCAGCCTATGGGTTGGGACGCGTTCGGTATGCCGGCGGAAAATGCGGCGATGAAAAACAACGTCGCCCCTGCCGCATGGACTTACGACAACATCGAATACATGAAAACCCAGCTCAAAAGCCTGGGTTTTGCGATTGACTGGGAGCGCGAAGTCGCCACCTGCAAACCCGAATACTACCGCTGGGAACAATGGCTGTTTACCAAGCTGTTTGAAAAAGGCATCGTCTACCGCAAAAACGGCACGGTAAACTGGGACCCCGTCGACCAAACCGTGCTTGCCAACGAGCAAGTCATCGACGGGCGCGGCTGGCGTTCGGGCGCGTTGATCGAAAAACGCGAAATCCCGATGTATTACTTCAAAATCACGGATTACGCCGAAGAACTGCTCAACGACTTGGACAAGCTGGAACACTGGCCGGAACAAGTCAAAACCATGCAGCGCAACTGGATCGGCAAATCTCGCGGTATGACCGTGCGCTTCGCCGTTTCAGACGACAGCAAACACGGTTTGGAAGGCGATTACGCGAAATTCCTGCAAGTTTATACCACCCGTCCCGACACGCTGATGGGCGCAACTTATGTTGCCGTTGCCGCCGAGCATCCGCTGGCAACCGCCGCAGCCGCCGACAAACCTGAATTGCAGGCATTTATCGCCGAATGCAAAGCCGGCTCGGTTGCCGAAGCCGATATGGCGACGATGGAGAAAAAAGGCGTGCCGACCGGCCGCTACGTCGTCAACCCGCTCAACGGCGACAGGCTGGAAGTGTGGATTGCCAACTATGTATTGTGGGGCTACGGCGACGGCGCAGTGATGGCTGTTCCGGCGCACGACGAACGCGATTTTGAGTTCGCCACCAAATACAATCTGCCGAAAAAACAAGTCATTGCCGTCGGCGACAACGCATTCGACGCAAACCAATGGCAAGAATGGTACGGCGACAAAGAAAACGGAATATTGGTCAACAGCGGCGACTTGGACGGCATGAATTTTCAGACGGCCTTCGACGCCATCGCCGCCAAGCTGCAAAGCCAAGACGCAGGCGAACCGAAAACCCAATACCGCCTGCGCGACTGGGGTATTTCGCGCCAACGCTACTGGGGCTGCCCTATTCCTATCATCCATTGCGAAAAATGCGGCGATGTTCCCGTCCCTGCCGACCAACTGCCCGTCGTCCTGCCTGAAAACGTCGTACCCGACGGCATGGGTTCGCCGCTGGCAAAAATGCCAAAGTTTTACGAAACCACCTGCCCATGCTGCGGCGGCGCGGCAAAACGCGAAACCGACACCATGGACACCTTCATGGAATCAAGCTGGTATTTCTTCCGCTACATGTCGCCCAAGTTCGCAGAAGGCATGGTATCGGCAGAAGCCACGAAATACTGGGGCGCGGTCGACCAATACATCGGCGGCATCGAACACGCGATTTTGCACCTCTTGTACGCGCGCTTCTTCACCAAACTGATGCGCGACGAAGGTTTGGTCAGCGTGGACGAACCGTTCGAACGCCTGCTCACGCAAGGCATGGTCGTCTGCGAAACTTACTACCGAGAAAATGACAAAGGCGGCAAAGACTGGATCAACCCTGCCGATGTCGAGCTGACCTTCGACGACAAAGGCCGCCCTGTTTCCGCCGTTCTGAAAGCAGACGGACTGCCAGTCGTCATCAGCGGCACGGAAAAAATGTCCAAGTCCAAAAACAACGGCGTCGATCCGCAAGAACTGATTAACGCCTACGGCGCGGACACCGCCCGCCTGTTCATGATGTTTGCCGCACCGCCCGAACAGTCCCTCGAATGGAGCGACAGCGGCGTCGAAGGCGCACACCGCTTCCTGCGTCGTCTGTGGCGTACCGTTTACGAATACCTGAAACAAGGCGAAGCGGTCAAAGCGTTCGCAGGCAGCCAAGACGGTTTGTCTAAAGAACTCAAAGACCTGCGCCACAAACTGCATTCCACCATCACCAAAGTCAGCGACGACTACGGCCGCCGCCAGCAGTTCAACACCGCCATCGCCGCCGTGATGGAACTGCTCAACCAATACGACAAAACCGACACCGGCGGCGAACAAGGCCGCGCCGTCGCCCAAGAAGTATTGGAAACCGCCGTACGCCTTTTGTGGCCCATCGTGCCGCACATCTGCGAAACCCTGTGGAGCGAATTGAATAGCGCGAAACTGTGGGAAGCAGGCTGGCCGACAGTCGATGAAGCCGCCTTGGTTAAATCCGAAATCGAAGTGATGGTTCAAGTCAACGGCAAACTGCGCGGCAAAATCACCGTCGCCGCCGACGCATCCAAAGCCGACCTCGAAGCCGCCGCCCTTGCCAACGAAGGCGCAGTGAAATTCATGGAAGGCAAGCCTGCCAAGAAAATCATCGTCGTTCCGGGCAGACTGGTGAACATCGTGGTGTAAAGCTGATTCGGCATTAATTGCTGTAATTAGGAAAGGTCGTCTGAAAACTTGGAAACAGGGTTTTTAGACGACCTTTTTAAGGTAGATTGGGTTGTCTACATTACAGACATCAAATATAGTGGATTAACTTTAAACCAGTACGGCTTTGCCTCGCCTTGCCGTACTATCTGTACTGTCTGCAGCTTCGTCGCCTTGTCCTGATTTAAATTTAATCCACTATAACTTAAATCTCAAAATCCAAAACATGAATTTATTTTTCGATACCGAATTGGGAAAGCAACAAAATAAAGCAACCCACAAAATCCGTGTAATGAGCGAGGCTTGGCTAGAAAAAAACGGCTACTGCCCCTGTTGCGGAAGCAGGCCAATGCAGAGATTTACCAATAACAAACCTGTTGCAGACCTCTTTTGTCCAAACTGTCACGAGCAATATGAATTAAAGAGTAAAAATCAAAAAACTATAGGTAACAGTGTACCTGACGGTGCATATCACACCATGTTGGAGCGCATCCAGTCAGATACCAACCCCAACTTTTTCTTTCTTGCATATAAAAAAGCGGATTACTCCATACAGCAATTGGTGCTTGTACCTAAACATTTCATAACACCGGACATGATTATTCCCAGAAATAAAGGTATTAAAAACCGACCGCACCACATCATGTGTTCCATTAATCTTGTACCTTTACCTGAAAGCGGCAAAATATTCTTAATAGACAATTCCCGCATTATCGAACCCGAAATCGTTCTGAAAAAATGGCAATCCAATCTATTTTTACGCAACCAAAATACGGAACGCAAAGGCTGGCTTTTAGCTATTATGAAATGTATCGATCAACTCCCCGAAGAATTCACATTGTCACAAATGTATGAATTTGAAAACAAACTATCCATCCAATTTCCCCAAAACAACCATATCAAAGACAAAATCCGCCAACAATTGCAAATTTTGCGTGATCAAAATATGATCGAATTCATTGGTCGCGGACTTTACAAAAAATCAATAAATTGCGCCTAACTCCCAAGGCGTTTTGATTTCAAATCATGATACTGAATTCACAAGGGATATTTATTCTTCTGCCATTCTGAAAACGGTTGTACCATTGGTCAGGATTGTTGTCGACTTTACAGATAGGAACATATAGCAAATTCTTAATTTTTTGGTATATCCAACTATCTTCAAAGCTTATCTGATCGCTGATTAACTGATCAAAGTTACTGGAAATCTGCGAGATAAACATAGTCTCTAGTGGCGCACCATCTTTATCTGCTTTATTGGTTTTCAGCTCACCATCAGCAAAATCTGTCAAAGCATTTGTATTCTTAAGTCCTATCAATTTCTCGATAAACTGCCCTACTCCGCCTTTATTTATCTTCATTTCAGAGGTGAACTTGGGAAATCTGGTTTGATATTCAAGTTTTAGATCTCCTAGCGTTCTTCCGGCGTTTTTTCTAAAAAAACCATACGAATCAGTTAGATTCATTATCACAGTTTCCGTCATTAACATAATCCTTAAAAGTTCAGGTAAAGAAATATCTAATGCGCTAGTCAAACGAATAAGATTTAATAGGGCGGGGTTACGCTCTCCACGTTCTATCATTCCGATATAAGTCCGGTGCATATTCGCTTTTTCAGCCAATGCCTCCTGACTTAAATCCTGTAGTTGTCTTAAATGACGAACATGTTTGCCAAATTGTTTTAAAATTTCTGATTTCATGATGACTATTCTTAATGTTTGCAAATTAAATTCCACATACAATAAGTATCAACTTTAGTTCTAATACAAAAGGCCGTCTGAAACCCTATATTCAGGTTTCAGACGGCCTTTTTATCTGCCCGATTTTATTCGCCGTAATAGGCTTTGGTCAGGATTTCTTCCATATCGGCCACCATGGCGAGGCGTGGGTTGGCCGGGGTGCATTGGTCTTCAAAAGACATCATGGCCAGCTCTTTTCTGCCGTCGAGGAAGGTTTTCTCATCGATGCCCTGCTCTTTCAACGACATTTTGATGCCGACGTTGACTGCCAGCTCATGGCAGGCGCGGGCGAAGGATTCGACGCCTTCTGCCGGTGTGCTGCATGGCAGGCCTAAGGTACGGGCGATTTCCTGATATTTCAGATCGGCTTTGTAGTAGTTGTACTTCGGCCAGGTGGCGGTTTTCTGCGGACGCGTGCCGTTGTAGCGGATGACGTGCGGCAGCAGGATGGCGTTGGCACGACCGTGCGGAACGTGATATTTGCCGCCGATTTTGTGTGCCATCGAGTGGTTGATGCCTAAGAACGCATTGGCAAACGCCATGCCTGCGATGGTGGAGGCATTGTGCATATGCTCGCGCGCTTCAGGATCGGCCGCACCGTGTTTGTAGGAGCGTTCGAGATATTGGAACACGAGCTTAATGGCTTGCAGGGCGAGGCCGTCTGTAAAGTCGTTCGCCAGTACGGAAACGTATGCTTCTACGGCGTGGGTCAGTACGTCCAAACCGGTATCGGCGGTTACACCTGCCGGTACGGTCATGGTAAACGCAGGATCGACAATCGAAATGGTCGGTGTCAGCGAGTAGTCGGCAATCGGATATTTTTTGTCGCCGTCGCTGATGACGGTAAACGGTGTTACTTCGGAGCCTGTGCCTGATGTGGTAGGGATGCCGATAAATTTGGCTTTGCGGCCCAATTCAGGGAAGCGGAAGGCGCGTTTGCGGATGTCCATGAATTTTTGCACCAAGTCTTCAAAATCGACTTGCGGCTGCTCGTAGAAGAGCCACATGGCTTTGGCCGCGTCCATTGGCGAACCGCCGCCCAGTGCGATGATTGTGTCGGGCTGGAAGCTGCGCATCAAATCCGTGCCTTTATAGACGGTTTGGACGCTCGGATCGGCTTCGACGTCGGTAAACAGCTGGATGGTCACTTTGTTTTTGCGTTGATGCAGTTGGTGGGTGATTTTATCGACAAAGCCCAGATCAACCATCGAACGGTCGGTCACAATCATGACTTTTTCGCAGTCTTTCATGTCTTGCAGATATTGGATGGAATCGCGTTCAAAATAGATTTTGGCGGGCACTTTGAACCATTGCATGTTGTTTCTCCGACGGCCTACTTTTTTGATGTTTAACAGATTGACTGCGCTGACGTTGCCGCCGACGGCGTTTTTACCGTAAGAGCCGCAACCGAGGGTCAGAGAAGGCAGGAAGGCGTTGTACACATCGCCGATGCCGCCGAAGGTGGAAGGCGAATTCCAAATCACGCGCAGCGCTTTGACGCGGGAGCCGAACGTTTTGACCAATTCTTCATCGGCGGTATGGATGGCGGCGGAGTGTCCCAAGCCGTCAAAGGCAACCATTTCTTCGGCGAACTTCAAACCTTGTTCGGTCGAATCCGCCTTAATCATGGCCAAAACAGGTGAAAGTTTTTCGCGAGTCAGCGGCTCGTTCGGGCCGACTTCGCGGCATTCGGCGATGATGATGTTGGTTTTCTCAGGCACTTTAAACCCGGCCTGTTCGGCAATCCATGTTGCCGGTTTGCCCACTACCGCAGAATTGAGTTTCGCCCCGCCGCAGCTGGCGCAATTCGCCGTTACGCCGAAGATAAACTCTTCGAGCATGGCTTTTTCTTTTTTGTTGGCAAAGTACACGCCGTAAGATTTGAATTCTTCGGCCAACTCTTTGTAAATCTCTTTATCGGCAATCACCGCTTGCTCGCTGGCGCACACCATGCCGTTGTCGAAAGATTTCGACATCACAATATCGTGTGCCACCTGTTTGATGTCCGCCGTTTTTTCAACATAAGCAGGTACGTTGCCCGCTCCGACACCGAGTGCAGGTTTGCCGCAAGAATACGCGGCTTCTACCATCGCATTGCCGCCGGTCGCCAAAATCGTTGCCACGCCCGGATGCTTCATCAGCGCGGAAGTGCCTTCCATAGACGGCTTTTCAATCCACTGGATACAGTTTTCCGGCGCACCGGCCGCAATCGCCGCATCGCGCACGATACGCGCGGCATGGGCGGAACACTGCTGGGCGGACGGATGGAACGAGAAAATAATCGGATTGCGGGTTTTCAGCGCAATCAAGGATTTGAAAATGGTGGTGGAAGTCGGATTGGTTGTCGGCACAATACCGCAAACCACGCCGACCGGATCGGCAATTTCAGTAATACCGGTTACATCGTTTTCGCTGATGACACCCACGGTTTTCAAATCGCGCAGGCGGCGCACGACGTTTTCGCAGGCAAACAGGTTTTTCGTCGCCTTATCTTCAAACACGCCGCGTCCCGTTTCTTCCACCGCGTGCATGGCGAGCACACCATGTTTGTCCAGCGCGGCAATGGAGGCTTTGGCAACAATGAAGTCAATCTGCTCCTGATCGAGCTTAAGAAACTCGTCCAATGCCCGTAAACCCTTGTCAACCAGGCTGTTTACCTCGGCTACGGCTGGGCTGACGACGTTGTCGGCTGATGCGTTCATGGTGTATCTCCTTAATAAAAGGTGGCAATAAAGTCAATAAATTTTCACTACAATAACTATAAGTAATTTAGTTACATTTTGCTTTGACCTACATCACAAACCATGATTGAACTTTTCAGACGACCTCTCTACCACTTATTCATTTTAATTTATTGAAGTATAATGATTTTATCCTTATATAGCCAAAGATGGTCTTTTTTGGTCGCTTTCCTCAATAATTAAGATAAAAACAGAAAAAAGATGTATTAAAATTACAAGCTCAAATAAACAAAGGCCGTCTGAAAATATTTTTCAGACGGCCTTTTCATATCTATCTTTTATTGGCTGATGTCTTCCAGCGTACGGCCTTTGGTTTCCTCACCCAATACCAAGATTACCGCCACAATCAGCAGCATAACCAGCGCAAACATCATAAAGATATTGCCGAAGCCGCCGCTGTTGCCCACCATCGCCGCTACTACCATGGGGGCGAGTATGCCGCCGACGCGGCCGATGGCGCCTGCCCAGCCGGATGCGAAAGCACGGAAGCGCAAGGGGTAAAGTTCGGGGGTGTAGGTGTACAAAACGCCCCATGCGCCCAAGTTGAAGAAGGACATCAGGCTGCCCCAGACCATGACTTCGGCCGCAGTGGTGCTTTGTCCGAAAAACCATGCGCACACGGCACACGCGGCCAAAAAGCCTGCCAGCGTTGCTTTGCGGCCGACTCTTTCCACCAAAGCCGCGGCGGCTATATAGCCGGGAAGTTGCGCAACAATCATCACCAGCACATATTCAAAGGTTTTGACCACGGTATTGCCCTGCTCGACCAGCAGTTTGGGCAACCAAGTAAAAATGCCGTAATACGAAAACACGATGCCGAACCAAACCAGCCACAACATCAGCGTGCGCCGTGCAAACGGATGTTGCCAAAGTTGGACGAAGCGGATGCGTTCGCGCGGGACGGCCGGTGCGGCAACGGCTTCTGTCGGCGGCGTGATGCCCGATTGTATTTCCAACGCGGATACCAAATGGTGCGCCTCGTTGGTTTTGCCGCGAGAAAGCAGGTAAGGCACGGATTCTGGAACAAACTTCAACACCAACGGCACATAAAACAGAGGCAAGGCGCCGAATAAAAACGCGCTGTGCCAGCCGGTTTGCGGAATAAAGAAATAAGACACCAGCGCGGCCGAGAGCCAGCCCAAGCCCCAAAAGCTTTCCAGCAACACAATAAAACGGCCGCGTACTTTCGGCGGCGCATATTCGCTGACCAGCGACACGGCGACGGGCAGTTGGCCGCCCAAACCGACGCCGACAAAAAAGCGGCACACCAGCAAAACCGTCAAATCAGGCGCAAGCGCGCACAAACCTGTGGCAATGCTGTACACCACCATCGTGCCGGCAAAAACGGTTTTCCGTCCGAACCTGTCTGCCAGCCAGCCGCTGAATACCGCACCCAGAGCCATGCCGACAAAGGCAATACTGACAATCCAGCCCAACTGCGCCGGAGCCAGCGCCCAATCTTTGCCCAAAGCCGGCAATACAAACGACACCAAGCCTGTATCCATGGCATCAAACAGCCAACCTATGCCGACCAAAACCAGAAGTTTGTAATGAAATCGGGAAGGCGGCAGATTGTGCAGCCGCGTCAGAATATCCATCACTTCTTTCCTTTGTTTGTGTATGATTGAATTGGGTTTTAGCAATAAATGCTTTAATTTCAGTGACAAACCTGAAACCGAGACATTGTGTCGATTTTAACATTTATACAATATGCAAAGAATAGGAAGCACGCGATTTTTGACTATTTTTGAATATCTTAATTTCGGTGATAAACCGCATACCCTATTGGAACATGAAACAAGAAATCTCTTCAGGCCGTCTGAAAGTCGATGGTTTGGTTTTCAGACGGCCTGCCGTTTTTTGCAAAGGCTTCATGCTTGGGTTATGATGTTTATTTGTAATATGTAAACAGATGATTGCCTGTTTTTACATAACAGGCCGTCTGAACAACGGAGAACGATATGAATGCGGTTGTAATTGCGGTCATCATTATGCTTGTGCTGTCTTTATCGCGCGTGCATGTGGTGCTCAGCTTGGCTGTCGGCGCGTTTGTCGGCGGCTTGGTGGCCGGTATGCCTTTGGAGAATGTAACCAACACGGCCGGCGATGTGGTGCAGCAAGGGATTATTCCTGTTTTTAACGAAGGCCTGAAAGGCGGGGCGCAAATTGCGCTGTCTTATGCCATGCTCGGCGCGTTTGCCATGGCCATCACGCATTCCGGCCTGCCGCAACAGCTCGCCGGTGTGATTATCCGCAAGCTCAACGGCGGCGAAGGCAATGAGAAAGGCGAAGGTGCGGTCAAATGGCTGCTGCTGGCGATTATTTTGTGCATGGGCGTGATGAGCCAAAACGTTGTGCCGATTCATATTGCGTTTATCCCGATGATTATTCCGCCGCTGCTGTTGGTGTTCAACCGTTTGAAACTCGACCGCCGCTTGGTGGCCTGCGTGATTACGTTTGGCTTGGTAACGACTTATATGTTCCTGCCTTACGGTTTCGGCGCTATCTTCTTGAACGACATCATGTTGGGCAATATCCGCTCGGCAGGCATGGACACCAGCGGCATCAATGTGATGCACGCAATGGCGATTCCGGCTTTGGGCATGGTGTCCGGCTTGCTGCTGGCCTTTTTGCACTACCGCAAGCCGCGCATTTATCAAAACAATACCACTGACACGGAAGACAACCGTGCGGCAGTGCAACAACAAGAGCCTTCAACCTATCGCAGCTTGGTGGCGGCCGTGGCGATTGCCGTGTGTTTTGCCATTCAGCTTTCGTACGATGGTTCTCTGGTATTGGGCGCTATGTTGGGCTTTGCCGTATTTATGATGTTAGGCGTGATGAACCGCTCCGCCGCCAGCGATGTCTTCGGCGAAGGCATCAAAATGATGGCGATGGTCGGCTTTATTATGATTGCGGCACAAGGTTTCGCCGCCGTAATGAACGCGACCGGCGACATTCAGCCTTTGGTCGAACGCAGCATGGCTTTGTTCGGCGGCAATAAAGGCATGGCCGCATTGACCATGTTGTGCGTCGGCTTGCTGGTGACCATGGGCATCGGTTCGTCCTTCTCGACTTTGCCGATTATTACTGCGATTTATGTGCCTTTGTGCATCAGCTTGGGCTTCTCCCCAATGGCTACCGTGGCCATTGTCGGCACAGCAGGCGCGCTGGGAGATGCGGGTTCCCCCGCTTCCGACTCGACACTCGGCCCGACCATGGGTCTGAACGCCGACGGTCAACACGACCACATCCGCGATTCGGTTATCCCGACCTTTATCCACTACAATATCCCGCTGATGGCTGCCGGCTGGATTGCCGCGATGGTGCTGTAATATGAGCGATATTCAGGAATTGGAACACCGCATCACCGAGCTGGAAATTCAGACGGCCTTGCAGGAAGATTTAATCGGCAGCCTGAACGACACCATCGCCAAGATGCAGCAGGCTTTGGATTTGCAGCAAGGCCAGTTGCGGCTGCTGTATCAACGGATGCAGGACAAAGGCGCAAACGGCGAACGCGAACCGTACAGCCTGCGCGACGAGATTCCGCCGCATTATTGATAAACTAAAAAAGGGCGTGTTTGATACATGCCCTTTTCTTTCATAACAAAGGCCGTCTGAAAGTCAATCAAGCTTTCAGACGGCCTTTTAAACAATCAAACCTTATAAACAAGCCAATTCGTTAGCCATTTGCTGCTCAACGGTTTCACGTTGGCGGATAAGTTTGCATTCGTTGCCGTCAACCAATACTTCCGCCGCACGGTTGCGCGTGTTGTAGTTGCTCGCCATGCTTGAACCATACGCACCGGCGCTTCGGATAAGCAGCAAATCCCCTTCTTCGCAGGCGATGGTGCGGTCTTTGCCGAGGAAGTCGCCGGTTTCGCAAATCGGGCCGACGATATTGGCCGTCAGAGGCTCAATGTCTTTGGTTTCGACCGCTTCGATGTGATGATAGGCATCATAAAGCGCCGGACGCATCAAATCGTTCATCGCCGCATCGACCATCACAAAGTTTTTCTCTTCGCCATGTTTTACGAATTCGACTCGCGTCAACAACGCACCTGCATTGCCAACCAAACTACGGCCTGGCTCGAGGACCAGTTTCAGACGGCGTGTGCCGATTAGTTTTTGAACGGCTTGGGCATACGCGCCCAAATCAGGCACATTTTCGTCTTGATAAACAATGCCGACACCGCCGCCCAAGTCCAAGTGTTCCAACACAATGCCTTCGCCTGCCAGTTGGTCAACCAAGGCCAAAATACGTTCGCAGGCTTCAACAAGCGGGCTGAGGTCGGTCAGTTGCGAGCCGATATGGCAGTCGATACCAACGATTTTCAAATGGCTTTGTCGGGAAGCATGACGATAGGCCTCAAGCGCATCGGCATAGGCAATACCGAATTTATTGGCTTTCAAACCGGTGGAGATATAAGGATGAGTTTTGGCATCGACATCAGGATTGACGCGCAGGGAAACCGGAGCGACCTTACCCAAACGCGCGGCAACCTTTTGAATACGGTCGATTTCGGGAATGCTTTCCATATTGAAGCATTTCACGCCTGCATTCAGCGCAAATTCAATTTCTGCCTCACTCTTGCCCACACCAGAAAAAATCGTTTTCGCCGCATCGCCGCCGGCCGCCAAAACGCGCGCCAACTCGCCGCCGGACACAATGTCAAACCCGCTCCCCAAAGAAGCAAAGTGTTTGATGATGCTCAGGTTGCCATTGGCTTTCACTGCGTAGCAGACAAGCGGATTTAAAGCGGCAAACGCAGTTTGGTAGTTTTCAAACGCCTCGGTCAGCGCAGATTTGCTGTACACATAAAGCGGCGTGCCGAATTCCTCGGCAAGGTGGGAATAAGGGATTTGTTCGCAGGATAAGGTCATGTTTGTGAAGTCTTTTTTTAATCGTTGGTTTGAGTGGTCGGCTCTTTTGCCGTATCGAATTTCAAGCCGGTTTGAATCACGCCGAAGCGCGCCTTGTCGCCTTCTTTGGGCAGGTAGAGGTCGCCTTTGTAGCCGCAGGCAGAGAGCAGCAGAGCCGTTGCCGCTGCAAAAAATACGCCGTATTTCATCAGTAAAACTTTCTTCATCATTACGAATGTGGCAAGATTCGATATCTTAAACAAAAACCACACAAAAAGCCATGATGACCGAAAGCGAATTCATCCGCATGAGCGAAGAATTGTTTGAACATATTGAAGACCAAATCGATGAAAACGGCTGGGATTTCGACTGCCAGTTTGCCGGAAACGTACTGACCATCGAAGCCGAAGACGGCACGCAAATCATCGTTAACCGCCACACGCCCAACCAAGAATTGTGGATTGCCGCCAAAAGCGGCGGCTACCATTTCGCCGAGCAAAACGGCAAATGGCTGGCAACACGCGACGGACGAGATTTCTACGATGTTTTGAACGAAGCACTGAGTGCGGCTTCGGGCGAAGCAGTCAATATTGCCGAATTGTGATTCAGTCTCCAAACATCCCTAGCTAAAAATCTATTTACCTCAAAGGACACCAAATGCCCCTACTAGACAGTTTCAAAGTCGACCACACCCGTATGCACGCCCCTGCCGTACGCGTGGCCAAAACCATGACGACGCCCAAAGGCGACACCATTACCGTATTTGACCTGCGCTTCTGCATTCCCAACAAAGAAATCCTGCCCGAAAAAGGCATTCACACGCTGGAGCATTTGTTCGCCGGCTTTATGCGCGACCACTTAAACGGCAACGGCATCGAAATCATCGACATTTCCCCGATGGGCTGCCGCACCGGTTTCTACATGAGCCTCATCGGTACGCCCGATGAGCAAAAAGTAGCCGATGCATGGCTCGCTTCAATGCAGGATGTTTTGACCGTTCAAGACCAAAGCAAAATCCCCGAGCTGAACGAATACCAATGCGGTACTTATCTGATGCACTCGCTTGCCGAAGCGCACGAAATCGCCCAAAACGTTTTGGCACGCAAAGTCGCCGTCAATAAAAACGAAGAGCTGACATTGGACGAAAGTCTGTTGAACGCTTAATCCGCCATGACAGCAAAGGCCGTCTGAAACTTTATATGACAAATTTCAGACGGCCTAAAACCTTTTATTCCAATTTTCAACCTTCCAGCCACAGTTTTACACCGCCTAAAAATAAGTTGGCGGATGCTGACAGTGTACATAGTATAATTACACTTTGAACAAACAACCTGATTCTATTGCCTTTATGAAACCGTTTTTCTGCAAAACCGCCATTGCCCTCAGTCTGACCCTCCCCGCCGCCGCTAATGCTGCCGAATATGTCTGCAATGTTGAAGGCATTACTGTTTATGCTTCATACCAGATCAATGACGCCTGTCGCATAGTTGAAACAAACAATGTAACAGAAAACAGCGTCGTTGCAATTCCAGGCGACACTCCAGTTTTAAAAACGGTACAAACAACAGAATTTAAAGCATCTGCCGCTGACTACGTTCATGCTTCTCATGCAATGCCTGCAGTACAAACCCCAGTCGTTGTTGCTCGAAATGAATACGGTATTCCCGCACCTATTTCCATTCCGATGGCACAAACTCGACAAGCTGTGCCTGCGAATAAAACCATTGCAGACAGCGTAATTGTTTCCAACAATACGCCTGTTTTGGAAACACCAGCCGTTGCAAAACCTGAAAACTATGTTGTCGATGCTGCTGTCCACAACACAACTCCTGTCGTACAAACGCAGACGACTGCCGTTCAAGAGGACAACACTATTGTTCCTCCAATGCTCGCCGCACAAGCCCAACCTACTGCTTCTACCACGAAAACAGTTTCAGACGGCCTTGCTATTCTTAATAAAACACCAGTTGCTCAACCTGTTGTACCTGCAATCCAAATCCCACAAGAGATTATTCAAAATTCAACTGCTCAACCGCAAACTTCAACTACCCTAAATAACCAAGCGGTAGCAGCTCAGGATGAAGCGCTCGATAAAACACCTGCCAAAGTCGAGACTAAGCGTAAAGGCAAAACTTATACCAAAACCTCCTCTCGACGCAAAGCCAAGGTCAGCCGTACCAAAACAGCCGTTGTCCGCGCATCCGAAGAACAAGCAGCCAAACCTATTGCCACCGCTTCAACCGAACCAAGCATGCCGGCAACTGCCACTCCGGTAGAGCATGGCAAAACCACTGTCCCAACACCTTTCCCACAAGCATACAAACCGGCAGCCGATATTTTGCTGGATAAAGGAAATAGCGACAGCGATATCAAAATCCTGCCAAATGTACCGATTACCAGCGTGACCAACACAGCCGAAGCTGCCAATCCGCGCATCAATATTACCCTGCGCAACCGGCAGAACAAATCACGCAGTTCTTCATACAGCAAATACAAAGCCCCTGTTATCCGTACTGCCCCTGTGGTTACGCCGGTTCCTAAGCCAAGCCCTAAAGAAACCCGCAAACAGATATTGCAGACCGAAGTACGCAATGAACAGGCTGCCATTACCCGCCTTCAAACCCAGCTGAATGCGGCCAAACAAAAAGGCGATCAGATTAAAATCCAACAGCTGACCCGTACCATCAACGCCCGTAAAGCGAATATCCGCGCTATTCAAGGTGAGATGTCTCGTTGATTGGTTTTTGATACAAAAAGGCCGTCTGAAAATATTTTCAGACGGCCTTTTTAATGGTGCAAACCTTATTTATTCAAAAGACAAATACTTTCTCTAAAATCATTTGCTAATCACGCCAAAGTACATTTCTTCACATCCCTATCCTCGTACGCCATTACTTCTTCTATCCAATCGGCGATATTTTGCCAATAATATTGCGGCTTTTCAGACGGCCTATCAGTCTGAGTACCTTCATCATTCAACACAACGGAAACCCCCTGCTCTGCACCGGCTTCAAGCACAATCCAGATACTGCCTTCATGAGTATCGGCATGAGCTGCTTGATGTTCATATGCCCAACCAACCGCAGCTTGTCTGCCATTTTGCAAAGACTGTATCGCCAGCAATAATGGCTGAAAGCAAGTATCTACATTGTTGTCGACAGCTACGACCAAAGTTGCACCATGCGTGCCTAACGCTTGCGCGGCGTGAAAAACGGGAGAGGCGTGAAAAACGGGAGAGTTGTGCAGGTTGGCAATAAAGTCAAACGGCATCGCGGCGTGATGGTTCAGCACATTGTCTGCCATTTTTTCAAATACGGATGGCGAAGAAAACGGCGTACCGAGAAAAACGGCGCAATCAGAACGGATTTCGCTTTGTTCCTTCAATTGCCATGCACCAAGCGCGGCAATCAAACTCAAGCGGCTGAGGCGGCGGGTATCTATACCGCTTTGCTGCTTTAAGGTTTGTTTGAGGATTTTACCGCCGGTACCGGCGTCAGTATCAAAACGCACGGCGGCGGTAATACGGATATTAGGATTTACGGTTGCCATTGCCATACCAAAGATGTGTTGCTGCCGCCAAAACCAAACTGATTGGCCAAACAGAAAAAGCCGCCTTTTTGTGAAGCCGCGCACTCGGAAAAACGAATTTCCCGCCCCTGATAATCGTTGCTTCCGCCTTGTTTTAAAGCGGATAAAAGCAAGGCTGTTTCAAGGGCTGCCGTTGCGCCAAGCGTGTGTCCGATTTGCGGTTTGAACGCCATCAAGGGCGGCAGTGTACCGAATATATTTTCCAGTGCGGCCAATTCGGCGGCATCGCTGTCAGCCGTGCCGATGCCGTGTGTTTTAATGGCTGCAATGTTTTCAGGAGCGATGCCTGCAACATCCAAAGCGCGTCGCATCACTTGCTCCTGCGCTTGGCCATCGCTTTGAATCAGGTCATTGCCTGTATTGGCGGCGTGTCCGATAAGTTTCAGACGGGCTGAAGAAGATTCAGGAGCAGCGGAAGATAAGGCAAGCGCGGCAACACCTTCGCCTAAAATCAAACCGTTTCCGCCAAAAGGCTGATACTGTTCGGTCAGCAAACCCAAGCTGTGAAAATGCAGCAAAGTCAGTCGGTTGAGGTTTTCAATCCCAAGCACAAAGGCACGCTCCGCCTCGCCGCGCAAGCAGTTATCCGCCTGAATGAGCGCATGGGCGGATGAAGTGCAGGCAGTAGCGAAACTGAAAATCTGCCGATTGCCGCTGCGCCGGCGCAAATCTTCGGCGAGATAAAGCAGATTGTGTTCTTCTTCCGCCCTATTGCCCACAAAATGGCGGTTTTCATATTCGGAGATGGAATAGGAACTAGACCCGATAAACACCGGCGCATCGTGCCAGCTTTCAGACGGCCAGCCTGCATTTTCGGCGGCTCGGCGCAAATGTTGTTCGGCAATATCCGCAAATTCCTTCCGCCCCAAGCTGTCGCCGGCGAATGCACGAAAATAAGCAGCCTGCTGCGGCTGGTTTAAAAACGTATAAGACACCGCATCAGGCCGTCTGAAATCCGTTTGCGGATTCAAGGCAGAAGTGGCCGCCGTACCGCAAACCCAACTCACGCGCCATGCTCCGCACGGATAAACGCCGCCAAATCGCGTACGCACATCATATGTTTGCGCACCATCCGGTCGCCCTGCAGGCGCACTTGGAAATACTGTTGCAAGGTAACGCTGATTTGCAGCGCATCAAGCGAATCCAAACCGACCGGACTGTCATCACCAAACAAAAGCGCATCGTCGGTGAAATCATCCATATCCACATCGTCGGCCTTGTCGGCTTCTTGCACGATTAACTTTTTCAATTCCGCTTCCAGCTCGTGCTCGGCCAGCGTAAAGGTGTAAGACATTTTTTAAACTCCCATTTTTATCTTATGAAGCAACAGCTTGTTTGAGCGAAACTCGCTACGCTCGTTTTCAGACGGCCCGAACTTTATGCAAAATCGCCCCAAAGCGTCTGCATGGCGGCGATGGCTGCAAGTGAGGCGGTTTCGGTACGCAACACCCGTTTGCCAAGCGTAACGGATTGAAAACCGGCATCAAATGCCTGCTGCTCTTCCTTCTCCGTCCAGCCGCCTTCCGGGCCGACCATAAACACAACCTTACCGGACTGCGGCTGAACATCGCTCAGTTTTTGTGCGCGGTTCAAGCTCATTAACAGTTTGGTCGTTTCCTGCGGCAACTGTTGCAGAGCCTGTGCATAAGTCGTCAGCGGCAAAACCTTCGGCACAATATTGCGGCCGCTTTGTTCACACGCCGAAACGACGATTTCCTGCCAACGCGCCACCCGCTTTTCAGCGCGTTCGCCGCTCAAGCGGACGACACAGCGTTCGCTGATGACCGGGCGAATTTCTGCCACGCCCAATTCCACGCTTTTCTGCAAAGTGAAATCCATGCGCTCGGCGGCGGATACCGCCTGTACCAATGTAATGTTCAGCGGAGATTCGTTGTCCGTTGCCTCTTCACGCAGAATCCGCACGCTGGCGCGGCGTTTTTCCAAAACTTCGGGCAAAGCCGGATATGACTTACCATTGCCGTTGAACAACACGATTTCTTCCGTATTTTTCACGCGCAATACATTCAGATGGCGCACCACATTATCGGGTAATTCGACCACGCTGTCGGGGCTTAAGGCAAAATCAACATAAAATCGGGGCATGGTTTCCTGCTTTATTCATGTATATAATTTAAATTTAAAATTTCATGAATGAAGTTGAAACACGGCGACATACTCGCCTGATTTCGATTTCATCCACTATAATTTAAAACTTCCTGAATTTTAATCCACTGTCACGCAAAACTGCAAAAAACAAGGATACGCCGTGCTATACCGTTTACAGAAAGTCGTCCGCCACATCGCCCAAACCGAAGTCATGCCGCGTTTTCTGAACACGCCGTCACGACGCAAGGAAGACGGTTCGGTTTTGAGTGAAGCAGATTTGGCCGCACAAACCGCTTTTGCCGCCGCCCTGCCCTTATTGGAGGATTGTCCGATGTTGGGCGAGGAGATGAGCGTTCAGGAGCAAACCCGTTTGTGGAACGAACATTCAGACGGCCTGTGGATTGTCGACCCTATCGATGGCACAAACAACTTCGTCAACGGTTTGCCGCATTTTGCCGTATCCGTCGCGCTGGTTAAAAACGGCCACGCCGAATTGGGCGTGATTTACAATCCGGTCAGCGGCGAATGTTTCTACGCCGAACGCGGCAAAGGCGCATTTCTCAACGGTACGCCGCTGCCGCTGCGTTCCGAAAACAAAAAACTCAACGAATCCATTGCCGGCGTGGAAATCAAATACCTGCGTTCGGGCAAACTCGCCAGCCGCATGAATACCCTTGCCCCATTCGGCACAATCCGCAGCATGGGCAGCAGCACGCTCGACTGGTGCTACCTTGCCAGCGGCCGCTACGATATTTACATCCACGGCGGACAAAAGCTGTGGGACTACGCTGCCGGCGCATTGATTTTTGAAGAAGCCGGCGGCTGCCTGACCACTTTGGAAGGCGACGATTTTTGGAGCGGCGAACATGTATTCAAGCGTTCCGTCATCGCCGCATTGCAACCCGAGCTGTTTCAACAATGGGTGAAATGGATTCGAGAAAATCAGTAAAAATACCGTTTATCTTCAAAAAATCACGATTATCTCGCAACTTATTGAAATTATTTCACTTCTTAACAGCATTTAATACTAAAAACGGTAGAATACTAATCGCTGACACAACACCGCTCTTTCATCCCTTTTGGGCGGTGCAGCAAGTAAGACGTTTTCCCGCAATGTATTGGCCATTCATACTTCTCCCTTAGTATGAATGGTTTTTTTTATCTGCAAAAACAGCTCAGGCCGTCTGAACATTCAGACGGCCTATTTACATTACTATTTGAAAAACTGTCCACAACACGCCTTAAACTTTTTGCCCGAACCGCACAAACAAGGCTGTTTCATCGTCGGCAAAGCAACAGTCGGATCAATAAAGTACCAACGCCCGTCTATTTTCACAAACGCCGACAATTCATGATGGCACTCAGTTTGCCCGTTCTCTTCAAAATACGCCTCAAACTCGACCAAAGCATGCAGCTTGCCAAACGGTACATGACGGACAACCTTCAATCCCGACCACTGCGTCTGCCTACTCCATGCCGCCAAATCCTGCTTGTCCAACAAATTCTGTTGCGCAGGAACAGTCGTGTCCACGATATAGTCGATTTCCTGCAAAACATACGCGCTGTAACGCGAACGCATCAACTCTTCCGCCGTCGAGGCCGCCGCCTCACGCGCATGAAACGGTGCGCAACATTCCGCATAAACACGCCCCGACTGACAGGGGCAAAGTATAGCCGTCATTTCTAATCATCCGATAAATCCATTTCAAAATTATAACGCAAACCCGACTCAGGCCGTCTGAAAACGAGTGTAGCGGGTTTCGCTAAAACGTGCGTAAAGAGTTTCACTAAAATAAGCAAAGCGGGTTTCGCCAAAATAAACGCAACAATCTGATATAATGCGCCTTTTCGATTTTGACTATCCATGATGACCATTCCCATCCAAAGCATCAGCCGCCTGTTGCCGCAAACCCAATGCCGTGAGTGCGGCTATGAAGGCTGCTTACCCTATGCGCGCGCCCTGTCGGCAGGAGAAGCGCCGGTAAACCTGTGCGCGCCGGGTGGGGAAACCGTCATGAAAGACATTGCCGACCTATTGGGCAAGCCATACCTCGCGCCTGCAAAAACACAAATCAAAGCCGTAGCCCTGATTGACGAAGCCGTCTGCATCGGCTGTACCGCCTGCATCCGCGCCTGCCCTGTCGATGCCATTATGGGCGCATCCAAACTGATGCACACCGTCATCAGCGACGAATGCACCGGCTGCGGCTTGTGCGTTACCCCCTGTCCCGTCGACTGCATCGACATGGTTCCCTTATCGCAGCCCTTCCTGCCGTCCGCACGCCGTTTCAGCACCTCTACCGAACCGCGCTTTGCTGCCGCCGAACATGCTCAAAGCCGTTTTGAACGCCATACCGCACGCAAACAGCGCGACGATGCCGAACGCAAAGCCCTGCTGGCGCAACGCGAAGCCGCCGTCAAAGTCAAACAGGCCGCACAGGCACAAACCCAAACAGCCGCGCCAAGCGCCGCATTCAACCCCATGGATTTGATTGCCAAAGCCATGGCCAAAGCGCAATCGCAGCAGGACAAACTCGTCTCCTCCGACAACCGAGAAGACTTCAAAGCGCGCCAAATCGAAGAAGCCAAAGAACGCGCTGAACTGCGCCGCGCCCAACGTGATGCCAAATACGGCAACGAGGCTGAAAAAGCCGCCGCCATCGAATTTCTGCGCCGCTACAAAGCCGAGCAGGAAGCGGCCAAAGAAGCCCGCTGATTTCCAAAACAACAAACCCATTCCGACTGCATCAGGCCGTCTGAAAACATTGTACGAAAACCAATAACTTTATGACCACACAAGAATTTCCACACCAGCATACCGCCCATTGCGAAAGCGGTGTGATGTCCACCCTGCTCAAATACCATGGCCACAATTTAGACGAAGCCATGATTTTCGGCATTGCCCACGCGCTGACATTTGTCTGGATGCCGCTGATCAAATTAAACGGCATGCCGCTGGTTTCCTACCGCACCGCGCCGCGCAGCATCATCAAAAACACCTGCAAAGCATTGGGGCTGAAATTATCCGTCCGCAAATTTTCCGACGCACAAAGCGGACAAGCCGCATTGGATGCCGCGCTGTCCTCAGGCAAACTGGCTGGTTTGCAAACCTCCGTCTTTTGGCTGCCCTACTTCCCGCCGCAAATGCGTTTCCATTTCAACGCACACAATCTCTTGGTGTACGGCAAAGACGGCAACGACTACCTGATCAGCGACCCCGTATTTGAAACCGTACAACGCTGCGCCGCCGAAGATTTGCAACGGGCGCGCTTTGCCAAAGGCGTATTGGCGGCAAAAGGCATGATGTACACATTAGAAGACAACAGGCCGTCTGAAAAAATCATGGCAGACTTGCCCGCTATTATCCGCAAAGCCATACGCAAAAACGCCAAACATATGCTCGCGCCGGTCTTTTTCATCGGTGTAAAAGGCATCCGCACGCTGGCCAAAAAAATCGAGTCCCTGCCTGCCAAACAAAACGACAAATACCAAAAACTGTTCCTCGGCCATTTGGTGCGGATGCAGGAAGAAATCGGTACCGGCGGAGCAGGTTTCCGCTATATCTACGCCTACTTCCTCGAACAAGCCGCCCATATCTGCAACGAACCTACATTTCAGACGGCCTCAGAACAAATGACCGCCATCGGCGACCAATGGCGCCAATTCGCAGCAATGTGCGTGAAACAGTGCAAAAAACCGTCCGAAAACGGCTGCCGCAACATTGCCGAATTTCTGCGCAAAATTGCGGATGATGAAGAAGCGTTATGGCGGGGATTATTGAAATAATCAGGATTTATTCGATCCCGATTAATCTACCGTGAATTATTTTGACATTCAGGCCATCTGAAAACTAAAAGAAATTTAAAATGCGTTACCTAGCTACTGTCTTATTATTGTGTTCCGCCCTAACCCATGCCGCGCCGCCGGACGGCTTTGCCTTGGTTCATGATGCCGACGGACATACCAACTTACGCGAAAGCCCCGATTTGAATGCCAGAGTCTTGGCAAAAATCCCCAACGGCACACCGTTGAAATGTTTGGGTGATGGTGGCGAAGGCAGTTTGAGTTTCTGTACTGCCCAGCTTCAACAACCTGCCGCAGAAGACTACGGTTTCATCCATTACAGCCGTCTGATATTTCCCGCCTCCGACAAAAGCTTCGTCCGCCTGCGCGAACAATCCGGTCGCGACGATACGCTGACTTTGTCCGGTAGCGGACAAAAGGTACACATCGTTGCCCGCCGCATCCATCCAAAACTCAGCGACTTCTCGGGCATCAACAAAGACAAATACACCGCGCGGCTCTATCGAGGCAAACCTTTCTATGGTACAGAGAACGACATTCCCAAAAGCGTATTTGCGCTTGAACGTATCACGCTAAACGGTCAAGCGGTTCCCGCTGCCGAACTGCAAGGACTGTTCTCGCCCGATTTTGCCGCCACCGCACGCGACAGCAATGTATATCAAGGCTGGGAAGCTTATTACCGCCGCAGCGATAAAACGCTTTATCTGTTTGGCAGACAAGGTTCGGACGGTGATCCTTTCGGCGTCTGCTTTATATTTAAGGACAGCAAATTCCAGCACCGTTATTTATGGGGTGCTGCGATTTAAATATCGCTCGAAAGGCCGTCTGAAACCATGATTCAAATCCAATCCCTCTCCCACCATTATCCCAAAGCCGAAACTGCCGCGCTGGACAATGTGTCGTTCGATATTGCCGACGGCGAATGTTTGGGGCTGCTCGGCCACAACGGTGCGGGGAAAACGACGCTGATGTCGCTTTTGGCCGGCTTGCAGGAAGTACGGCAGGGCGAAATTTTGTTTGACGGCAAGCCGTTGCGCCTGTTAAGCCGCAACGAGCGGCAAAAAATCGGTTTGGTGCCGCAGGATTTCGCGTTTTATCCGCAGCTTTCGGTGTGGGACAACCTGCTGTTTTTCGCCTCACTTTACAAAGTGCGCGACAAAGGCCGTCTGAACGCGCTGTTGGAGCAGACCGACCTGACCGCCCACAAAAACAAAGCGGCAAAGCATCTTTCGGGCGGGCTTAAACGCCGTCTGAATTTTGCCATCGGCCTGATTAACTCTCCACAACTGGTGTTCCTCGACGAAATCACGGTCGGCATCGACCCGCAGTCGCGCCGCTTTATCCTCGACAGCGTGGCGGATTTGACACGGCAGGGAGTAACCGTGGTTTATACCTCACACTATCTGTCGGAAATTGAGCAGCTTTGCGACAAAATCGCGCTGCTGCAGCACGGCAAGCTGGTGTACCACGGCGGTTTGGACGAGCTTTTAAGTACGCAAACAGGTGTCGTGCTCTTTACCGTCGAACCGCCACTGCCGCCTCAAACGCTGACTGCTTTGGGTGCCAAGCAAGTGGACAGCCGCGGCATGATGGAAACGACGCACGATGCCGCCGCCGTTTACGCCGCCCTGCAACAAAGCGGCGCACAAATCCGCTACTTCCAGCAGGGACACGGTTCGCTGGAAACGTTTTACCTTGATTTCCTGCGCAAAGACAAACCGGCAACAGATAAGCAAAATCCACAATGACGATTTCCTCCCTCCTCAAAGAACTCAAACTGCTCTGCCGCGACCTGCACGGTTTGGCCGTGTTGTTTGTGATGCCCATCGCCTTCATGCTGATTATGTCGTTGGCGCTAAGCCGCGACCAAGATCCGCACACTGACAGCCGTATCGCGCTGGTTGGTGCAACAAACGACAATATCAATACCGCGCTGGCCGCCGCTCTGGAAAAAGAGCAGATTCATGTTACGCGGATGCCGTCTGAAAAACTGACCGACGCGCAAAACGGCCTACACGACAAGCGTTTCCAACTGGTGCTGCACAACCCGAACCCCGCTTCCGGCAAAATCGCCGACGACAAAGCCCTGCAAATCTATGTACCGCCCGATACCGAGCCTTCATGGCTGGCGGCTGTCAAAGGCGTTTTGCAGCAGCACTACACCGAAACGCGGCTAGACGCCTATTTCGACAACAACGACGGCATCAAAATCGACAATAAAAAACTGCCCCGCTCCATCCGCAAAGACATCCAGAAAAAAGTCGATGAAAAAAACGACGAACAATTCGCCGCCGTGCGCAGCTTTTTAGATAAAAAAATGCTGGAAGAACACTATCTGAGTGCAGGCAGCGGCACGGTGGAAAAACCCAACGCCGTACAACACAGCGTTCCCGCATGGCTGATTTTCGGTATGTTTTTCATCATGATACCGCTGTCGAACGTTATGGCGCTGGAACGCCAGACCAACACCATTACTCGCCTGCGCCTCGCCCGCGCTTCCGCATCCGGCCTGATTGTAGCGAAACTTGTCCCCTATTTCCTGATTAACCAGCTTCAGTTTGTCGGAATGCTGCTGCTCGGCCGCTACCTGCTGCCCGAAATCGGCGTGCCCGCCCTCATACTCAACGGCAGCCTTGTTCCCTACGCGCCGCTGTCCGCCGCCGTCAGCGCTGCCGCACTCGGCTACGCGCTTCTAATCAGCGTCTGCGCCAAATCCACCGAACACGCCGTCGTCCTCGGCGGCGGCGGCATCATCCTAATGGCGGCAATCGGCGGCATTATGGTGCCCGCCCACGTCATGCCCGAAACCATGCAGCAACTCACTTGGATTTCCCCGATGGCTTGGGGCTTGAAGGCTTTTCAGGAATTACTGCTCAACCGCAGCGGACTGGACGGAATTGGCCGTTATCTGCTTCTACTGTCAGCATTCTCTTTTGCCTCGTTGACTGCTGCCGTATTGGTTTATCGTAAACAGTTGCAGACGCAGGTTAGGTTTTAAACGTTTGTCTGCCCTAGGTAGACTTATTTCTCAAAACCATTCCTATAAAACTCCAGGCCGTCTGAAAATACTTTCAGACGGCCTGATGCTTGATATGCTATGAATTGTTTCAATAACAAAATATGTTCAACAAAATCCTAAAATCCAAACGTAAAAAAACCTGCTTTTTTCAAAGCAGGTTTTCATATTTGGTGGGTCGTGAGCGATTCGAACGCTCGACCAACGGATTAAAAGTCCGCTGCTCTACCGACTGAGCTAACGACCCGATAAGCTGTGCATTATAGAGACGGGTCACACAGCTGTCAACACCTTTTTTAAATTTTTTTATTCGACAACGATTTTCGGGAAGCGGCTGCTGAAGTCTTTGCCTTTATCGGCAATGGCCAGCGCAATTTGGAATGCGGCTTCGGTGTAGATGTCGGCGATGGTTTGGTTGTTTTCAAACAAGGCTGAAGATGTGCCGTTGTCCATGGCTTCGCGTACAGGCAAGCTCAACGGAAGCTGGCCGAGCAACGGTACATTCAAACGCTCTGCCAGGTTTTTACCGCCTTCTGCGCCAAAAATTGCTTCGGCATGGCCGCAGTTGGTGCAAATATGGACAGACATGTTTTCCAAAACGCCCAAAATCGGGATATTGACTTTGTTGAACATATCCACGGCTTTGCGTGCATCAATCAGGGCGATGTCTTGCGGCGTGGTGACGACAACGGAGCCGGTTACGGGGATTTTTTGCGACAGGGTCAATTGGATATCGCCGGTACCGGGCGGCAGGTCGATGAAGAGATAATCGACATTGTCCCATTCGCTTTGGAACATAAGCTGTTGCAAGGCTTGGCTGACCATCGGGCCGCGCCAAACGACGGCTTGGTCGGTATCGACCAGGAAACCGATGGACATCACTTGAATGCCGCTTTCGGCTTCAACGGGAATGAGTTTTTTGTTTTGTTGGTCGGGTTTGCGGTCTTGTACGCCGAGCATGGTGGGCTGGCTTGGGCCGTACAGGTCGGCATCGAGTACGCCGACACGCGCACCCATTCTGGCCATTGCGGTGGCAAGGTTGGCAGTGGTCGTTGATTTGCCGACGCCGCCTTTGCCCGATGCAACGGCGATGATGTTTTTCACGCCTTTGATGGTTGCTACGCCGGGTTGAACTTTATGCGTACCGATTTCGGTATCGATACTCAAGTGAATGTGGGTATCGCCGATATGCGAAATGACGGCTTCTTGAACGGCGTTGGCAATGTCTGCGGCAATATGGACAACTGGGAACGCGAATTTCAGGCCGATATGCAGGCCGTCTGAATGCTCTTCCAGAAGCAAAACGGCTTTTTCGCTGCCCAAAGTGCGTATTGTGGTGGGAATCAACACGGCATCGAGTGCGGTTCGGATGGCTGGAATATTCATAATCTGCCTCTTGAATGTGGGAAATTGTTTGATGTGCGCGATTTGCCTGCCTGACAAATCTGCTGAATTATACCCTTGAACGCCATGCAAGGGATACGCCCGAAAAACTTCAGGCTGCCTGAATCATCGGGCAGCCTGAAAAGCGGGTCAACTGAAACGCGGCCTTATTCGCTCAAGAGCGCAATGTCGGCAACTGCGTTCATTTGTTCTGCCAAGCGGTTCAGCAGGTTCAAACGGTTTTGTTTTACGGCGGCATCTTCAGCCATTACCATCACGCTGTCGAAGAAGGCATCGACTTGCGGCTTGACGGAAGCAAGCTCGGACAAAGCAGTTTGGAAATTGCCTTCGGCAACGGCAGCGGAGATTTTCGGCTGCAAACCTTGAGCGGCGGCATACAAGGCTTTTTCTTCGTCTTGTTGCAGCAGGCTTTCGTTAACCGCGCCCAACTCGGCATCGGCTTTTTTCAGCAGGTTTTGCACGCGTTTGTTGGCTGCGGCCAATGCTGCGGCTTCGGGCAGCTGTTTGAACGCGGCAACGGCCTGCAGTTTGGCCACTACGTCGTCCAAACGGCGCGGCTGTTTCGCCAATACGGCGGCGACGATGTCTTGCGGATAATCATTTTGCAACAACACGGCCAAACGCGCCTGCATGAAGTCGGCGGTTTCAGACGGCGTTTTTTCGTTGAGCAAACCTTTGGGGAAGCTGTCGAAGGCCGTCTGAATCAGTTCGTTTACATCCAAACCGTACTGCATCAGCATACGCAAAATACCCAAGGCGGCGCGGCGCAGGGCGTATGGGTCTTTGTCGCCGGTTGGAATCAGGCCGATGCCCCAAATGCCGACCAAGGTTTCCAGTTTGTCGGCCAAAGCAACGGCGGTGGCCACTTTGCCCTCTGGCAGGTTGTCGCCGGCAAAACGCGGTTGGTAGTGTTGCTCGATGGCTTCGGCGATTTCTTCGGTTTCACCGTCCAAACGGGCGTAGTATTTGCCCATCGTGCCTTGCAATTCGGGGAACTCGCCGACCATTTCGGTGACCAAGTCGGCTTTGGCCAAACGTGCGGCGCGCTCGGCTGCGGCGGCATCCGCACCCAATGCTTTGGCGATATGGGCGGCGATGCTTTGCAGGCGTTCGATGCGTTCGGCCTGCGAACCAATTTTGTTGTGGTAAACCACGCTGGACAATTTCGGCAGGCGGCTTTCCAAAGTCGCTTTTTGGTCTTGTTTGTAGAAGAACTCGGCATCAGACAGGCGCGCGCGCAAGACGCGTTCGTTGCCTTGGATGATGTGTGACGGGTCTTCGGTTTGTAGGTTGGACACCAGCAGGAAGCGGTTCATCAGCTTGCCGTTTTGATCGAGCAGCGGGAAGTATTTTTGGTTTTGCTGCATGGTCAGAATCAGGCATTCTTGCGGTACGGCGAGGAAGTGTTCTTCAAAACCGGCTTCCAATACCACAGGCCATTCGACCAATGCGGTCACTTCGTCCAACAATGCTTCATCGGCGGCAACAGTCGCGTTCAGACGGCCTGCCTGCTCGTTCAAGGCCGTCTGAATGGCGGCTTTGCGTTCGGCAAATGATGCTTCCACTTTGCCTTGCTCGCGCATTTGTGCGGCGTAGCTGTCGGCATTTTCGATGGCGATTTCGCCGCTGGAAAGGAAGCGGTGACCCAATGTTTTGTTGCCACTTTGCAAGCCCAAAACGCTGACGTTTACGATGTCGCCGCCGTGCAGCACGATCAGGCTGTGTACAGGGCGCACGAAGGTAAATGTACTGCTGCCCCAACGCATGACTTTAGGAATTGGCAGTTTTTTCACTGCGGCATTGATGATGTCTTCCAAAAGCTCGCCCAGCGGTTTGCCGGTTTGGACGTATTCGTAGGCATACACGTCTTGCTTGCCGTCGTTGATGACGGTCAAGTCTTCGATTTTCGCACCCGCACCGCGCGCAAAACCTTCCAAAGCCTTAGTCGGCGCACCGTCTTTCATGGCATTTGCCACGGCCGGGCCTTTTTTCACGATTTTTTGGTCGGCTTGAACGGCTTTCACGTTTTTGACTTGAACGGCCAAACGGCGCGGAGAAGCGTAGGCAGTGTATTCGGCTGCGCCGTCAATCAGTTGCGCCTTTTCCAAGCCTTCGGCAACGGAAGCGGCAAAATGGTTGCCCAGATTATTGAGGGCTTTTGGCGGGAGTTCTTCAGTGAGAAGTTCGATTAAGAGGGTTTGGGTTGTCATGTGCTTATCGTTAAATAGGAAATTGGTTTGGCGTCTGAATACGACATCATGCGATTTTCAGACGCAAGGTTAATTGAATTGACGGCGATTTTATCATTTTCAGACGGCCTGTGGCTGTCTTTCACAAACAATTTGCCCGATTTTCAAGCAACTTCGTCCGCAACGGCTTCAATTTGCGGCGCGGATATACGGCAAACCGCTGGTTTCGTCGTATTCGGGAATGTCGCTTCCGGCAAACAGCGCGCCGGCCAAACGCACGGCCGCACCGGTCACGGCCGGAGAAATCATAAAGCCGTGGCGGAACAGGCCGTTGACTTCAATCAGGCGGCGTTCGCGGTTGAAGCGGATTTCGGGATTGTGGTGGTTTAAAGTCGGGCGCAGGCCGGTGGCCAGTTCCAAAAGGTTTGCCTCGCCAAATGCCGGATGCACGGCGTACAGCGCGGACAAAAGTTCCAAACCGGAACGCACGCTGACCGGCGCTTGGCTTTCACTTTCGATTTGGGTCGCACCAATCACAAAAATATGGTTTTCCTTCGGCGCGATATACAAAGGATAGCGCGGATGCAGCAGGCGCACGGGGCGGGACAGCTCGATTTCGGGGGCATAAACGCGCGCCACTTCGCCACGAACGCCGCGCAAAACGCTTTCAGACGGCCTGTTCCACGCGCTCTTTGCGCCATAACCACGGCAGTCGATGACCCAATCGTATTGCACCGCCAAATCTTCGACTTCGCGTTCGCACGACCAATGACACGCTACATTCATTGATTTCAAAGCATCGACAAGCGCATTCAAGACCTGCCGTCCGTCCAACTGCCCTTCTGTCGGCAGATACAGGCCGTCTGAAAACCGCCCTGCCAGTTGTGGTTCGTTGGCTGCGATTTCATCGGCATTCCAGCGTATGGTTTCATGTTCCGCCACGCCGCCGCGCTTCAAATGACGGGCAAACTCGGCAGAAAGCGGCTTGTCCTGCGTGTGCCAGACAATCAGGCTGCCGTTTTCCTGCATCATCACCGGCGTATTCAGACGGCCGACAATCGCACGCCAAAGCGCGATGCTTTGTTTGCCCAAACGGATGACTTCGGGCGTTGCCTCCACCGCCTCGGCAGACGGCGCCAACATGGCCGCGGCAACATAAGCGGCGGCTTGCGCGCCGTTGCGTTCGCCTTTCTCAAACAACTCGACCGAAATGCCCTGCTCTGCCAGTTGGAACGCCATCAGACGGCCCGACAGACCGCCACCGAGTACCGCAACCTTAGACATTAGTTTCTCCTTGTTTTTAATATGAAAATGAACTGCATATTTTAGAACTTGTTTTGCTTTATCACAATATCGACACAAAATGAGAACTGCTTTTACAGATTATGCTCAAGCTAAATCAGTAATACGTAAACAAAAATCTTCCCTCTATACCCGGCAGTTAACCGCTTCAAGCTGCCAATCAGCTTTTATAAAAATATCTTCCTTACATAAAACCTACTATAATGCCATCTTTTGACATATTTACATTCACTCAGCATCATTGCACCTACTGATTGGCTTTGATGCACCCATTTGATTTTATAAGGAATAATGATGAAAAGCTTGGGCAGTACTTTATTTATCCTCGGCGTATTGGCATTCGGTTTGAATTATATGAACGCCGTCCCCAAAGTTTTGGCCTGGATTTACGAATGGGGCGAAGATACCGCCCTATGGATTAAAGCAGGCATTACAGGTAGTGGCGCTTTACTGTGGTTGGCAGGCAACTTCCTTGAAAAACCTGCAGAGGCAGAGGCTGAACCGGAAGAGGAAGAAGAATAAATACCATAAAAGGCCGTCTGAAAAATTTCAGACGGCCTTTTTTATAGGTTCACAAAACAGCGCTTTCTTTATGTTCGAAAGTTTGCCTTTTAAAGCTCGTTTGTTGTGGCGGTAAATTGTGTTGCTGTACAGGGCTTTTGACGCTGAATACGCCCGCCTGTTTATCCGAACTTCACTTCTGCCCCGAATACTTCCTGCCACAGTTTTCGCACGTTGCCGTAGTGGGTCAGCAATTCGTCCGTCACTTCGGTTTTTTTGGCGTCGCGCAGTTTGGTGTTGTGTTGCTGCTGGCGGTAGAAGCGGTAGGCGGTGCGGCTTTGTTCGGCGAGGGTTTTGTCGATGAGGCCGCAGTCGGCGGCGATGTTCAATAGGGCGATGTTGCCGTAGTTATCCAAGAGTTGCGGATACTGGCGGGCATGGGCAAGTATCAGATATTGGACGATAAATTCAACATCGACCACGCCGCCGCGCGCGTATTTGACGTTGCTGTCAACCGGCGGGTGGGTGGGGAACATTTTTTCGCGCATTTCGATGATTTCGCCTGCTAAAATGGTTTGGTCGCGTTCAGCGGTCAGCATTTCGGTGCGAATGCGGTCGAAGGCCGTCTGAACATCAGGCGTACCGCAGATAAAACGGGCACGGGTAAGGGATTGGTGTTCCCATGTCCAGGCGTTTTCGCGCTGGTATTTTTCAAAGGCGGCGATGCTGTGGGCGAGGAAACCTGCATCGCCGTTGGGGCGCAGGCGCAGGTCGGTTTCGTAGAGGCTGCCTGCGCCGGTGGCGGCGGAAAGCCAGTTGGTCAGGCGGCGGGCAAGGCGGCTGTACACGTCTCCTGCATCGGGATGCGGATCGTCGTAAAGATAGACCAAGTCAAGGTCGGAGGAATAGCTGAGCTCTTTACCGCCCAGTTTGCCGTAGCCGATGATGGCAAATTGCGGCGTGTCGCGGTGTTTTTTGGGCATATCCGCCCACGCGCATGGCACAGCGGCGGCGAGGATGGTGTCGGCAAGTGCGGAGAGTTGATCGGAAAGTGATTCTACCGTCCACAATTCGGCAAGGTCTTGAACGGCGAGGCGGAAGACTTGGGCGTGTTGGAAATGGCGCAATGTGTCCATTTGCGCTTCAGTATCGCCGCCGCAGGCTTTGAGGTCGTTTGAAAGCGAGACGGCAAGTGCCGGCCAGTCAAACGTGGTATCCAAAAGCTGGGCGCTGATGAGTTCGTCCAGCAGAATCGGGTATTTGCTCAGATACGCCGCCACCCATGAGCTTTGGCTCATGATTTGTGCTAGGTGCGCCAAGGTTTGCGGATGTTCGTTGAGGAAGGCGAGATAGGCGGAGCGGCGGCTAATGTTTTCGAGGAAGTCAAACAGCCGCATCAGCGTATCGGTCGGGTTGGGTTGCTCGGCCGCCGCTTGTACCAACAACGGCACAATGGCGTCAAAACGCGGCTGGGCGTGTGCAGAAAGGTGGCGGTATTTATGGCCGTTGCGGATTTGGTCGAGCCGTGTGGCGATGGTTTCGGCATCAAACCCATATTCTTTCAGACGGCCTAGCCGTTCTTCTTCGTCGGGTTTTTCCTGCCATGCCCATTGCCATTCGCTGTTGTCTTGCGTTTGTTCTTCGGGTTCGCTCAAGATTTCGTTAAACAACTGATTGACTTTGTTCCGATGAACATTGAGGCCGTCTGAAAAAGCGGCGTAGCTGTCGAAGCCCATGCTTTCGGCGAGCAGTTGTTGCTGTTCGGGCGAGGTGGGCAGGGTTTGGGTTTGCTGGTCGTCCCAGTATTGCAGGCGGTGTTCGACGTCGCGCAGGAATCGGTAGGCGGCCAGCAGGGTTTCGACGTTTTCAGACGGCATAATGCCCAGCTCGGCAAGTTTCTTCAGCGTTTCTTGCGTGCCTTTCAGTTGCAGCGCGCGCATTTGGCCGCCGCGTATCATTTGGAAAATCTGGGCGATAAATTCGACTTCGCGGATGCCGCCCGCGCCGAGTTTGATGTTGTCCGCCATGCCTTTTTTGCTGACTTCGCTACGGATTTGGCGGTGCAGGTTGCGCATTGCTTCATATGCGCTGTAATCCAGATATTTGCGAAACACAAAGGGACGCACCAGCGCTTTGATGTCGTTCGGATGCGGCGTAACCACGCGGCCTTTGCACCACGCATAGCGTTCCCATTCTCGCCCTTGCGTAATCAGGTATTGCTCCAGCGCGGTTTCACTCAATACCAGCGCGCCGGAGTCGCCGTCCGGACGCAGCCGCATATCGACGCGGAACACCTGCCCGTCGGCAGTAATGTCGTTCAGCAGCGCAATCAGTTTCTGTCCGACTTTGGTGAAAAACTCCTGATTGCCCCGTTCGCGCCTGCCGTCGGTGTCGCCCGATTCGGGATAAATGAAAATCAAATCGATGTCGGAAGACACGTTCAACTCATAGCCGCCCGCCTTGCCCATCGCCACCACGCTCAAATGCTGCGGCGATTTCGTATAACGCCCGATCGGCGTACCGTACATATCCTGATAATAGGCGTAGGCGAAATCCAGCGCGGTATTGACGGCAAAATCGGCAAACAGCGTAATCGTGCGGGTTACTTCGTTCAAATCGCTGATGCGGTTGATATCGCGCACGATAATCTGCGACACCACATAACGGCGTAACTCGCGCAACTGCCGCGCCAACTCTTCCTCATTTTCTTCCGCGCGGATTTTGCCCCAATCCGCAAAAGCTTGAAAATCAGCTTCGGTCAAAACCTTGTCCAGCATGGGCAGGAAAATTTCGGGCTTGAGTTTGCCGGAATCAAGATTGCGGGCGAGAAAAAGGGAATAACGGCGGGCAGTATCGAGGCGGTTCATAATCTTTGCCTGAATAAACAGAAAAGACCATCATAGCAAGGTTTCAGGCCGTCTGAAACCCACGCTTTCCCCTATCCGTGCAATCGGCTAAAATACCAACTTTGCAACCCATCATAAGGAAACCGCCATGACCCGTATGGTTCACTGCGTCAAACTCGGCAAAGAAGCCGAAGGCATGAAATTTCCGCCGCTGCCCAACGAACTGGGCAAACGCATCTTCGAAAACGTTTCCCAAGAAGCATGGATGGCTTGGACCCGCCACCAAACCATGCTGATCAACGAAAACCGCCTAAGCCTTGCCGATCCGCGCGCACGCGAATACCTCGCCCAGCAGATGGAACAATACTTCTTCGGCGACGGAGCAGATGCCGTACAAGGCTATGTTCCGCAAGAGCCTAAATAAGCATTGAAAAGCCAAGGCCGTCTGAAACCCAATTTTCAGACGGCCTTTAAAATTCCCGATTGCCCCGCATATTAGACAAATAGAACAGATAAATCATACAAACCCATGATTCTCTGTTAGAATCCAAATTTCATTCATTTCAATCCACACTGGAGCAAACGCCATGCAAAACGACGTTTACGACTATACCTCGCAAGGCTCGGTTGCCAAAAATACCGTCCTGCAAAAAACCTACCGCCTGCTCGGCCTGTCTTTCATTCCTGCCATTGCCGGCGCGTTCTTTTCCGCCAAAACAGGCTTTAACATTTTCGCCATGTTCGGTTCATACTATGTTGCCCTGGCCGCCTTCTTCGGCTTTTTCTACGGCATGACCTTCCTGATTGAGAAAAACCGTTACAACAACGTCGGCGTAGCCCTGTTGATGATCTTCACTTTCGGCATGGGCCTTGCCATCAGCCCTATGTTGCAATACACCCTGTCTATTAACAACGGCGCGCAAATCGTCGGTACGGCCGCCGCCATGACCGCCGGTGTATTCTTCACCATGTCCGCCATGGCACGCCGCACCACAATGAACATGAACAAACTCGGCAGCTTCCTCGGTGCCGGTGCGATCGTGCTCATGATTGCCGTTGTGGCCAACATCTTCCTCAACATCCCTGCCCTGAGCCTGACCATCGCAGCCGGCTTCGTTGTCTTCAGCTCCCTGATGATTATGTGGCAGGTACGTGCCGTTATCGACGGCGGTGAAGACAGCCACATCAGCGCAGCGCTGACCATCTTCATCTCCATCTACAACATTTTCAGCAGTCTCTTGAGAATCCTCATCTCTATTAGTGGTGACGACTGATAAAGCCGCAAAGGCCGTCTGAAATTTCAGACGGCCTTTTTGATTTTTGACATCACCGGCAAACTCCCCTATCCTGAACGCCACACAAACCCCATTCCCAACTCAAAATGACCACGACCACTCCGCGCCGTGCCGTGTACGCAGGCAGCTTCGACCCTCCCACCCTCGGCCACCTGTGGATGATACAGGAAGCCCAATCCCTCTTTGACGAACTCATCGTCGCCATCGGCACCAATCCCGAAAAGCGCAGCACCTACACCATAGAAGAACGCCGCGCCATGCTCAATGCCATTACCCACCCCTTCCCCAACGTCCGCATCAGCGTGTTTGAAAACCGTTTTTTGGTCGATTATGCCCGCGAAGCCAACGCCAATTTCATCGTCCGTGGCATCCGTTCCGCCGCCGACTACGAATACGAACGCTCAATGCGCTACATCAACAGCGACATCGCCCCCGAAATTTCCACCGTCTTCCTAATGCCGCCGCGCGAAATCGCCGAAGTGTCCTCCACCATGGTCAAAGGCTTGGTCGGCCCACAAGGCTGGCGCGACATGATAGGCCGCTATCTCCCCGACCCAGTCTATCAAAAAATCCTGCAAGACCACGAAACAAACACATAAAACAAAGGCCGTCCGAACATTTCAGACGGCCTTTCAATTTTCATTAATTATTGACGGGCAGACATCAACGCCTGCAGGTTTTGATTCAACGTTTCCATGTCCAACCAACCGGCGGCAATAAACAGCATCAGAATCACCGTACCCACACACAGCACCCCGATACCATACAACACATAGCCCACCAAAACACGGCCTACCGTCGCATTCCCCATCCACATCAAACCGCGTACCTGCACCACAAAAACCCAAGCCTGCCACAACAGCGCAAACGCAGCCAACGCCGGCACATACAACACCAGCAACAGCGGCAGCAGCAAAGCCTCAGACACCAAAATAAAGCCCCACAAAGGCAGCCGGGGCGCACCGTAATAATGCAGCACCTTGCGCATTGAGCGGCTCAACACCAACCATTTCACAATCACCAAAATCACTGACAGGCACACCGCCGCCGCACCACTGCCAAACAAAGGCGACATGCTGGCCGCGTTCACCACACCCAACAGCAGCAACACCGCCGCCATCACCAAAGGCGAATACAAATACGTCTCCGGCGAACGATAGCGCAAACGCAAAACATCCCACATATCACGAACAAACACATAAAGCATGGCATAAATCCAAAGCAAAAAAGCCGATTGTATCTTAGGCCGTCTGAAAATCAAACCGGCAAACCTAAAAACCGCTAATTAAAACGAAAAATAATTCAATACAAAACAAAATCTTAATTTACCACCTCAAAAATAAAGCCTGCAAACGCTTGCACAAGGCAACGAAATTTGGTTTAATTCACATCTCGCAACGAAACACGCGAAGGCCAGATAGCTCAGTTGGTAGAGCAACGGATTGAAAATCCGTGTGTCGGCGGTTCGATTCCGCCTCTGGCCACCACCAACCGCCTTGAAGCGGTTATTTTTTTATCTATACGATTTGCACACTATACTTAGCGCAAATCCCGTTCCAGACCATGCGTCCCGTTTTCCACACAAGGCCGTCTGAAAAATTTCAGACGGCCGTTGTTCATGTTGGCATGGCATAAAAATCTGCTTCACCGCCCTATTCCGACAGAATACGGCGCTTCCATCCAAACCGGCTGAAACTTTCGCGAACATACTGAATATGAATAAAGTTCAAGGCAGGTCGGTTTACTATATAATACCGTCCAAACCAACCATAACTTACTCATTGCAGGGAAGATAATGAAAAAGGTGCTGATTGTGCATTACTCGCAAACGGGGCAGCTCTCCAGCCTGGCTCGAAATTTTGCCGCGCCGTTGCAAACAGCCGGCGTACAGGTCGATTGTGTCAATATCGTACCGGAGCAGGCGTTTCCGTTTCCGTGGCCGTTTTGGTGTTTTTTCGATACCTTTCCTGAAACCGTCCATTTAAAACCCGCCCCAATTCTGCCGCCGCAAATTCCATCCGAAGATTACGATGTAGTGGTCATTGCCTACACCGTTTGGTTCCTCTCTCCTTCGCAACCGATTACCGCCTTTTTGCAACGCGAAGAAACGCGCCGCCTGTTAGACGGCAAACCGGTCATCACGCTTATCGGCTGCCGCAATATGTGGCTGGGCGCGCAGGAAAAAATGAAATCTTTGCTGAAACAAAACGGCGCCAAACTTATCGGCAACATCGTAAAAATCGATGACTGCAACAGCGCGGCAAGTTTCATTACCACGCCCGCATGGATGCTGACCGGCGACAAACGCTATTTCCGCTCCCTGCCCTCCGCCGGCATTGCTGAAGAAGAATTGGCGGATGCGGCGCGGTTTGGGACGAAATTGCGCGATACACTATTGAACCAACAGCCTTTGGACGAAACCCTGTTTCAAAATATGGGTGCGGCGAAAGTGAATGAAAAACTGATTTTCAGCGAACGTACCGCCGGCCGCAGCTTCTTCGTCTGGGGCAAGCTTTTGATGGCGGCAGGCCGTATTTCTCCGCTCTTGCGCCGTGCCTTGTTGTGCTTCTACATCGTCTTTTTATTGGCGATGATTTTGGTGGTTTTACCCATCAGTGTAATTTTGAAAAAACTGCTGCATCCGCTGCTCAAAGGCCGTCTGAAAAAGCTGGCGGATTATTATGAACAACCGTCAGGCAGATAATCTGTTTCAGACGGCCTCAAACCAGGAATCCATCATGCCCGAAGTTATCCACTACCCCGAACGCCGTCGCTTTCAAATCGATATTGACGGTTTGGAAGCAGGCTATATCAGCTATACCGAACACAACGGCGGCTGGGACGTAAACCATACCGTGGTCTCGCCCAACTTCCGTCATCGCGGCATTGCCAAACTGCTGGTGAGCGCGCTGATGGAATACGCCGAAACACACAACATCCCGTTAACTGCAAGCTGCGACTACGCGGCGCGGTTTATCGGTTGATTATTTTGACAACCACATCATGACATCGAATAACACACTCAAAGACGTTTATCTCAACCGCGTTTCTGCCTTTTTGCCCAATGCCCCTGTCGGCAATGACGAAATGGAAGCCGTCCTCGGCATGGCAGGCGATGTGCCGTCACGCGTGCGCCGTATGATCTTGCGTTCCAACGGCATTTTGTCACGCCATTACGCCATCGATCCCGAAAGCCGCCGCACGACGCACACCAATGCCGAATTAGCCGCCGAAGCGGTCAACGGCCTGTTTGCCCAAGGCGTTCCTGCAGAAGCCATCGGCAGCCTGGCCTGCGCCACTTCCTATCCCGACCAAACCATGCCCGGACACGGCGTGATGGTGCATGGTTTGCTGGATATGCCGCCTTGCGAAGTGTTCAGCATGGCAGGCGTATGCGCGGCAGGTATGGCGGCGATGAAACACGCCTACAACGCCGTGCGTACCGGCGAACACGCACAAGCGGTTTCCGTTGCTTCCGAAAACGCCTCGGCAGTCATGCGCGGCGAAGTGTTCCAAAGTGAAACCGACCATAAAAAACTGGAAAACGCGTCCCCCGAAATCGGGTTTGAAAAAGACTTTTTGCGCTGGATGCTGTCTGACGGCGCAGGAGCGGTATATCTGTCCGACCGTCCCAATTCAGACGGCCTCAGCCTGAAAATTCATTGGATAGACCTGCTTTCCTACGCCAACGAAATGCCGCCCTGCATGTATGCCGGCGCAGAATTCCGCGACGGCGTCTTTGAAGGCTGGAAACATACCGATGCCGATTACGGCCGCCGCCACAGCCTGATGGCGGTCAAGCAGGACGTCAAACTGCTGAACGAAAACATCGTCCTCTATACGGTGGAAAAACCCCTCTCCCAAATCGCCGCCAAACACGGCATCCGCGCCGAAGAAATCGATTGGTTCCTGCCACACTACTCTTCCGGCTTTTTCCGTGACCGCCTTTCAGACGGCCTGAAAAACATCGGCTTCGACATTCCGCAGGAAAAATGGTTTACCAATCTGCACAGCAAGGGCAACACGGGTTCTGCCTCGATTTACATCATCCTTGAAGAATTTCTGCGCACCTTTCCCATCGAACACGGCCAAAAAATCCTGTGTTACGTTCCGGAAAGCGGACGCTTTTCAACATGTTTCATGCTTTTGGAAGCAGTAAAGGCCGTCTGAATGAAGATTGACGACATCCCTCAAGACAACAGCGCCAGCTACCACGGCCACCGCAAAGTCATCTACGGCACCCGCGACGGCCACTACGAAGCGGCTACCAGCAACGGTTGGCAGGACGAAGCCTACGCCACCGAAATGGCGGTGTGCGAACTCGATGCCCAAACGCAGGCCGCGCGCGAAGCCGTCGAAAAAGGCGAATATTCGCCGCTGTACTACCATATGTTCCGCTGCCGTTATGATGAAACCGGCTTAGCCATGGCGGCAGGCGTATGGAAATGGCAGCTTCGTCGGCATTTCCGTCCCGAAGTGTTCGTCAAACTACCGGCCAAAACCCTGCAAAAATACGCCAATGCCTGCCAAATCAGCATAGACGGCCTCAAACAAACCGATATTTAAAGTCCCTCATGATTACCCTGCATTCGCTCGACCAATCCCGCGCCCTGCGCATTGTTTGGCTGCTTGAAATCCTCGGTACGCCCTACCGCCTGCAAACCTACCGTCGTCATCCCGACACTTTGCTCGCTCCTGACGAACTCAAAGCCATCCATCCCTTGGGCAAATCGCCTTTATTGGATGATGACGGCTTTATCTTGGCGGAAAGCGGCGCGATTACCGACTATCTGATTCAAAACTACGGCAACGGCCGTCTGATGCCCGAACGCGGCAGCCGCGAATACTGGCAATATCAACGCTGGCTGCATTATGCCGAAGGTTCGCTGATGCCGTTATTGTTGCTCGGACTGGTGTTCCGCCGGATTGAAAGCGCGCCCATGCCGTTTTTCATCAAACCGATTGCCCGCAAAATCAGCGGCAGCGTCAAAAGCAGCTTTATCCATCCGCAAGCCGCCCTGCATCTTGCCCACATCGACAGCGAGTTGGAAAACCGCGAATGGTTGGTCGGCAACAGCCTCAGCGGTGCCGACATCATGATGAGCTATCCGCTGCAAGCCGCAACCGACCGCTTCGATTTTACCGACTACCCCAATATCCGCGCTTATTTGCAACGCATCGAAGCGCATGAAGCCTACCGCCGCGCCGTTGAAAAAGCAGGTTCGCCTTTATTGAAACTCGACAAATAAAACAAGGCCGTCTGAAACATTTTCAGACGGCCTGAAACCTTATTCACTTATCAAATCACTTTGCGGTAAACGGTGTTTTTACCAACACGCCGCCCGAATGCTTTGTTCCCCCTCGCCGTTCCACTATAATGGCAATCCATATCCTTCTAAAAAATAACACCATGCCAACCGACAACCGCCCGACTCTTGCCATCGACACCAGCACATCCTTTCTGTCCATCGCATTGGAACATCAAGGCGAAGTCCGCCTGTTTCATGAAAACGTCGGCACCAAGCAATCCGAACAAATCCTGCCGCAAATCGAATGCCTCTTTAAAGAAGCAGGCATCACGGCCGCCGATTTGGGCTGCATCGTCTATGCACAAGGCCCCGGCGCATTTACCGGCCTGCGTATCGGCGCGGCGGTTGCACAAGGTTTGGCCACGCCGTTTGACACGCCCATGATCGGCATTCCCTGCCTCGATGCCGCAGCTTCGCTGCTGCCGCCATCAAGCTGTGTACTGGCGGCCACCGATGCACGTATGGGTGAAGTGTTCTACGCATGGTTTGATACGCAAAACCACGTCCGCTTGAGCGATTACACGGTTGGCAAAGCCGCCTCTATTACCGCACCCGAAGGCAAAACGCCCACCGGCGGCATCGGCAATGCCTTTGCCCTCGCCGACAAACCGCCTTTTGACGGTCAAGCCGATATGCCGACCGCCGCCGACTATCTCAAACTTGCCCGCAGCGGCCGCTATCTTGCTACTGACGCGGCGCACGCCGAGCTGCTCTACGTCCGCAACAAAATTGCCCTGACCGCGCAAGAGCAAGTCCAACAAAAGGCCAAACCATGAACCTGCGCCCAGCCGTAATTGCCGACTGCCCCACCCTTGCCGCCATCGACGCACAAGGCAATCCCTCGTCGTGGACGGCGCAGCAGTTTGAATCAGCGGTTCAACACCATCCCGACAGCGTTTGGCTCAGCCAGGCAGACCACCAAATTACCGGATTTATCGTATGGCAAACCGTGTTTGACGAATCCGAGCTGCACCTGATTGCCGTCGCGCCCGAGTACCGCCGCCAAGGTATTGCGTCTGCACTGCTGCAACACTGGCAAAATGCAGTACAACAGCAAGGCGCAACCCGATTATTATTGGAAGTCCGTGCAAGCAATGAAACCGCGCAACAGCTCTACCGCAAACACGGCTTCCAAACCTGCGGCCGCCGCAAAAACTACTACGCCCTGCCCGACGGTGGCAGCGAAGATGCCGTATTGATGGAGAAATCATGTTAAGCAGCCGCTATCTGCACCTGCACGAAGCCTTGGGCTTGGGCCCGATGTGGCTGAACCAAAACGCCAAAATCATCCATGCCGCGCCTCAAGCCGCAGCATCAGCAGCATCAGCCGCACCCGTCCGCCCCAAAACCATTGCCGCCGATACCGCGCAAGCCGTGCGTACTTTATCCGCAAGCGCCCATCAGGCACGCACTGCCGCCATCGCCACTGCGCAAACGGCCAAACCTGCTGTCCGCGCTCCTGAAGCGGCACCCAAAGCCATTGTCGAAACACCGGCAAAAACAGAAAAAGCCGCGCATTCAGACAATCTGCCCCGTCTTGACGTAACCATCAGGCCGTCTGAAATCATGGTGGTCAGCATTTGCCCGTCCACCGAAGACAGCCTGCACGGTACACTGTTTAGCGGCGACGTCGGCACGCTTCTCGACAACATCCTCGCCGCCATCGGCCTCAAGCCCGAGCAGGCGCACAAAACCGCGTGGGTCAAAACTGCTCCAGTATTCACCGCCCTACCCGATGCCGAACACATCCGCTCCGAGCTTGCTGAAATGCAAAACGAGCTGACTGCTTCACAAGCGCGCGCAGTATTGTTCCTCGGCAAAATCTTCGACAGCCCCGACATGATCGGACTGATGAACGAATTGTGCGCAGAGCGGCCGCATTTCGTCATTCCCCACCCCGCCCGCCTGCTGATGCAGCCGCAACTCAAAGCGCAGGCATGGCAAATCTTAAAGCCATTGAAACAGCTTTTGGCCAAGGCCGTCTGAACATTCTGTTCAACCTGAAATCAGGTTTTTCACCAACAAAAAAGGGCGTGTTCGACACGCCCTAACATTTATCAATATTCCGCCGAATGCCAGAAAGGCTGGCCCACCGTCGGCGTACTGGCGCGCGCTTTCTCACGCGCCTCTACAGGTTCCGCCTCATAAGCCAGACGGCCCGACTCGACCGCAAGCGCAAAAGCGCGTGCCATCTTGACCGGATCGCCGCTGCGGGAAACGGCAGTATTCAGCAACACGCCGTCAAAGCCCCATTCCATCACTTGCGCCGCCTGCGAAGGCAAACCCAAGCCCGCGTCGATAATCAACGGCGTGTCGGGCAGGCGTTCGCGCAGGACTTTCAGCGCATAAGCATGAACCGCGCCCAGACCCGTGCCAATCGGCGCCGCCCACGGCATCAACGCCTGACAGCCTGCATCAAGCAGTCGGCGGCAGGCAATCAGGTCTTCGGTGCAATAAGGCAGCACTTTGAAGCCGTCTTTAATCAGGATTTCCGCCGCTTCGACCAGTTGGAACACATCCGGCTGCAACGTGTCATCATCGCCGATAAGTTCGAGCTTGATCCAATCGGTATCAAACACCTCACGCGCCATTTGCGCAGTGGTTACAGCTTCCTGAACGCTTTGACAGCCTGCGGTATTGGGCAACACAGGCACGCCCATTTCTTCCAACAACGACCAAAAGCCCTGCCCGTGCGCTTCGCCGCCGCTGCCGGCACGGCGCAACGAAACGGTAATCATCGCCGGTTGCGCGATTTGAACAGACTGCTTGAGGATTTCCGGCGTCGGATAAGCAGCCGTACCAAGCAGCAGCCGTGAAGGGAAAGTTTCTCCGTATAGGGTAAACATGATGGATTCCTTTGTATTGTTTTTTAGATTTTAAGCATAAGGCAATCGGACAACCCTGCCCGATATTCAACTAGGCAAAAGTCGGGCGCAAATACCCGACCTGTTGATTGCAAACCGCTTATCCACCGACTACCGGCCGCACGATATCGACTTTGTCGTTTTCGTTCAAAACCGTTTCCGCATACGCGCCTTTGGCGACAAAATGGGTATTGACGGCAACAGCAAACGGTTTTTGCGGCGTGGTTTGTGCGATAAGGTCGGCAACGGTTGTGCCGTTTAATGTGATGGTTTCATTGTTTAATATGATCTTCATGATGTTTGCTCCTCTTGTCAGACTTCTTATTTTCAGACGGCCTTATTCATTCCACAAAGTCTGAAACGCTTTAACCACGGCTTCGGGATTTTCCGCTTCGGTCACGGCGCGGACGACGGCGAGTGAGGAAACGCCGGTTGCCAGCACATCTTCGGCATTGTTCAAATCGATGCCGCCGATGGCGACGACGGGCGTGCCGCGAGCCTGTTTCACATATTCGCGCAGTTTCTCCAAGCCTTGCGGGGCGGTGGGCATTTGTTTGGTCGTGGTCGGGAAAATCGCGCCGCTGGCGACATAGCTGGGGTGTACGGATAGGGCGCGGTCGAGTTCGGTGACGGAGTGCGTACTCAAACCCAAGCGCAAACCAGCGGCGGCAATAGCGGCGAGGTCGGCAGTGTCCATGTCTTCCTGCCCGAGATGCACGCCGTATGCACCTGCGGCAATCGCTTCGCGCCAGTGGTCGTTGATGAAAAGCTGGGTTGCACTGTTTTGACAGGCTACGACGCAACGTTCGATTTCGCGTTTCAACTCGTCGCCATGCAGGATTTTACAGCGCAGTTGCACCGTGTCGGCACCTGCTTTGACCATGCGCTCGACCCAGTCAGCAGTGGGAACAACGGCGTAAAATTTCAAGGGAGATTTGAGTGGCGGGAAGGTCATAACGGCTCCGAAAGGAATAATTCGTTGTTATATTATCAGAAAAGGCCGTCTGAATAATATTTGTTTTCAGACGGCCTGATTGAAAAAATGAATATTGCCCTATTCGGCTTTGGCTTTATAAAAATATGAACATACTGATGGGTTATCAAAATGAGTGCCATATTGGCGCCCCACATTCGGAGACCCAACCCATGAAAAAAATTTCTCTTGTTAGCCGCCCTTCCCTTACTGTTTACCACTTATTCAAATGCCGCCACGCCTAAAGCGGAAGCTTCAAAACCAGCTTCGGCACACAAACAAACCAAGCAGCGTTTTTCCGGCAAAATCACCGGCTATCAAACCGCCGAGCATTTGTTCTCCGTACGCAAGGGCGACCGCCTGCGCATCAGTAAAACCGGCAGCCCTAACGCCTATTTCAACGTATGGGCACCCAAAGACGATGAAGCCGTATTTAACGGTTCGGCACAAGGCGATAAATTTGACGGTATCGCTACCCAATCGGGCAAATATAAAGTGCAGGTCTATATGATGCGCGCCCAAGCCCGCCGTAACACTACTGCCCATTACGCCGTAAACGTCATCAAAAACTAAGGGGCTGACGTAGATTAGCCCTAAATTCCACACCAATCTCGCAGGATTTTAAGCTGTTGAGACGGTGTGCCGAAGTTAAATCGAAATTCGCATTCTTTCAAGAACAGCGGGAAAGATTTGCGATCGATTCCGTTGTATTTTCGCAAGAAACGTTTTGCCTGATTCCAAAAATTCTCAATGCCGTTAATGTGGTTCTGACGGTCGACAAATTCCTTGGAATGGTTGATGCGGTAATGGATAAAACCGCTCACGTCCAACTTATCATAGCTGCTCAGGCTATCCGTGTAAACAATGCTGTCCGGCATGATTTTCTTTTTGATGACAGGGAATAACGTTTCAGACTTGGCATTATCCACCACAACGGTATAGACCCGTCCGTTGCGTTTCAGAATGCCGAAGACAACCACTTTTCCTGCCGCACCTCGACCACGTCTGCCTTTACGCTGTCCGCCGAAATAGCTTTCGTCCAGCTCGACAGAGCCCTCGAAAACCTCATCGGCAGCCAAGGCCAAATGATGGATGATGACATACATATTTTGTGGTAGAATAGAGTTATTTATCCTGCGACTAGGTAGAAGGCGCGGAAAGTCCGGCAGAACTGGTCAGCCTGATTGAAAGCGGCGACTACGAAGCCCTGCTTGCCGAAGATTCGGACGAACATGGCCAAGGCCACGAACATCATTGCGGCTGCGGCTGTTCCCTCGGCTGAGTCAGCCTGCCCATATTATCTACCGCCTCGATTTTCATATTAAAAGGAGACTTACCAGCATGATAAGCAAAGCAAAATTCAATACCGTTGTCGGCAGCATAGGAGCGGCAATAGGTATTTTCGTATTTGTCGCCTATATCCCCCAAATTATCGCCAATATGCAAGGGGCAAAGGCGCAGCCGTGGCAACCCCTGTTTGCAGCAGTATCCTGTCTGATTTGGGTTTTGTACGGTTGGAGCAAAGAACCCCGGAAAGACTGGATTCTGATTATACCCAACGCAGTCGGCGTGATATTGGGATTTCTGACTTTTCTGACTTCGCTTTAAACAAGGGGCTAATCTACGTCAGCCCCAAAACTAAACGCCCTCATGATGTAAAGCTTTAAAAAACAGCAAAGGCCGTCTGAAAATTGAAATTTCAGACGGCCTTTTAAACGGTTTGAAAAGGACGTATCGAACACGTCTTTTTTTTCCTATTACAACAGGAACATGGTTGCTAATCCCAAGAAAATCAGGAAGCCGCCGGAGTCGGTAACCGCGGTAATCAGCACCGAGCTGCCCAATGCCGGGTCGCGTCCGGCTTTGTCCATCATGACGGGAATGAGGACGCCGACGGTCGCGGCCAGCAAAAGGTTCAAGGTCATCGCGGCCACCATGACCAAACCGATGCCGATGTTGCCGTAGAGCAGCCATGAAATCACGCCCATTACCGTGCCCCAAATAATGCCGTTGACGAGGGCGACGCCGACTTCTTTTTTCAGCAGGCGGCCTGCCTGCGTACTGGTCATTTGTCCCATTGCCATGGCGCGGACGATCATGGTGATGGTTTGGTTGCCGGAGTTGCCGCCGATGCCGGCGACGATGGGCATCAGCGCAGCCAGTGCGACGATTTTCTCGATACTGCCTTCAAATGCGCCAATTACGCGGCTGGCGATAAAGGCGGTACACAGGTTGATGGCAAGCCACATCCAGCGGTTTTTTACCGAGTCTAAAATCGGGGCGAACAAGTCCTCTTCTTCTTGCAAACCGGCCATGTTAAACATGTCGGCTTCGGATTCTTCACGGATCACGTCCACCATTTCGTCAATGGTGATCCTGCCGATCAGCTTTTTGTTTTCATCGACAACCGGCGCGGTGACCAAGTCATAACGTTCAAACGCCTGTGCCGCTTCTTCCACGTCGTCTTCGGGACGGAAGCGCACGACATCGGTGGCCATCACATCCGCCACCATGTCTTCAGGGTCGGCGACCAAGAGTTTGCGGATGGGCAGAACGCCTTGCAACACGTCGTTTTCATCGACCACGAAAATCTTGTCGGTATGGTCGGGCAGGCTGTCGAAACGGCGCAAGTAGCGCAACACGACCTCACACGTTACATCGGCGCGGATACTGACCAATTCAAAGTCCATAATCGCGCCGACTTGGTTGTCTTCGTAAGACATCGCCGCTTTGACCTGCTCGCGCTCTTCTTCATCACGCGTTTGCAGCGCTTCGTACACCACTTGGTGCGGCAAGTCGTCTGCCAGTTCTGCCAATTCGTCTGCATCCAAATCATCGACGGCTGCCAACAGCTCGTCTTTGTCCATGGACTCGATCAGCGTTTCGCGTACGGCGTCGGATACTTCCAGCAATACTTCGCCGTCGTCTTCCGGGGCGACCAAAAGCCAGACGATGTTACGCTCGCGCGGCGGCAGGGATTCCAAGACGGCGGCCACGTCGGCAGGGTGTAGCTCGGCCAAGAGGACGGTCAGTTCGGTGAACTTGTCGCGCAGGCTTTCGTCTTCAATCGGCACGCCTGCTTCGATTTGTTCAAAGGACGGCTCGAGGATTTCGCATAAGGCGTGGATGCGGTCGATATCGTCAGAGATGCGATCGTCAGAAATGCGGTCTTCTACCACATCATTGTCGGGGGTATTGTCGAGATTCGGAGGGGTTTGTTCGATGCTCATAAATGCTCCGCCCGCCGGACGCGGGAAGGCATTTCGGCGGGATGATTATTGTTGTTGTGTGTCTGATGGGAAGTTCAAAGGCGAACTGGGAAGGTCCATAATTCGAGCCTGCTGAGAGGCGCAGAGTTGTAAACGGTGCATATTCTACTCTTTTTTAGGCCGTTTTACCATTTTTAACGAGGAAGGCCGTCTGAAATCGGGTGATATCGATCCCTTTTTTCAGACGGCCTGATGATTTGATTTTATTTGTTTCGCCTGCCGAACGCTTCCCTGACCACGTCCAACCAAGCCCTTAAGGCCGGCGTCGGGCGTTGGTGTTTTTTCCATGCCATGGTGAGCTGCCAGCGGATTTCAGGTTCGACCAAAGGAATGGCAGCAAAAACATCGGGATTGATTTTTCGGGCATAGTATTCGGGCAACAAGGCAATGCCCATATTGTGCGCCACCATGTCGGCGACCAAATTCCATTGTCCGGTACGGCAGACAACATTGGGCGTAAAACCTTGATTGCGGCAGGCCGTCTGAATGGTTTCGTTGAGGGAAAAGCCGGCGCCGAACAGAATGAAGGGCTCGTGTTGCAGGCTTTTGAGCGTCAGCGCATCGTGTCTCGCCCGATTTTTCGGCATCAAGACCACCAGCGGATAGTCGCATAAAGTAATGCTGTCGAAGTCTTCGTGAACCGGCGCGAGCAGCTGCCCGGCATCGAGTTCGTTGTTGCGCAGGGATTGCTCGATGGCGAGCGAGCCTTGTTCCAAAAACGACAATTCGATGTCCGGCCATTTGTGGTGGAAATCAAACAGCGCATGACTGAGCAAATCGCTGCCGAACAGGGCCAAACCCAAACGCAACGTCCCGCTTTTGACATGGCGATAATCGTCAACGCGCGCAAGCAATAAATCGCGTTCGTGCAAAAGGTTTAAAGCGTGGCGATAGACTTCTTCGCCGATTGCGGTCGGCTGCACCTGCCGCTTTTTGCGTCCGTTTTCTTTGCACAAAAGCAGCACGCCCAATTCTTCTTCCAAAGACTGGATGATTTTGCTGACCGTCGGCTGCGTCAAATTCAACGCGGAAGCGGTGGCCGAAAAACTTTGCAGGCGGATGAGTTCGGTAAAACAATACAGGCTTTTGAAGTCCATTATTCCTCTAAGGCATGATTATTCGTTTAATAATTCATATTATGCAGAAACCAGGTTTCTATAATCAAGCCTTTCATTCAACACACACCCATATCATGGATTCCCTCACCAGATTTTTTCAGACGGCCTTGCAGCTTGCCATCATCGGCGCAGTATGGGGCGTCTCCGACCTTATCGTCCGCTTCACGCATCTGCCTATTTCTTCAGGCGTATTGGGCTTGTTCCTCATGCTCGCCCTTTTGGGGCTCGGTATCATCCGCCCGGGCATGGTTGACCGCGGCGCAAAATGGGCATTGGGCGAACTCGTCTTTTTCTTCATCCCCATCATGGTTTCCGTCTTGCAATATCAAGACCTGCTGATGTCCGAAGGTTGGCAGCTGATTTTGACCATCGCCGTCGGCACCGCGCTCGTGATGATCAGCACCGCCCTGACCCTCGATTTCTGCTACCGCTGGAAACGCCGCCTCTACAAAAAACTCCACTCCTAAAAATAGAGAATAAAAATGGACTACACCGCCCTCGCCTGCTTCATCTGGACTTGCTTTGCCTATGTCGTTGCCAAAAAAATCCACCGCAAAAAACCCTTAATGATTTTCTCCCCCGTCGTTACCGTCTCCGTCAGCACCATCCTCCTGCTGCTGGCATTCGGCGTCAATTACGACACCTACCATAAATATACCCAAGGCATCGTCTTCCTGCTCACTCCGGTTACCGTTGCCTTTGCCGTCCCCATTTATGAAAACCGCGAAGTCATCCGCCGCCAGCTGCCCATCCTCTCCATCGCCATTATGGTGGGCATGTTTGTCGGCGTAGTCAGCGCATTCCTCATGAGCCATATGTTCCACTTCAACAACGAAGTAACCAACAGCCTGATGGCGCGCTCCATCTCCACCCCGTTTGCCGTCGTCCTCGCCAGCGAAATCCACGGCTCCGCCTCGCTCGTTTCCCTGTTCACCATCATCACAGGCTTTGTCGGCATGATATTCGGCGACCTGTTTTTGGCCTTTACCCGCATCCGTTTCCGTACCGCCAACGGTGTAGCATTCGGCAATGCAGCCCACGGCTTCGGCACATCGCGCGCCGGACAACGCCACGAAACCGAAGGCGTCATGGCCAGCCTGACCATGATTTTGGCCGGACTATTTATGGTATTGTTTGGCCCGACCATGGTGCATTTGGTAATTTGGATGATGAGTTAGGCTTCGTCCTAATGACCATACACAAAAAGGCCGTCTGAAACATATATTAGTTTCAGACGGCCTTTTATATTATGAAACGATTACAGTTTGAAAATAGAAGCCTCTACTAAATCATGAATGGTATCCAACGCAGATGAACCTGTACCATTGCTTGAATAGGTCGCATTGTCTGAGGAAAGACCGGCAGAAGAATCAAGAGGATCAGCCTCACCAAAGGCACGGCTCAAAAGTTCATCGCCATCGAAAGCTTTGGATTCCAATATCGGCTTCGCGGCCGGCTGTGCAGGCTCAAAACCTTCCCACTCGCGCGGATCAAGGCGAATGATATGGTCATCATCATAGCCGTCATTAGGACCTTTGCCTTCTCCTGAAAAAGTACCGTCCCACTCGCGCGGATCGAGGCGGAAAACATGCTCATTATGACCATGATCGGACTCTACTCCTTTTGAAAAAAAGCCGTTCCACTCGCGCGGATCGAGACGGAAGACATGCTCATTATGGCCATTATCCGACCCTATGCCTTTTGAAAAAAAGCCATTCCACTCGCGTGGATCGAGACCGAAAACAAAATCTTTAGAATCAATTTCTGTACCTGGTTGATATACTTTATCCACGGAACTCTCCTTAAAAATAAACAGTTGCTGTACCCAATGCCCCATCAGGTCGATGAGAGCCTTTATTCTAAAACAAAAAAACAGCAGGCAGGGGCCAAAAGGAACAACGGTTCATTAAAACGACAATCGGACTAAAATCTTTTAAAAACAAATAGATATAATTTAAACATCATAATCAATAATACATAATCAAATTTCCAGACTACCCCGCCAATCAGGGGAATCCTTCTTTCCCACGTTCCCCGTCATGTCGCAAAAAGGCCGTCTGAAATTTAAGTTTCAGACGGCCCTTTCATTTGCTCAAACCTTATTCTTTAGGCAGGCGCAGGACGGAGACGATGAATCCGCCCCAAATGACGATCAATGCGACAAGCATCATAATAATGGCTGAAGTACTCATTATTCGTCTCCTTCACGTTCGTGTTCATGTTCGTCTTTGACGTTGAAGTTCTGACCATGTTTCCACGGCAAGAATGACAGCAAGACCGACAATACGAGAATGGCGCCCACCATACCCCAACCGAAGATATTGAGGAAGCTGTCAGGATAGCCGCTGTAATTCTCTTTTAAGAGGCCGTCAGTATCTTGATACAGCATATAGCCGAGCATAGCGACGGTAACCACCACACTGGCGGTCCACACTTTGCCGACACGGATGGAAGACAACGCGTTCAAGTGATTACGCAGTTCCGGCAGCTTGTTCAACAAGACAATCGCCAAAACGTAAACAAAACCGGAAGCCACAATGCCGTAAGTATTGATGAATTTGTCCAATACGTCCAACACAGGCAGGCCGGTGGTCGTACCGAACAGCAAGGTAGAAATAATCGCCATTGGCACGCCTGCAATCAGCGTTGCGCTGACACGGCCGATGTTCATTTTGTCTTGAATTGCGGCCACAATCACTTCAACGATGGAAATCATGGAAGTTACACCCGCAAACACCAGCGAGCCGAAGAACAACACGCCGATCAACGCGCCCATCGGCGCTTGGTTGATGATGGTCGGGAACGCGATAAACGCCAAACCGATACCGTTGGATGCCACTTCGCTGACTTCTTTGCCTGCGGCTTGAGCCATAAAGCCCAATGCTGCGAATACGCCGATACCGGCGAGCAACTCGAAGCTGCTGTTGGCAAAGCCGACAACCAAGCCTGTGCCGCCCAAGTCGGTTTTTTTCTTCAGGTAAGAAGAATAAGTAATCATGATGCCGAAGCAGATGGAGAGCGAGAAGAAGATCTGGCCATATGCGGCTACCCAGACTTTCGGATCCGCCAAGCGGCTCCAGTCAGGCGTAAACAAAGCGTCCAAACCTTTTGCCGCACCCGGCAGGGTCAGTGCGATGCCCACCATGATGACAAACATCACCACCAACAAAGGCATGAAGAATGTGGACGCACCGGCCACGCCTTTTTGCACGCCCAAAGCCATAATTGCCAGCGTAAACACCCACACGGCAATCAGCGGGCCGGCCACTTTGCCGACAAAGTCCAAGCCCAAGTCTTTGGCATCGGCCATTTGCAGAAAGTCTTTGAAGAAGAATGCCTGCGGATCCGCACCCCATGCAGAAGTAAACGAATAATAGGCATAGCTTGCCGCCCAGCCGACAATCACGGCGTAGTAGATACAGATGATGACGTTGGTCAGGAAGTTCCACCAACCCACCGGCTCAAACCAACGGCCGAGGCGGCGGAAGGCCAAAGGAGGCGAACCGCGGTAACGGTGGCCGATGGCATAGTCGAGCAGCAACAGCGGAATACCTGCCGTCAACAGCGCAACCAAATAAGGGAGGACGAAAGCACCGCCGCCGTTGTCGAAGGCGATGTAAGGGAAACGCCAAATGTTGCCTAAGCCCACGGCCGAGCCGATGGCGGCAAACATAAAGGCACGGCGACTGCTAAACGTCGCGCGTTCGCTGGATTGAGAATTTGACACAATGAACCTCTTAAAAATCGAGTGTCGTCAAGGCCTCCCGGCCTTGCGCGTATATATTTAGAAATCAGGCCGGACAAAGCGGCCGGTTAAAATAGATATTCGGACAAGGATAATATCCGGTATTTAAAGAATGCACCGCTTATGGCCATGCAAACATAATCTGACCTTATCGTAAAAAAATTTAACACTGTTGGCAAGTCAGTATTGCATTAAAATCGCAAGGAAAATCTTCATGCACTACGACTAAAATCTTCATACACTTCTTTATATACAAGCCAAACGCAACACCCAAGCCCCGTTTTTTCCTCCCCTTCCCACTGACAACCACCCTTGCCGTAAACCGCCTTTTCCTTATCCCGTAAGGAAAAGCGGCAACCCAACGCATTCAAATCCCCCGTCATCAAAATGTTTCAGACGGCCTGTTTTCCTTCCGTCCAATCCGGGCCGTCTAAAAATTTCACTGTTGCATGTTGTAATCAAGAAACCGTTCTCAAATTCTGTTTAATATAAACAAAAACAATCCGCCTTTTTCTACACCCATCATCACCATCATTTAAAATAAGCATAAAATATCAAAAATAAAATAAATAAAAAATAAAATGACAAAAAATACAAAATAAAATTAATTTTAAACCCGTATTTCTACTCTAATCATCCACAATCAAAAATAATCGAATCAAAAAATTTCAATAAAACATTAATTACACAGCACTACATTTTTGCTATAATTGCCGCCATTCAATCCACAACCCAAACCCAAAAGAAGAGGAAAAGCCATGGGTATCAAAGTTGCCATCAACGGTTACGGCCGCATCGGCCGCCAAGTAGTGCGCGCTATTTTCGACTACAAACTGCAAGACCAACTCGACATCGTTGCCATCAACGCCAGCGGCAGCATCGAGACCAACGCCCACCTGACCAAATTTGACACTGTTCACGGCCGCTTTGACGCCGATGTTTCCCATGATGAAAAACACCTCATCATCAACGGTAAAAAAATCCCTTACTTCTCCACCCGCAATCCTGCCGAATTGCCATGGGGCGAATTGGGCGTTGACCTGGTCATGGAATGTACCGGCGCGTTCACCAGCAAAGAGAAAGCCAAAATCCACTTGGAAAGCGGCGCGAAAAAAGTACTGATTTCCGCTCCCGGCGGCGATGACGTTGACGCAACCATCGTTTACGGCGTAAACGACGACGTGATTACCGGCGACATGACCGTTATCTCCAATGCCTCCTGTACCACCAACTGCCTGGCACCCGTAGCCAAAGTGTTGAACGAAAACATCGGCATCGTAAACGGCGTGATGACCACCATCCACGCGCTGACCAACGACCAAACCGTCACCGACGTACGCCACAAAGACCTGCGCCGTGCGCGTAGCGGCGTGGAAAACATGATTCCGACCAAAACCGGCGCGGCAAAAGCCGTCGGCTTGGTATTGCCTGCCCTGAAAGGCAAACTCGACGGCCTCGCCATCCGCGTACCGACCGTCAACGTTTCCCTGGTTGACCTGAGCTTCCAAGCAAGCCGCGAGACTTCTGTCGAAGAAATCAATGCGCTGATGAAAGCCGCTTCCGAAGAAGGCCGTCTGAAAGGCGTTTTGGGTTACAACACCCTGCCGCTGGTTTCTATGGACTTCAACCACACCACCCAAGCCAGCACATTCGACTCTACGCTGACCAAAGTAACCGAAGGCAAAATGGTTAAAGTGTTCGCATGGTACGACAACGAGTGGGGCTTCAGCTGCCAAATGCTGAACACCGCGCGCCGTATGTTCGGTTTGGAAGTACGTCCGTTCTAATCGGCTTCCAACGCAAAGGCCGTCTGAAACATCTTGTCAGACGGCCTTTTGTATTTCCTTTAAAATATCGCATTCCCATTTATTTTCAGACGGCCTCTTCATGTTTCCCAACGAATCCGCCCCCAACCTCCTGCAAGGCTTAAACCCCGAACAACTCTCCGCCGTAACCTGGCCGCCGCAATCCGCCCTCGTTTTGGCGGGCGCGGGCAGCGGCAAAACGCGCGTGCTGACCACGCGCATCGCATGGCTTTTGCAAAGCGGGCAAGCCAGCGTACACAGCATTATGGCGGTAACGTTTACCAACAAAGCCGCCAAAGAAATGCAAACCCGTTTGGGCGCGATGATTCCCGTCAACGTCCGCGCCATGTGGCTCGGCACGTTCCACGGTCTCTGCCACCGCTTTTTGCGCCTGCACCACCGCGACGCAGGCCTGCCCTCTTCCTTCCAAATCCTCGACAGCGGCGACCAGCTTTCCCTGATCAAACGCCTGCTCAAAAGCCTCAACATCGCCGAAGAAATCATCGCGCCGCGTTCGCTGCAAGGCTTTATCAACGCGCAAAAAGAATCCGGTTTGCGCGCTTCCGTGTTGAGCGCACCCGACCCGCACACGCGCCGCATGATTGAGTGCTACGCCGAATACGACAAAATCTGCCAACGCGAAGGCGTGGTAGATTTCTCCGAACTCATGCTCCGCAGCTACGAAATGCTGCAAAACAACGAAATCCTGCGCCAACACTATCAAAACCGCTTCAATCACATTCTCGTTGACGAGTTCCAAGACACCAACAAGCTGCAATACGCCTGGCTGAAACTGATTGCCGGCAACAACGCGGCGGTATTTGCCGTCGGCGACGACGACCAAAGCATCTACCGGTTTCGCGGCGCGCACGTCGGCAACATGACCGCACTGATGGAAGAGTTCCACATCGACGCGCCCGTCAAACTCGAACAAAACTACCGCTCCGTCGGCAACATCCTCGCCGCCGCCAACGCCGTTATCGAAAACAACGACGAACGCCTCGGCAAAAACCTGCGCACCGACGCCGAAGCAGGCGACAAAATCCGCTACTACTCCGCCTTTACCGACCTCGAAGAAGCCCAATTCATCGTAGACGAAACCAAAGCCCTCGAACGCGAAGGCTGGGATTTGGACGAAATTGCCGTCCTATACCGCAGCAACGCCCAATCCCGCGTTATCGAACAAAGCCTGTTCCGCAGCGGCATTCCCTACAAAATCTACGGCGGCCTGCGCTTTTACGAACGCCAAGAAATCAAACACGCCCTCGCCTACCTGCGCCTTGCTGTCAATCCCGACGACGACAACGCCCTCTTGCGCGTGATTAACTTCCCACCGCGCGGCATCGGCGCACGCACCATCGAGAACCTTCAGACGGCCTCAAACGAACAAGGCATCACCCTCTGGCAAGCAGCCTGCAACGCCGGCGCAAAAGCCACCAAAATCGCCGCCTTCGTCCGCCTGATTGAAGCCCTGCGCAACCAAGTCGGACAAATGCCCCTGTCCGAAATCATCGTCGGCATCCTCAAAGACAGCGGCCTGACCGAACACTACCGAACCCAAAAAGGCGACAACCAAGACCGCCTCGACAACCTCGACGAACTCGTCAATGCCGCCATCGAATTCAAACCCGAAGACAGCAACTTTGAAACCCTGCCCGAAAACATTTCAGACGACCCCGCCTTCCCCATCCTCGCTTTCTTGAGTAACGCCGCCCTCGAATCCGGCGAAAACCAAGCAGGCGCAGGCGAAAAAGCCGTCCAACTCATGACCGTCCACGCCTCCAAAGGCTTGGAATTCAACGCCGTCTTCCTCACCGGCATGGAAGAAGGCCGCTTCCCCAGCGAAATGAGCCTTGCCGAACGAGGCGGCCTCGAAGAAGAACGCCGCCTCATGTACGTCGCCATCACCCGCGCCCGAAAACGCCTCTACATCACCATGGCCCAGCAACGCATGCTGCACGGACAAACCCAATTCGGCATCGTCTCCCGCTTCGTCGAAGAAATCCCGCCCGAAGTATTGCACTACCTGTCCGTCAAAAAACCCGCCTACGACAGCTACGGCAACACACGCCAAACCGCCGTACAACGGGACAAAATCATCGACGACTACAAACAGCCGCAAACCTACGCAGGCTTCCGCATCGGCCAAAACGTCCGCCACGCCAAATTCGGCACCGGCGTCATCATCGATGCCGTGGACAAAGGCGAATCCGCCCGCCTGACCATCAACTTCGGCAAACAGGGCGTAAAAGAGTTGGACACCAAGTTTGCGAAATTGGAAGAGATGTAAAAATTAGAAGGCTTGGAATGATAAAGGCCGTCTGAAAACGTTTTAGCTCAAAATTGCTATCCGTTTTCAGACGGCCTTTGTTACATTCAAACCACTTTTAAATCATACCTTCATATTAAATAACAATCGCAAATCAAGGCATTCAACTGTTGAACGTATCTTTCTTCTTCGTCAAAACATATTGATAAACTTCTTCTACCGTAGCCTCGTCATAGCTTTTGCCAAAGCGTTTTTTGTAGCCCAGTTCGTATAGTTTCACATGATGCCCTTCAGGGATTTCGACGCCCACATTTTCCAAACACGATTTGGCACAATGCAGATGACAGCCGTCAATAACCAACATCGGCCGCCCGGACTGCGCTTTGCGCACCAACGGCGCGACTTTGCCGCCCACGCCGGAAATGCACGACATTTCAAACTCTCCGGCATGGTCGAGCGCTACGGCAGTGTTATTGGCCAGCTGCGCCACATCGGAGCATCCGGAACAAGAATAAATTAAGGGAAGCTCATTGCGGTTAGGCATTTTCTATTTCCTCCGGTAGCGGTTTTTATCTTTATGTGTCCATCCATGGCCAGTCTGTCGGGCGCATCATGCGTGGTATGCGGATATTCGGGGGGCTCCCGTTTTCTTTTTTCAGACGGCCACGGCTTATCCATTTACATATTAAAAGGCATCATAACCCAATACAATTAGACATGCCAGAACAAAGCAGATGGCACCTTCTAAAAAATAAAGGCCGTCTGAAAACAGATAATGCTGCTTTTTTCAGACGGCCTTTTATTTGAAGTTAATGATTAGGCTTTGTGTTCGCCATCATTCTCTGCTTTGGGCGGAACGGGGGCAAACCAGCCGACCAGAAGCAGCAGCAGGCCGACGATAATGAAGGAGGCAATGCGCTCGATACCGCCGCTGTTGGAAAGCTCGATCAGGAAGAGTTTGACAACTACGATGCCCATCAGCGTCGCGCCTGTCATCCAGTAGGAACGCTGTTTGCGGCGGTTGCCAAGTACCATCAAGATTATGGCGGTTACTGCCCAAACGACGGAGAGGCTGGCTTGCAGGCCGAAGGATTGGAGCATGATGTCGAGACGCCAAGTGATGCCGTCGTAAAAATGCCATACGCGCATCACGCCTGCGCTGATCAGCATAAATGCTAAGGCGGCGACTGCGGTTGCCGTGGTACGGCGAAGGTCGGGCGGTAAGGCTTCGGGCAGAGATTTCAGGGCAAACCAAAGCATGCCGGCGCTGGCGAGTTCCAATGGGTTAAGCACGGGAACATACGGCAACGGCAAAGGTTGGAACGGCGTGGAGAAGTTGGTCCACAGCATCCAACAGGCAGCGGCAAGGGCGCACAACGGCATAGCAAAATGCTGATAAATGGCTTGATGCCGTCTGAAAAATTCGCGGTGGCGCTGCGTATGGAAAACAATCCACATTGCTAAAGGCACAACCAGCCATGAGAGCTGCGACCAAACGCCGGAGAGAAGGCCGCCGACATACAGCGCGGTCCAAAGCGTCCAAAGTACGCCGAGTATCGTGATATTGAGTTTGTGCAACCAAATCAGATCATGGCGCGGATAGTTGTTCAGAATAATGAAGTTCAACACGGTAGCGGCGGCAAGCGGTAAGGCTGCGGCGGCTGTCCATGCGTGTTCGGTATGGTAGAAGACGAAATGCATGGCAAACACGGGCAGGAATGCCAAGTTTGCCTGCAACAGCTCTTCCCATTTCAAACGTTTTGCAAACAGCAGCAAGCCGGCAAATATCGGCCACATCCACAACTCGATAAACAGGGTTTCCTCGCCTGTCCATTGCATATAAAGGGCGTAGCTGCCTGTTGCCAACGCAGTAAGCAGGATGATCCAGCCTGAAACCTGCGCAAAGTAAACCTCGTTTCCTTCCGGTTTTTCGCTTGCAACCGGTACACGCGGATATTGCAGCGCGTAGGCAGCTGCAAAAAGCAAAGGCGTAGCGGCAATAAGGTACAGATGGCTCAGGAAGCCTTTGGATTCATAAATGATGCTGCTTTGCAGCAACAGGGCGAACAATACATTGCCCAAGACAAAAGTGATAAACACATTCGGCTCATGTTTGCGCCGGCAGAATGCCCACGCCGCTGCCAAAGCAGAGAGAGCGACAATGCTGCCTTGGTCGGCCAAGAAGAGCAAAGGCAAAATAGAGATGTACAGCAAGGCGGCAGACAACACGGCCATCTGAACGGATTTTTCCCATTGCGCCGAACCTTCGCGCCGCAAGAAATTCCACAATAAATAAATCGCTGCTCCGCCAAGCAACACCACAACCGTCGTAAACCACTGCCCTTCCAGAACGGTATCGGTGCCGAAGTTCTGATAATTGCCCAACTGAATCAGTGCCGCCAAGAGATAAACCATCAGCGCACCCAAACGGATATGCGGACGCTGTTGGCGCAAACCGAAGAAATAAACCAGTGCGGATTCGGCACTCCACAAAATAACTGTATTGCTTGGTTCAAAATAAAGCGGAACGGCAATCGTGAGGAACAACACCGCCAACGCAAAAAATGCCTGACGCAAAATATACAGCCCCTGCTGACGTTTCAGCAGCAGCGCGGCCAGTCCGTAAACAGCGGCAAAACCCAATGCGGAAAGCGCATCCGCAGACGGCCAATGCTCCACCATGCGGTATTGCAGGCCGAACGCCGCCGCCATCGTGCCAAACAATAAAGTATGGTCGAGGACATGCACGCGCAGGCCGTGTGTATAAATACTCTTGCCGATTTCTTCCAAAGTCGCATTGTCGGCAATCGGCGTAACGCCGTCTTCGCTGTTTTCCGTCAGCTTACGGCGTGCGAACAGATACGCGATAAAGGTATAGAGCAGCCAGTGGTAAATCAAGAAAGGCTCGGTAGTGGCGAAATGTTGCGGCGTATAACTTCGCATGCCCCACAGCGCGGCAATGGCAAAAGTAGCAACAAAACCCGTCAGGTTCAGCGGACGCCATGCCTTAAACCAAGCAATCGCGGCCACACCGCCGTTGAGCAGGGCAAGATAAGAAAACAGCACCAAATAATTGCCGCTGCCGTCTGAAGTCAGCAAAGGCGCGGCCATACCGCCGATTAAAGCAACCTGCGCCATAATCTGCGCATTCTGCCTTACCGCCAGCCACGCCATCAGCACAACCATCGCCACCATCAGCCCGAACACGACCGACACAGGCAGCAGCGGATGCAGTTTCAACGCCGCCAACGCCGTCAAATACATCACCGCCACGCCGAAACCCTGCAACACCAAGCCATATTCACGCTTACGGCTTTGCAGCTTCCAGCCGCCGACCACCGCCGCCAAACCCGCGCCAGCCACAGTCAGATAACGCAACTCCACCGGCACATGAACCCGCTCGGAAGCATAGCGCAGTAAAAACGCCAAGCCGAGGAACAGCACCACAATACCGGTTTTTAACAGCGGATTGCCGCGCAAGAACCAAGCGACAATCGGATTGTCGGAAAACTTATACTCTCCGCCTTCCACCTTATCTTTATGGATAACGAATTGACGCGATGGCGCCTCTTCGCTTTCAGACGGCATCGAAGCAACAACAGCCTCTTCCTTAAGCAGCTCTTCTTGTTTAGCAGCAACCGGAGCAACCGCCTCGACAACTTCTTCCACAACAGGCTCAGATGAAGCAGAAGCTTTGGTAGGTACAAGATCAATAGGTATAGAAAAAGAAGGGGCAAACACCTCTTCAATTTTCTGCTTAACAGGCGCAGCTTCCGCCTCAGGCTCAACCCGAACATGAAGCGGCTCAGAGGCCGTCTGAACATCGGCAACAGGCCGAACCTCAAGCCCCTGCCCTACCTTCGCCTCATCACGGACAACCTCATGCTCCAACACCGACAAACGCTGTTTTAGCAGCTCGATTTCCTGCTCCAGCTTTTGCATCCTGTCGCCTGCCGTAGCAGATTCAGCCAAACGCTCTTCTTGGCGTTGTTTCGCAATCGACCAAGCAACCAGCCAAAACAACGACCCAATAATGACGCCGGTGAACATCTCATCAACAAAATAGCCGATAATAATAGGAATAAGCAGGCCGAAAAACTGCATGAAACACCTGTTTGATAACAATAAGAATATGCCGATTGTAACACCGGCAACATTATTCATGAAAAAAAGAGATAAAAGGCCGAGAATAAAAGCATACGGCAAATAGAATATAGAGAATCGGAATAGAAAAAGGCCGTCTGAAAATAGTGTGGGGTTAAACCCACATTTTCAGACGGCCTCTACCTATTTCAACAACCCAACGCAAATCATGAAAAGAAACGCATTGGGGCTTGTTTCAAACTACGGCTTAACTTCCCGACAATACTGCCGCACCTGCTTTCGCGACGCTTTCGTCTTCATCGACCGAGCCGCCGCTCACACCGACACTGCCGACGATAACACCGTTTTTATCCACCAACAGCACACCGCCGGGAAAAATCACCAAACCGTCGTTGGTCACTTCAATACCGTAAAGCTCGCCGCCCGGCTGCGAAGCCTTGCCCAGATCGCGGGTGGACATATTGAAATAGCGTGCCGTTTTCGCCTTTTTCTGCGCAATATCGATGCTGCCGATAAACGCGTCATCCATACGCGTAAACGCCTTTAAATTACCGCCCGCGTCCATGACCGCGATATTCATAGGCACCTTGATTTCACGCGCCTTTTTCATCGAAGCCTGCACCACCGCCTGCGCCTGAGCCGTCGTCAAATCGCCCGGCAGCGTTTTGGTCAAACCCGCCGAAAACGCCGGCGCACCCAATGCCAAAGTATACAACAATGCAACTGATTTTATGCCGCGCATAACTGTCTCCTTGTATTGAATCAATGAAAGGTACTGCACTTTTGATTGTATGCCTGTCGGCGGGAAGAATAAAGGCCGTCTGAAAACCATGAGATAGGTTTTCAGACGGCCTCGGATGGGTTTTTGGGTTTCAGTAGATCAGATTCTCGAATCCGACGGCTATTTGAGATGGCAGGCTTTTGTTAGATACAAATATTCAGTCTGTAGATTGCTGTTGATATATTTATTTCAGGTTAGCATTTCTACATTAACAACTTGATTTGCAAATAGTTGGTTTATTAAATTTATGGCTTGTGCATTTAGAACTTGTACAATTTTTAGTCTTAATTTTCTTTCTAGCAGAAACAAAGTGAGCCACACCGTCTATATTATAGGTATCTATAATATTTTTAATTACTCTCTCAACTTCCTTTTTCTCAACATCTGAATAACTATTAAGGATAAAACGGGCATTTCTAATATAAAAACGATTTGCAAGATTTGGAGCTAACTTTCTAAAATCAGGACCATCCTCATCTAAAAGGACAAATTGTTTGAACTTGAGTGTATCCCCACGCCCATTTTTTCCAATTCTGATCGGATTTATACCAATCCAAGTTACCTTACCCGAAATTCCTTTATCTCCTTTCCAAGGATGTATAGATCCTATACCGATAACAGCATCATAGTGCCAGTTTCTTATAGCCCCCATACAATCACTCTCCCCAAATACTCCATTTTCACTAGGATCCCCTGTATGAGTACGTTTATATACCAATACCTTCATTTATTAGTCTCCTTTTAAGACTTGAAACCATCTTAGGAATAGCATAGAGATACTTTATTTATGGGCTCTCAATGCGCCTCTTCCCAATTCATCCCCACACCAACCTCCGCCACCAGCGGCACGTTCAACATCCCTTCATCCACTTTCGCCATAATCTGCGGCAGTTTTTCTTTCACTAAATCCAGTTCGGCTTCGGGGACTTCCAACACCAATTCGTCATGCACCTGCATGATCAGTTTGCTTTGCAGGTCATCTGAAACCAGCCAGCGGGATACGTCTATCATGGCGCGTTTGATGAGGTCGGACGCGGTGCCTTGCATGGGGGCGTTGATGGCGGCGCGTTCGGCTCCGGCGCGGGCATTGGCGTTTTTGTTGTGGATGTCGGGCAGGTAGAGGCGGCGGCCGAACAGGGTTTCGACGAAGCCTTGGGCGGCGGCTTGTTCTTTGGTGCGCTGCATGTATTCGGCGACGCCGGGGTAGCGGGCGAAGTAGCGGTCGATAAAGTTTTTGGCGGAGATGTTGTCGATGCCCAATGATTTGGCGAGGCCGTATTGGCCCATGCCGTAAATGAGGCCGAAGTTGATGGTTTTGGCGTAGCGGCGTTGTTCGGACGAGACGTTTTCGGGGGCGATGCCGAATACTTCGGCGGCGGTGCGGCGGTGTACGTCTTCGCCGTTTTGGAACGCGGTAATCAGGGTTTTGTCGCCGGAGAGGTGCGCCATGATGCGCAGCTCGATTTGGGAATAGTCAGCAGAAACGATGACGCTGCCTTGCGGTGAGGTAAAGGCGCGGCGCACGCGGCGGCCTTCGGCGGTGCGGATAGGGATGTTTTGCAGGTTGGGGTTGTTGCTGGCGAGGCGGCCGGTAATGGCGACGGCTTGGGCGTAAGTGGTATGCACGCGGCCGTCTTTGGGGGAAATCATTTCGGGCAGTTTGTCGGTGTAGGTGGATTTGAGTTTCGCTAGGCTGCGGTTTTGTAGGATGATTTTGGGCAATGGATAGTCAGGCGCAAGCTGTTCGAGCACGGCTTCGTTGGTGGAAATGCCACCTTTGGCTGTTTTTTTCAGGCCTTTGGTGGGAATGCCCATTTTGTCGAACAGGATTTCTTGAAGCTGTTTCGGTGAGTTGAGGTTGAACGGCTGGCCTGCGGCGGCGTAGGCTTCTTGTTCGAGCTTCATCAGCTCGGCGCCGAGTTCTGCACTTTGGCGGGCGAGTTCGGCGCGGTCGATTTGCACGCCGTTGCGTTCCATTTCAAACAATACCTGCGCGACGGGAAGCTCCATTTTTTCATACATTTCAAGCTGTTTGGCGTCCATCTGCGCGCGCAGGTGCGCTTCGAGGCGCAGGGCGAAATCTGCGTCTTGGGCGGCGTATTCGGTCGCCTGCCCGATGGCAACATCGGCAAAACTGATTTGCTTCGCGCCTTTGCCGCACAGCGATTCGTAGGTAATGGTTTCCAAGCCCAGCCAGCGTTCGGATAACTCGTCCAAGCCGTGTCCGAGATGGCTCTCGATGATGTAGGAAGCAAGCATGGAGTCGCCGGCAATGCCTTTCAGGGCGATGTCGTAGTTGGCGAAAACGTGTTGGTCGTATTTGAGGTTTTGCCCGATTTTTTTCAGGGCGGAATTTTCCAAATGCGGTTTCAGACGGCCTAATACGTCTTGCAAATCAAGCTGTTCGGGTGCGGCAGTCAGGCTGTGTCCTACGGGGATGTAAACCGCTTCGCCTGCTTGGAACGCGATGCTGATGCCGACCAGTGAGGCGTTCATCGCGTCTAATGACGTGGTTTCCGTATCAATGCCAATTTTGTCCGCCTTCGCTAGTTTGTCCAACAAGGCGGCAAACTGAGCTTCGGTGGTAACGGCTTGATAATCCAGCTTTTCGGGGGCTGGGGCGAGTTCGGGTTGTTTTTCAGGCTGTGTTTCCATCGCCAATGCGGCTTGTTCGCCGATATGCTCACTGCCGAACAAATCTGTGTTTTGCGCTTCGTGCATACGGCTTTCCGCCTCTTTCAGCCAAGTGCGGAAACCCCAGCGTTTGAAATCGACAACCAGCTGCGCCCATTTAGGCGTAGTACGGCGCAGGCTTTCAAGGCCGTCTGAAAGCTCTGTGTGCAAATCCAAATCGGTTTTAATCGTTACCAAGTCATACGACAGCGGCAGTTGTTCCAAAGCGGCTTGCAGGTTTTCGCCGACCTTGCCTTTGACTTCGCCAGCGTGTTCCATCACGCCTGCCAGTGAGCCGTAAGCCTCCAGCCACTTCACCGCCGTTTTCGGGCCGCACTTCTCCACGCCCGGCACGTTGTCCACCTTGTCGCCCATTAGCGCGAGATAATCGCGGATTTGGTCGGGGCGCACGCCGAATTTTTCCTTTACGCCTTCAATGTTCAGCGTTTCGCCGCTCATCGTATTCACCAGCGTCACGCGCTCGGTCACCAACTGCGCCATGTCCTTATCGCCGGTAGATACCACCACGTTCCACCCTGCTTCGCTAGCCATCTTAGCCAAAGTGCCGATAACGTCATCCGCTTCCACCTGCGGAATCACCAATACCGGCCAGCCCATCAAGCGCACCAAATCCGGCAAGGCTTCCGCCTGCGGGCGCAAATCGTCCGGCATCGGCGGACGCGTCGCCTTATAGTCGGGGAACATCTCGTGGCGAAAATTTTTGCCCTTCGCATCAAACACCACCGCGCAATAGTCGTGCACATAATCCGCCCGCAGTCGGCGCAGCATGTTCAACACGCCATACATCGCCCCAGTCGGCGCACCGTCGGGCGCAGACAAATTCTGCCCCATGGCATGATAGGCGCGGTAAAGATAAGAAGAGCCGTCAACGAGAAGGAGTGTGGGTTTGTTGGACATGGAGAACCTGCTGTGTGTATGAAAATAATGTACGGATTATAAAGGAAAAGGCCGTCTGAAAACCGAAAATCAAGTTTCAGACGGCCTGATGTTTACATAAATATACGGTTTCAGGTATTGCGCCTCAGAATCCCATCTTGTATATTTGTATTCAAATGAATACAAACCAAATCAAACGAATATGAATGCAACGAACCGTATCCCAATTAGTGTGCGCATCACTCAGGAAGATGCTGATTTTATTGCTGAACTTAAAATCGAAGGAGCGAATACGCCATCTGAAAAAATCCGCGAATTGCTCAAGCTGGCGCGCTTGGCGCATACGCAGACACGCGATTACAGCTCCGCACTGACGGCGCAGGAGCAATTTTTCCAAGCGGCGAAACACGAAATCTTGCACGCTGAAAAACAGGCCGGAGTGCATTCGCATATCGTGGCGAGGTTGTTTGAACAATTGCCCGACTTAGGCGCAACACTCGCTGCCGACCTGCCCGAAGAAGCTGACCTCGACGATTTGAAAAAATACGAGCGTGAACTGATGTGGCGCATCGTCCGCCTGACCGACAGCATCCTGCAACTCGCCGTAACCGGCAAAGGCGCGGCATACGACGATAGCGTTCTGCAACAGCTTGAAAACACTTTGAAACTGGCGAAGATTGTGCAGCAGGCAAATGAAGTTTAAGACTGCCGCCATACCAAATGAAACAAACACATTTTAGTGAAAGGAAAATCCAAATGAGCGAAACCCTATCCCGCCGAGTAGGCCGTCTGGTGAGCGGCGGTTTTCATGCCCTGATTGATGCGGCGGAAAACCTCGCGCCTGAAGCGGTCATGAACGAAAGCATCCGCGAAATCGAGCGTGCAGTAGATGAAGTGCGTGCTGAATTGGGCAAAGTGTTGGCGCAGAAACATCTTGCCGCCAAGAAAATGGCCGACGAAAGCAACCGCCACGAAGCCATCGATGCCAATCTGCAAGCCGCCGTAGATGCCGGTCGCGATGATCTTGCCGAAGCGGGTATTGCCGAACAGATGGACATCGAAGCGCGTCTGCCCATCTTGGAAAACACCATTGCCGACTGTGCCGCGCAAGAAAAAGAGCTCGAAGGCTTTATCGCTGCCCTGCAGGCGAAAAAACGCGAGATGCAGCAGCAGTTGCAAGATTGGCGTGCCGCACAGCAAAGCATGGGCGCTGGCAAAGCGGCAGGAGGCAACGGCAGCGACCTCAACCGTATCGCCCGTGATGCCGAAAAAAGCGGCAACGCTTTCGACCGTGTGATGGGTCGCCAAAACTCGGTACACAGCAGCACTGATGCGGCGCAGTTAGCCAAGCTGAAAGAACTGGAAGACTTAAGCCGCAACAACCGCATTGCCGAAAGATTGGCAGCATTGAAAGCGAAATCATAAGCCATATTGAGAAAATCTCGGTTTCAGACGGCCTCTATCTTCACGGGGCCGTCTGAAAAAAGAAAACCATACACACCTCAATAACAAAAAGATGACGGATTGGGAAAAATCCTGTCAGTTACGACAAATTAATAAAAAAACCATATCCAATCGGCTTAACTTTAAAATAAAATATATGCCGTCTAAAAATTAAAAAAATAAGGAAATGCAATATGTGGAATTTAATCAACGCCCCCGAAACTGAAATCTTCGGCATTGCCATTGCGCTGATGGTTTTGCTCGGTGTGTTGGAAGTCATTTCCATGCTGGCAGGCGGTATCAGCGATTGGTTAGACAACCTGTTGCCCGACAGTCTGACCGAAACCGCGCACGCCGAAGTTGGATTAGATGTGGCGGATGCAGGCATATTCGTGCGTTTCCTGAGCTGGCTGTATGTCGGACGTATCCCGGTATTGATGTTGATGGTGGTGTTTCTTGCCGTATACGGACTGACGGGTTATCTGTTTCAGACGGCCTTTACCACTGTATTCGGCAGTTATCTGAATGGCACGCTGGCAGCAGTCATCGTTTGGTTTCTTTCCCTGCCCTTAGTGCGGGTAACAGCTAGCGGTTTGTACAAAATTATGCCGAAAGATGAAACCACTGCCGTTTCGCAGGAAAGTTTGATCGGACGCGTCGGCACGGTGGTATTGGGTGAAGCTCGGGTAGGCAACGCGGCGCAGGTGCGCGTGAAAGATGCTTACGGCCAACAGCATTATGTGATGGTAGAACCTGACTCTGATGATGTATTGAAACAAGGTGATGCGGTATTGCTGGTGTCGTTGGACGGAAATACATTTAAAGCGATTTTGAATCCGAGCGGAAGCTTGGTGGATTAAGGCCGTCTGAAACTGCTGATTTATCGATACGGGAAAAATAGATACTTCACCGCCCTATCCTCATTATCTAGAAATTTGAAATAACAATTAGCCCCCCCTATTATTTCAACCCATATTTTTAACCCTTTCAGACGGCCTCTTTCTCTCAAAGCCTTCTGAATCCACCGCCCCCAAAGGCATATTAACAAGAAGAAAGGAAAAACCATGAATTTGGTCTCCATCGGCACTATCGCCGGCGTCATACTCGTCGCGCTGTTTGTACTCGGCCTTATCCTGACCCGTCTGTATCGCCGCGCCAGCAAAGAAGTCTCATTTGTCCGCACCGGTTTTGGTGGTGAAAAAGTCATCATGAACGGCGGTGCGATGGTGCTGCCCGTGTTACACGAAATCATCCCCGTCAACATGAATACACTGCGCCTTGAAGTGCGCCGCGCTGCCCAACAAGCGCTGATTACCCGCGACCGTATGCGCGTTGACGTGATGGCGGAATTTTACGTCCGCGTTAAACCCAGCGCCGAGAGCATTGCGACCGCCGCACAAACACTGGGTATGAAAACCATGTCTCCCGATGAGTTGAAAGACCTCGTCGAAGGTAAATTCGTTGACGCCCTGCGCGCCGTTGCTGCCGAAATGGCGATGGAAGAGCTGCATGAGAAACGTGTTGATTTCGTTCAGAAAGTACAACAAGTCGTGAGCGAAGACTTGTTTAAAAACGGTCTCGAACTCGAAACCGTTTCCCTGACCGGCCTCGACCAAACCAGCTTTGAGTTCTTCAACCCGCAAAACGCCTTTGACGCGGAAGGTTTGACCAAACTGACCGAAACCATCGAAGGCCGCCGCAAAAAACGTAACGAAATCGAACAAGACACCGACTTGGCAATCAAAACCAAAAACCTCGAAGCCGAGCAGCAACGCCTGAAAATCTCGCGCGAAGAAGAATACGCCAAACTCGAACAAGAGCGTGAGATTGCCGTACGCCGCGCTGAACAAGAGGCCAGCATTGCCGAACAAGAATCTCAGAAAAAACGTGAAGCGGAAGAAGCAAAAATTGCCGCTGAACGCGAAGTGGATTTGAAACGCATTGCCGCCGAACGCGACATTAAAAACGAAGACATTAGAAAAGCACAAGCCGTTGAACAGGCAGAGGTTGAGCGCCGCAAAGCCATCGAATTGGCCGAGCAAGACCGCGCCATCGCCGTTGCCGAAAAATCGCGTGCCGAATCCGAAGCCAAAGCCGAAGCCGACAAAGCCCGCGCCGCCGCCGTTCGCGAAGAAGAGAGCGTGATTACCGTACGCGAAACCGAACGCGCCGAGCGTGCCAAAGCGGTTGAATTGATTGCCGCAGAAGAAGCCGCGCAAAAAGATGCGATTTCGCTCACTGTTGCCGCTGAAGCTGAAAAACAAGCTGCACAAGACCGCGCTGAAGCAGTGCGCATTGCCGCCGAAGCAGAAGCCGAAAAACACCGCCTGCAAGCCAAAGGTGAGGCCGATGCCAAAATTCTGTTGGCACAAGCGCAAGAGCAACAATACAAGGTTGATGCAGAAGGTACCCGCGCTGTGAACGAAGCTGCCAACGTCCTGAGCGTTGAACAGGTTGAAATGCAAGTCCGCCTTGCCCTCTTGAAACATCTGCCTGACATCATCCGCGAATCCGTCCGCCCAATGGAAAAAATCGAAGACATCAAAATCTTGCAAGTCAATGGTCTGGGTGGCTTTGCCGGTGGTACAAATGGTGCAGAAGGTGTTTCAGACGGCCAAACCACACAAGCCAGCCTTGCAGATCAAATGGTCAACAGTGCCCTGCGCTACCGCAGCCAAGCCCCATTGGTTGACGGTCTCTTGAAAGAGTTGGGACTAAATGGTGGCGACATCAACGGCCTGACCCAAGGACTGGATAAAACCATCGACCAATCATAAACGAATGCCGTAATAATGATTTAAAGGCCGTCTGAAACTTTTCAGACGGCCTTTTGTTTATACAAGAGCTTCCGCAAATTCTATTATGTTCAATACTGATCAATTCAGATCTGTTGCGGTTGCAATAAATTAGGAATTATCCACCCTGCTTTTTGTGGTTAAAAAAGATTGAGTAGGCTATTCTTAGCCAAATAACAAGACTAACTGCTTTGAAAATGATCCGCCAACAATTGAGTCATAAAAACTGATTCTACCGTTTCGATTTCAAGCTTGCCATCTACTCATCTATCGACATTTCAATACCAAGCTGCTTATCTTCAGGCAAACAAAAAAGCACAACATTTCGTTGTGCTTTTTCTTGATGAACCCACATTACTTGTTTTTTTGCGAACGAAGGTAATCCAAAGTTTTCAGCTGGGCAATGGCTGCTGCCAATGCTTTGTGCGCTTCGGCCAGAGATTTATCATCTTTGGCTGCAGAAACACCTGCCTCGGCTGCTTTTTTAGCTGCTTCAGCACGCGCCTGATCCATTTCTGTACTGCGGACGGCAACGTCTGCCAATACGGTAATCTTATCAGGCTGTACTTCTAAAACGCCACCGGAAACGGCAACCAGCACTTCTTCAGCTTCACCCGGAACAGTCAAACGCAATGCGCCGGGGCGTACCAAACTCATAATCGGCTCGTGTCGTGGATAAATACCAAGCTCACCTTGAACGGTCGGAACCACCACAAAGCTGGCCTCGCCCGAATAGATGTTTTGCTCGCTACTAACCACTTCAACTTGCATGGTGCTCATGCCGGCCTCCTTAGTTTAAGGTTTTCGCTTTCTCAGCCGCTTCTTCGATGCCGCCTACCATGTAGAACGCTTGTTCAGGCAGATGGTCGTATTCGCCGTTCAAGATGGCTTTAAAGCCGGCGATGGTGTCACGCAATGAAACGTATTTGCCTGGAGAACCGGTAAATACTTCGGCAACGTGGAACGGTTGAGACAGGAAGCGTTGGATTTTACGGGCACGCATCACAGTCAGTTTGTCTTCGTCAGACAATTCGTCCATACCCAGAATGGCGATAATGTCGCGCAATTCTTTGTATTTTTGCAGAGTAGACTGTACACCGCGCGCTACGTCGTAGTGCTCTTGACCCAATACCATCGGATCCAATTGGCGTGAAGTAGAGTCAAGCGGGTCAACTGCCGGGTAAATACCCAAAGATGCAATATCACGGCTCAATACGACGGTCGCGTCCAAGTGGGCGAAAGTTGTCGCTGGAGATGGGTCAGTCAAGTCATCCGCAGGTACATATACGGCTTGGATGGAAGTAATGGAACCGGTTTGGGTAGAGGTAATACGCTCTTGCAAACGACCCATTTCTTCAGCCAATGTCGGTTGGTAACCCACTGCAGAAGGCATACGGCCCAACAGTGCAGATACTTCGGTACCGGCCAGAGTGTAACGGTAGATGTTGTCAACGAAGAACAATACGTCGCGACCTTTACCGTTTTCGTCTTTTTCGTCACGGAAGTATTCGGCCATAGTCAAACCGGTCAAAGCAACGCGCAGACGGTTGCCTGGAGGTTCGTTCATTTGGCCATACACCATGGCTACTTTATCCAATACGTTGGAATCTTTCATCTCGTGGTAGAAGTCGTTACCTTCACGGGTACGTTCACCCACACCTGCGAACACGGACAGACCGCTGTGCGCTTTGGCGATGTTGTTGATCAATTCCATCATGTTCACGGTTTTGCCCACACCGGCACCACCGAACAGACCTACTTTACCGCCTTTAGCAAACGGACACAGCAAGTCGATCACTTTAATACCGGTTTCCAACAATTCGGTAGTTGAAGACAACTCGTCGAATTTCGGAGCAGTTTGGTGAATGGCACGGCTCTTGTCGGTATCGATAGGACCTGCTTCATCAACAGGCGTACCCAATACATCGACAATACGACCCAATGTACCTTTACCTACCGGCACAGTGATTGGCGCACCAGTATTGCTTACAGACATGCCGCGTTTCAGGCCGTCTGAACTACCCATTGCAATAGTACGGACAACGCCGTCACCCAGAAGCTGTTGAACTTCCAGAGTCAGACCGTTCTCGTCCAATTTCAGGGCATCGTAAACATGCGGGATAGCGTCGCGTGGAAATTCCACGTCAACCACCGCACCAATAACTTGTACGATTTTGCCTTGGCTCATTATCGTATCCTAATTTCCTGTTCAGGCTTCAGACGGCATTAAACTGCCGCTGCACCTGCTACAATTTCTGACAATTCTGTGGTAATCGCGGCTTGACGCGATTTGTTGTACACCAAGCGCAATTCTTTGATGGCATTGCCTGCGTTGTCGGTTGCGGCTTTCATCGCTACCATACGCGCGGCTTGTTCAGATGCCATGTTGTCGCTCAATGCCTGATAAACCACAGACTCTAAATAGCGGCGAACCAAATATTCCAATACGGCGATAGGACTCGGCTCGTAGAGGTATTCCCAAGTAAATGAAGAATGACCTGTTCCGTCGTCAATAACGTTTTCACCGATAGGCAGCAAAACTTCCATACGCGGCTCTTGGCGCATTGTGTTGACAAAACGTGAGTAAACCATATGGATACGGTCTAATTCATGCTTCTCATAACGTTGGAAGATTTCGGTCAAAGGGCCAAGCAACGCTTCCATTTTCGGGGTATCGCCCAAATTGGTTGTACTGGCAATAACATTCAAACCGATACTTTGGCATGCAGCCAAACCTTTACTACCCAGGCACACGACTTCGACTTCGATGCCTTGTTCCTGATACTCTTGAACTTGCGCCAAAAACTTTTTCAGTACGTTTGCGTTCAAGCCACCGCACAAACCTTTGTCCGAGGTAATCAAAATGAAACCGGCACGACGCACTTCGCGGTGCGGCTCCAACAATTTGATACCATGATCGGCATTAGTCTGTGCAAGATGGCTCATCACTGTACGCACTTTTTCGGCGTACGGACGCGCTAAGCGCATCCGGTCTTGAGTCTTCCGCATTTTAGAGGTCGACACCATTTGCATCGCTTTAGTGATCTTTTGGGTATTTTGAACACTACGGATTTTGGTGAGAATCTCTTTTCCGACTGCCATTTCAGACTCCTTTCATCTCAATACTTATGCTTGGTAAGCGTAAGAAGATTTGAAAGATTTCATGGCTTCGGTCAATGCTTTTTCGCTTCCGTCAGACATTGCGCCTGATGCATTAATCGCTTCCAGAACCTCAGGATGTTGCGTACGTACGAAACTCAAGAATTCTGCTTCGAAAGCCAAGGCTTTGGATACCGGAACATCTGCGTAAGAACCGTTGTTGATCGCCCACAAAGTCAATGCCATTTCGGCAGTGTTCAATGTGCTGAATTGTTTTTGTTTCATCAATTCAGTAACTACTTCACCGTGTTGCAACTGTTTGCGTGTTGCTTCGTCCAAATCGGAAGCAAATTGCGAGAACGCTGCCAATTCACGGTACTGTGCCAACGCCAAACGGATACCGCCACCCAGTTTTTTGATGACTTTGGTTTGTGCTGCACCACCTACGCGCGATACGGAAATACCGGCATTGATTGCAGGACGGATACCGGCGTTGAACAAGTCGGTCTCCAAGAAGATTTGGCCGTCTGTAATCGAGATTACGTTGGTTGGTACGAATGCTGATACGTCACCGGCTTGGGTTTCAATAATTGGCAACGCAGTCAGAGAACCGGTTTTGCCTTTTACTTCGCCATTAGTCAGTTTTTCAACTTCGTTTTCGCTGACGCGGGCCGCACGTTCCAACAGACGGGAGTGCAGATAGAATACGTCGCCAGGATATGCTTCACGGCCAGGAGGACGGCGCAACAGCAGAGAAATTTGACGGTATGCAACGGCTTGTTTAGACAAGTCATCGTATACGATCAACGCATCTTCACCACGGTCACGGAAGAATTCACCCATGGTACAACCGGAGTAAGGAGCGATGTATTGCAGTGCAGCAGCTTCAGAAGCAGTTGCAGCAACCACGATGGTGTGCTCCATCGCGCCATGCTCTTCCAATTTGCGTACTACGTTGGCAATAGAAGATGCTTTTTGACCGATAGCCACATAAATACAGATTACGCCTGTACCTTTTTGGTTAACGATGGCATCCAGTGCCACGGCAGTTTTACCGGTTTGACGGTCACCAATGATCAACTCACGTTGACCACGACCAACCGGAACCATAGAGTCAATGGCTTTCAGGCCGGTTTGCATTGGTTGGTCAACCGATTTACGCGCAATCACACCTGGTGCAATTTTCTCGATTGGAGCAGTCAATGTTGTGTTGATTGGACCTTTACCATCGATAGGACGACCCAATGCATCAACCACGCGGCCAACCAGTTCGCGACCGATCGGCACTTCCAAAATACGGCCGGTACAGGTAACTGTATCGCCTTCTTTAATGTGTTCGTACTCACCCAACACTACGGCACCGACGGAGTCACGCTCCAAGTTCATGGCTAGACCGAAAGTGTTACCGGGGAATTCGAGCATCTCACCTTGCATCGCGTCTGACAAGCCATGAATGCGCACAATGCCGTCTGTAACAGAAACAACGGTACCACGGGTACGCACTTCTGCATTGACGGACAGATTTTCGATTTTGGCTTTAATCAAATCGCTAATTTCAGCAGGATTAAGCTGCATGAAAACTCTCCTAATTTGTCATAGTCGCATACAAAGCATTCAGTTTGCCTTGTACGGACAAATCCAAGACCTGATCACCCACTTCTACTTTGATGCCGCCGATTAATTCAGGGGCAACTTTAGCTACCACATCCAATTTGCTGTTGAAGCGTTTTGTCAGGATATCGGTAACATCGGCCAGCTGCTGAGAACTGAGTTCATACGCGCTGTAAATTACTGCCGATTTCGTATTGTTGTGTATCAAGGTCAAATCTTGATATTGGGCATAAATTTCCGGCAACACCAGCAAACGCTTTTGCTCGGCCAAAACGGTAATGAAATTTGCCAATTCGACATTTTTGATACCGACAAGACCTTTGAGCGTTTCTGCTTTTTCGGAAGCTCCCGTTTCCGGTTGCTCAATGAGAGCAATGACTTTCTCATCTTGAACAACCGCTGCGAGTTCTTTCAGTTCGCCCAACCAAGACTCGATTTGGTTTTTTTCCTGAGCCAGACTGAACAATGCTTTCGCATAAGGTCTGGCAATCGTTGCGAACTCTGCCATAAGATTACAGCTCCTGTTTTAAGGTACTGAGCAAATCTGCATGTTTGGAAGCATCAACTTCCTTGCGCAAGATAGATTCCGCACCTTTAACAGCCAGTGTAGCAACCTGTTCGCGCAATACTTCGCGCGCACGGTTAACTTCTTGCTCCACGTCAGCTTTTGCTTGGGCTGCAATGCGTGCTGCTTCATGAGAAGCTTGCTCTTTGGCTTCTTCTACAATTTTTGCAGCACGTTTTTCGGCGTTGGCAACCATTTCGGTTACCTGATTACGCCCTTCGGCCATAAGTTCTGCAACTTTTTTCTCTGCCTGCTCAAAATCGCTCTTACCGCGCTCGGCGGCAGCCAAGCCCTCAGCGATTTTTGCGGCACGCTCATCCAATGCTTTGGCAATCGGAGGCCATACGAATTTCATCGTAAACCAAACCAAGCCAAAGAAAACTAGGATTTGCGCAAATAAGGTTGCATTAATATTCACGTTACTTAACCTTCGTATCTGGGTTAATCAAACAGACGGCAAGCCTGTATCTGAACGGATCGCTCCGTCTTGATTACGCACCACCAAACGGGTTAACGAAGGCGAACAACAGGGCAATAGCCACACCGATCAAGAAAGCCGCGTCGATCAGACCAGCGATCAAGAACAGTTTGGTTTGCAGAGGACCGATCAGCTCAGGTTGGCGAGCAGAAGATTCCAAGTATTTAGAACCAACCATTGCGATACCGATAGAGGCACCCAATGCGCCCAAGGCAACGATCAAACCACATGCGATAGCAATCAAACCCATTTTTAAACTCCTTAAAATAGTAAAGGTTAAACTACAAAAAACAAACTACAAAAAAACTACTTGATTAGTGTGCATCATGCGCCTGTCCGATATATACGAACGCCAACGCCATGAAAATAAATGCCTGCAAGGTGATGACCAAAATGTGGAAAATCGCCCAAGCCAAACCGGCAATCAGGTGGAACACAAATAAAATCGGATCCAAAGTTTCGACACTGCCGGTTGACGCCCATGCACCGCCCAACAGAGCGATCAACAGGAACACCAGCTCGCCGGCATACATATTACCAAACAACCGCATACCGTGGGATACGGTTTTGGACAAAAACTCTACCAAGTTCAGCAGGAAGTTGGCTGGAGCAAGCCACGGACCGAAAGGTGCGCAGAACAACTCGTGAATCCAACCGCCAAGGCCTTTGATTTTGACATTGTAGTAAATACAGATCAGCAATACGCCAATCGCCAGAGCCAAAGTCGTATTCAAGTCAGCTGTCGGCACGACGCGCAACAGGGCATGATGATTACCGGTAATGCCTTGCCATGCCATCGGCAGCAAATCAACCGGCAGCATATCCATGGCGTTCATCAAGAGAATCCAGACAAACAAGGTCAGACCCAATGGGGCAACGGCTTTACGCGATTGTTCGTTATGGATAATGCTCTTACACATGTCATCCACGAATTCGAACAGAATTTCAACAGCCGCTTGGAAACGACCGGGAACACCGGCCGTCGCTTTTTTGGCACCGCGCCACAAAAGGAAGCTGCCGATTACGCCCAACAGAACGGCAAAAAAGATTGCATCAAGGTTAATGAACGAAAAATCAGCAATGTTTTTCAGTCCTTGACCCTGAGTAACATCCGACATACTGGTCAAGCTTTGCAAGTGGTGCTTGATGTAGTCGGCAGCGGTCATAGTTTCACCTGCCATAGTGTTTTACTCTCAACAATACTAAAAAAACCAAATGACTGACGCCAAGAAACGCCAATAAAAATGGGTAAAATACCAGTGATCGATGCCATATCGCAAAAACGACCAACATAGATACCAGCGACAGCACTACTTTTAAAACCTCTCCGCCGATAAACATCGAACTTTGCAGATCGGGATTTCGTCGGGAAAACTTTAAAAGTAAAACTGCAACTAGGGTAGGCAAAATGTACGAAAATCCTCCCGCCAAAGCAGAGAGGAAGCCGGGCAATCCGGAAAATAACGCACAAACAACTGAAATTATTAATAATACAATCACTTGCAATGGGACTATCTGATTCATTGTACTTTGTACCCCAAAAAGCAAGGCAGGCTAATATAATCAAGAAGTTTGTTAACGTCAAGCAATATGTTAATCTTTGTGAACCTTTCACAAATAAATGATTAACACATATAAAACAAATCTTTGCTGGAACGGAGTTTAACACAAATTACATGTTGTTACATAGATTTTACAGAAGATTTTGATTTGTATTGTAAACATTTATACGCTCTACGCTTTTTCAAAAATTCAGGCCGTCTGAAAAACTTTTTTCAGACGGCCTGTTTATAAAACCGTTAAAACTCTTGATTAATACCCAACTGCTTCAGCAGATATTCAAATGTTTCCGGCGTATCAAAATGCAGTACGATTTTGCCTTTTTTCTGATTGCTGGTTTTGACTTCGGCATTAACACCCAAACGCTCAGTCAGGGCATCATTGATACGGCGGATATCCGGGCTGATGGTTTTGACTGCTTCCGGCTTGGCTTTTTGATGAACCAACTGGCTGCGCCGCTCTACCTCGCGCACCGACCAACCGTTTTTGACGGCTTTTTGCGCCAACTCCAATTGGTCAACCACATGCAAGGTCAGCAATGCACGGGCATGACCCATTTCCAGACGACGTTGATAAAGCATTTCCTGAACCGGCTCAGGCAAACTCAACAGACGCAGGCTGTTGGAGATGGCACTACGGCTTTTACCGACGGCTTTTGCGATGGTTTCATGAGTCAGGCCGAATTCGTCGGCAAGGCGTTTCAAACCTTGCGCTTCTTCAATCGGATTCAGGTTTTCACGTTGCAGGTTTTCAATCAAACCCATGGCCAACGCGGTTTCGTCGCTGATGGTTTTGATAACGACGGGAATTTCGGTCAAACCAGCCAACTGGGAAGCACGCCAACGGCGTTCGCCGGCAATCAATTCATATTGAGACAGACCACGTTCGCGTACGATAACCGGCTGAATAATGCCTTGCGCTTTAATGGAATCCGCCAATTCCTGCAAAGCTTCATCATCAATTTGCACACGCGCCTGATAGCGGCCGGGCTGAATATCGGCGATGGCAACCGTTGTCAGGCGGTCGCTACTGCTGCTGTCCACTGCATTGGAAATCAGCGAATCCAAACCGCGTCCCAATCCACCTTTTGCTTTTGCCATATTGTTTTCCCTTTCAGACGGCCTCATTGTTGAAATGACGTATTCTATCGGATATTGCCGCTTTACGACAATTTGAATCACGATGATTTGACTATTGCCATTTATTTACGGAGCGAAACCGCAAAAACGCCCCTTAAAGCGTTGCTCAAGCGGATTTCTTCCGTATTTTCCAACATAGCGCGCGTGATGTGGGTTTCCTTGATTGTATCCGCACCTAAATATAGCTGCGGTTGCTTCAATACCGCTTGGCGCATTACTCCGTTCAAAATATCCAAATCCAAAGACGGCGTGAGCCATTGTCCTTGATATTTGACGAACACATTGCTTCTTCCGCCCTCTAACAAAAGGCCGTCTGAATTGAAAAACAGGCTGTCAAATGCGCCCTGCCCTTCTGCCGTTTTCCATGCTTGGTCAAAAGTTTCACGGCGTGTGGTTTTGAAACGGCGCAGATAATCGCGTTGGTTTAATGTGTGCTCACTCAGGATGACGTATTGCTGCCCATCCAATTCGGAAACAGCCGCATGGCTCAATGCAAGGCCGTCTGAAAACAAAGCGGCTTTGACTCTAAATAACCCACTTGGCAACGCATCTATATAGTGTTGAATTTGCTCTGCCGCATTTTGAGGCCAAGGCAGGTTGAGCGCTTGTGCCGAGCTGTTCAGACGGCCTAAATGCAAATCGAGCAAACGGCATTGTTTGTCTTCCGCACGCATGGTTTCAAAAATACCGAAATCAGGCCGCAAGTCATTGAGGAAACGCGCCTTCCAACCGCACTCGCGATATTCGGCTTCAGGATCACTATCAATCACAATCCCCGAACCCACACCATAAACGCCTTGATAAAGGCCGTCTGAAACCGGCTTCAAAGATAAGGTGCGAATCACGACATTAAATACACCTTCAAACCCCAAACCCGTCTCACACGGATGCAAAAAGCCGATGCTGCCTGTGTACAAACCACGCGGTTCGGATTCAAGAGACTCAATAATCTGCATACTCATGCGTTTGGGCGCACCAGTAATACTGCCGCACGGGAAGGCTGCGCGGAGAATATCGGCAACCGAAACATCAGGCAGCGCCTGCGCTTCGATGGCACTGGTCATCTGCCAAACACTGCCGAAACGGGAAACTTTAAACGGTTCAGGCACGCGTACTTTGCCCGTTTGCGCGATTTTGCCGAGGTCGTTGCGCAACAAATCGACAATCATCACATTTTCGGCGCGGTTTTTCGGATCGTTTTGCAATTCAACGGCGCGGCGTTCATCTTGTCCGTCATGAAGAATCGGCGCAGTGCCTTTCATCGGCTCGGTTGTGATCAGGCCGTCTGAATCGATTTTGAGGAAAAGTTCGGGAGAAAAACACAAAGTCCACGCTTCCTGCCCTGCCCCGTCGGGCAGACAAGACAAAACGGCATACGGCACAGGCTGGCGCAAGCGGCGGTAAAGCTGAATCGGATTGCCGTAAGCTTGCAGGTGTAGGCGCTCGGTGTAATTGATTTGATAGGTATCTCCACGGCGGATGGCCTCGTGGATTTGGTTGATATGCTCGAGATAATCGGCTTCGGATACGGAGAATCGGGGAGTGGAGATACCTGCCGCCAGGCCGTCTGAATGATTGGCCAACCAGCTTTCGGCATCGATTTCAGAACAATCGGCAAACCAGTGCAAACGTAGACTGCCACTGCGGCCAGATGGAATATCCATCAGCGGCAACCCAAATTCGTAGTCTACAAACAACACTGCATGCAGGCCTTTTTTCCAACCTGCATGCAAAACATCATCCAACGACGCCAGTTCGTTATGATGAAAAAGGCAGCTTTCCACATGATTTTGATAGAGTTTTGCACGACCGCTTAACGCATCGTCGAACAGGGCGAAATAAGGCATGATGTATGATACAAATAGGCTGATTATACGCTGTTTTTACAAAAATTATCAAACAAGCCGGAAAAAATCGCTTATGTGTAATTTTATGTAGGCTAACACAGCATAAAGAGGTAAAATCAAGTCATACCACACCATATCATTTAAAACTTAATCGATAAGGAGACTTTATGGCAGACCACCAATTAGAACCGTTCGAGAATGTTGAACTGGGCGAGAAACAAGACCAGCTGCAAGTATTCGAAAAGGCTGTTTTGGAACACGAAGGACGCGGCACTGACGAAGATTCCAGCAGCGCACCGCTTCCTGCCAACTACCCGTACAAACAACGTATGCGCCGCTCTGTTTACGAAAAAGAAAAACAGAAGCTGCAAATCGAATTGTTGAAAGTACAAAGCTGGGTTAAAGATTCCGGTCAGCGTATCGTCAGCCTGTTTGAAGGCCGCGACGCAGCCGGTAAAGGCGGTACCATCAAACGCTTTATGGAACACCTGAATCCGCGTGGCGCGCGCGTGGTTGCTTTGGAAAAACCAACCACTACCGAACGCGGCCAATGGTATTTCCAACGCTACATCCAAAACCTGCCGACCGCAGGCGAAATGGTATTCTTCGACCGCTCATGGTACAACCGTGCCGGCGTAGAACGCGTAATGGGCTTCTGCGAACCTAACGAATACCTGCTCTTCATGCGTCAAACCCCTGAATTGGAACGTATGCTGGTTGCCAGCGGCATCCATCTGTTCAAATTCTGGTTCTCCGTATCCCGTGAAGAACAACTCCGTCGCTTCATCTCCCGCCGTGACGACCCGCTGAAACACTGGAAACTGTCTCCTGTGGATATCCAGTCGCTCGACCGCTGGGACGACTACACCGAAGCCAAAAACGCCATGTTCTTCCACACCCACACCGGCGACGCGCCTTGGGTCATCATCCGTTCCGACGACAAAAAACGTGCACGTTTGAACTGTATCCGCTACTTCCTGCATCAGCTGGACTATCCGGGCAAAGACGTGAAAGCCATCGGCAAAGTGGACGAGAAAATCGTTTTGGTTCCTGATACACGTTACAAAGACAAAACTGTCGAGCTCGGACACGATTAATTTGTAACATTACCAAAGGCCGTCTGAAATTTCATCTTTCAGATGGCCTTTTCTTAATCCTCACGATTCCAATACGTTTTTTGTGCGAATACCAATTTATTGTCAGTGAATTTTACATTATCCAAATTCAACGCCCAGACATCACTTTTCATCACTCGAGCAGCAGGATGTGCTTTGTAAAATAAAGACTGCGCCGCTTTCAAATCCGCTTCATCTTCAATCAAAGCGGCAGTCGCCGCAAACTGAACACCGCTGATTTTCGTGATACTGTCAGGCTGACCGGCGATGGTGCCGGCTACTTTGGCAGAACGGCTCATCAGTCCGCCATGCTTTGTTTTCAAAGAAGTCAGCACAATTAGGCGGGCATTGGCTTCATCAAACACATAAAAACAACAAGCCGCCCAAACTTCGCCCTCTGCCGCAGTGGCAATACTGACGACATGATGATTGCTCAAAAATTTAACGATATTGGTAGGAATCGCTTGCATGATTTTTATCCTCTTTCTCAGTGTATTAAATTTATTTTCAGGCCGTCTGAAATATCAGCCCTGCCAGCGCGGCACATCGTTTTGAATAATACCGAACAAGTCCAAAGCGTGAGAGACGCTGTGTGTAATCATATCTTCGATGGATTCAGGCTTCTGATATAAAGCCGGAACGGGAGGAAACACGATACCGCCCATCTCTGTCACACGGCGCATATTTTCAATGTGCGCCAAGTTTAACGGCGCTTCACGCACCATCAACACCAGCTTGCGCCGCTCTTTCAATGTTACATCCGCCGCACGGCTGAGCAAATTATCGGCAAATCCATGAGCAACCGAAGCCAAGGTCTTCATTGAACACGGCGCAATCAACATTCCATCCGTCAAAAACGAACCGCTGGCAATACTTGCCCCGACATTACGGATAGAATGCACGACATCCGCCAAAGCATAAACGTCTTCTTTAGTGTAATCCGTTTCCAAAGCGCGGGTCATCTCCGCCCCTTGTGAAACCACCAAATGCGTTTCTACCTGATGTGCACGCAAAAGCTGCAAAGCCTTCACGCCATACTGAAAACCGCTGGCACCGCTGATGCCGACAACCAAACGCTTCATTGTTTTTCCCTGTCTCGGCCTAAAGATAAATGAAAGGCAGATTCTCAAGACGAAAAAATAACCGCTAAAAAGCGGTTAGATTTTCTAATGTGGTGCCGACAGCGAGATTTGAACTCGCACAGCCTACGGCCACTACCCCCTCAAGATAGCGTGTCTACCAATTCCACCATGTCGGCATAAATCAAATTGTCTTACTGCTGCTGAGGATTCGGAGCAACAGGAGTTGTATTGTTTTGTGCAGGCGTTGCAGGCTTAGGAGCTTGCTGGGTCTGCTTCACATCGCTGAAGTCTAAACCGTGCTTATTGGAGTGGGTGTGAATATACACCATTGCCATGCAGGTCGCAAAGAAAAATGTTGCAGCAACGGCAGTCGAGCGGCTGAGGAAGTTGGCATTACCTGCAGAACCGAATACACCTTGCGCGCTACCGCTGCCGGAACCGAATGTTGCGCCGGCATCCGCACCTTTACCGTGTTGCAGCAATACTAACACGATTACAAATAGAGCGGAAATAATATTAATAATCCAGATAAGGGTTTTAAAGGCTTCCATATGTTTTCTACGAGGCTTGTGCTGCGTTGATGATGGCGGTAAAGGAGTCATATGATAATGACGCGCCACCAACCAATGCGCCGTCTACATGAGGTACTGCGAAGATGTCGGCTGCGTTATCCGCTTTCACACTTCCGCCGTAAAGAACGCGGATTTTAACATCGCTTCCGCACAAAGACAAGATTTCTTTGTAGATAAATGCGTGCATGTCGGCGATTTGTTCGACGGTAGCGACTTTGCCTGTACCGATCGCCCAAACCGGCTCGTAGGCAACGGCGATGTTTTTGGTGTCCAAACCTTGCAGGATGGAAAGCTGGTGGGCAATGACTTCGTGTTCTTTACCGGCTTCGCGTTCTTCCAAGCTTTCGCCGACACACAACAATGGAATCAGGCCGACGTTGAGGACGTTTTCCATTTTGCGGCGTTGGATTTCGTTTTTCTCGCCGAAATAAAGGCTGCGCTCGGAGTGGCCGATGAGGACGATGTCTGTACCGATGTCGGCAAGCATTTCGGCGGACACTTCGCCGGTGTACGCGCCATTATTTGGGAAACGGCTCACGTCTTGCGCACAGGTCAAGATGCGGTTGTTCAAAACAATCTGCATGGCGTTGTGCAGTTGCAACAGATAAACGGTCGGAGCGGCCAGGCCGATTAACACGCGTTCTGCGGTTGGCATGACACGGAAGCGGTGCATAAGCGCATTGTTGTTTTGGAGTCGGCCGTTCATTTTCCAGTTGCCGATAACCCATTTTTGGTCCCACATTCCGATTTGGTGATACATCTTTATTGCTCCGTGTGTTGGTTGTTGCTTGTTGTAGCGTGGTGTAATGTGAAAGTTTAGTGGATATATGTGCGCTTGGCAATTATTAACAAGCCTCGAGGCCGTCTGAAAGATGGCACACTCTCCGACAAGGATTTATAATATATGTTTCGATAAAATTAAGAATTGAACGGAGCACAAATATGGACTTTGAAAAAGCGCGTTTCAATATGGTTGAACAGCAGATTCGTCCGTGGGATGTCTTGGATTTCGACATTTTGGATGCTTTGGAGGAGATCGGGCGCGAACATTTCGTCGGCGAGGCTTTTCAAGGCTTGGCCTATGCGGATATGGAGCTGCCGCTGGCCAACGGCCATAAGATGTTGGAACCCAAAGTCGTTGCCCGCCTGGCTCAAGGTTTGAAACCGAAAAAAGACGAAACCGTCTTAGAAATCGGTACAGGCTCAGGCTATGCAACCGCCCTGCTGTCCAAACTGGCCGGCAAAGTCGTGACCGACGACATCGACGCCGAGCAGCAGCAACGCGCCAAAAAAGTTTTGGACGAATTGGGCTTTGCCAACGTCGATTATGTGCAAAACAACGGCCTGATCGAAGCGTCGCAAGGCGCTCCTTTTGATGCGATTTATGTAGGCGGCGCAGTAGACAGCGTACCTGAAATTCTGAAAGAGCAACTGAAAGACGGCGGCCGTATGGTGGTCATCGTCGGCCGCAAACCGGTACAACGCGCGCTTTTGCTGACGCGTAACGGCAATGAGTTTTCCGAAAAGGTATTGTTCGACACCGTCGTGGCACACTTGGAAGACAAATCGGCCAATCCGTTCGGCGATTTCGATTTTTAAATAATAGGCCGTCTGAAAGTTCAGACGGCCTCATACTTTTATACCCGACCCTATGACCGACATCATCCAACTCTCGCCCACCGAATTGAAACAATGGCAGGACGAAGGCCGCGCATTTCATCTGCTCGACGTCCGCACTGATGAAGAACGCGCCATCTGCACCCTGCCCGCTGCCATTCATATTCCGATGAACCTCATCCCCCTGCGCCAAAACGAGCTGCCCGACGACGATTTACCCATCGTCGTCTATTGCCACCACGGCATCCGCAGCCTGCACACGGCAATGTATTTGGAAGACGCCGGATTTGAAAACCTCTACAACCTGCAAGGCGGTATTGATGCTTGGGCAATGCAGGTGGACAGCAAAATGATGCGGTATTGAATCGGTTTTATCAATAAAAGGCCGTCTGAAACTGGGTTTCAGACGGCCTTTTTTCAAACCTTTCTGCTTACGCTTGCAAGCTAGCGACAAACTGCTGTACGGCCGGCACAGCCAAAATCAACAGCAATACCAATACGGCTTTTTCCATACGGTTGAACTGACAACTTCCGTAGTGTTTCTTTTGTGAATAGAGAAACAGCAATACGCCAGGCAAATAGAGCAAGACTGACAGCAGCAAATATTCCGTGCCTGCCGCATAGACAATCCAAGCCGCATAAAGCGTTGCTGCCGCACCGATAAGGCGGTATTTTGCCGCAGCCTTTTGTGTCAGCGATAATTTGAGCAGATATGCACCAATTAACAGATACGGTATCAAAATCATGGAAGTCGATACCATCAGCAAGGCAGAATAATCCTCACCTTTTAACCACACCAGCAATAGGCAAAACTGCACGGTCAAGGTGGTAAACATCAACGAACCCTGCGGCACTTCGTTTTTATTCAACGGGATAAACGATTTTGGAAATGCGCCGTTTCTCGCACCCATGTGCGGAATCTCGGTCGCATACAGCGTCCAGCTTAAATAAGACGACAGCACAGACACAATCAGGCAGGAAGAAATCAACACTTTACCCCAAGAGCCGACCATGTGCGCCAACACACCCGCCATAGACGGATTAGCCATTGCAGCAATATCCGCACGAGGCAAAATGCCTTGAGCCAAGACGGTAATTGCCACATACATTGCCAGCGTCAAGCTGACTCCGATAATGGTTGCTCGACCGACATCAGCACGACTTCGCGCATGCTTAGACAAAACCGCCGCACCCTCAATACCGGTAAACACCCACAACGTAATCAGCATTGTGTTTTTCACCTGCGTCATCAGGCTGACATCAGGATTTTCAGGCGTAGCAAGGCTCGCCCCTGTCCAATCGGACATAAACACTTCGGTTTGAAAGAAATAGGCTGCCATAGCGATAAATAAAATCAGCGGAAATACTTTGACTGCCGTCGCAATCAGGTTCACTCCTGCCGCTTCTTTAATACCGCGCACTACCAACCAGTAAATCAGCCACACAATTACTGATTCTCCAACAAAAGCAGCAAATGTGTTGCCTTTACCGAAAATCACGTTGCCCGGCGTATCGACAAATCCGCCTACTGCTTCAAACGCAACCACCAAATAGCCGACAATACCGACCGTGGTGCAAAGCCAATAGCCCCACGCCGAGAAAAAACCCATCAAATCGCCGAAGCCGTCGCGGGCGTACGTATAAATACCGCCGTCCAATTCGGGCTTAAGTTTGGACAAGGCCGAAAATGACAGGCCGAGAAAGATAATGCCCACACCGGTAATCAGCCAACCCAACAGCAAAGCCTGCGAACCTGCAACGGCAGCCATATTCTGCGGCAGGCTGAAAATACCCGAACCAATCATGGAACTGATAACCAAGGCCGTCAGTGCAACCAAGCCGATTTGAGATTTTTGCGACATGTTTATTCCTGATTTTTATCATTATGTGTTTGTGAAGCGACGGCATTACCGGCTTTTTTAGCCTGTTCTAACCGTATCAAAATATTATGCAGCCGCTTTCAGACGGCCTTAAATCCTTGCGCCAACGCACGGATATGTTCAGGTGCGATACCGCAGCACCCGCCGATGATTTCCGCGCCCAAATCCGCCCATTGTCTCGCCCATGCCAAATAATTTTCCGGCGTGGCATCGGCGCGAATCGGGTCCAAACCGTCGTTGGCCTCGTTCATCTGTCCTTTTACCGGTTCAAATGCATTGGCGTAAACACCCAGTTTCAGACTGCCTTGAGCTTCATGTGCCACTTTCAAAGCTTCTGCCATTACTTCAGGCTGACTGCAATTGAACAACATTGCCGCCGCACCTATTTCTACCGCGAAATCCGCCGCCTCGTGCACGTTTTCCCCCGAACGCAACACCGGTACATCATGCGGCATCGTATCTTCCAAAGTAAACGATACCCAAAACGGCGTACCGTCATCAGGCAGACTGCTGCGCCAGAAACGCGCTTCTTCCAAGCTGGATACGGTTTCTGCCAACCAAATATCAGCAAACGGCATCAAACCCGATATTAAAGGGCGAGCCAAAGCAGGTGCGACTTGTTTGTCAAACAAGTCAGGGCGGTAAGAACCGAATAACGGCGGCAGGCTTGCGGCCACTTTTGCAGAAGTCCCGCTTTGTTCCACTGCTTCACGCGCCAAACGGCCGGCCTGCCTTGCCCATTCGGCAGCTTGAGCATCAAAGCGCTCCTGCCCGATATGAAACGGTACAAGCGCATAGCTGTTGGTCGTAATCACCTGTGCGCCTGCGCGAAGAAAGTCCAAATGCGTTTCGCGTACAATATCCGGCGCTTCCATCAAAGCCAAAGCAGACCATTCCGGCTGACGAAACGGTGCGCCGCGCCGATGCAGTTCACGCCCCATTCCGCCGTCTAAAATCGTTACCGTCATGATCAACCTCCAATGATGAATTTTTAAAATCGCCATTCTACGCTTTTTTAACTCCTTACCTTTAATTTATACAGAACTAAACTTATGCAGTTTCGTTATATAAAAGGCCGTCTGAAACTGGATTTCAGACGGCCTTTGCGATTATTTCACAAACCGTGCATCTGCCATAAACGGCCGTGTAGCGGCTGGTTTGGCGGAATAGAAGCGGGAGAAAGTGCTGTCGATTTTGGTCTGTATCGGCTTACCATCCAATGTTGCTGATGCTTCCAATTTCACACCACCGCCACTGGTTTCACCCAATTTCATATTTGGCAACGTCAGTTTGGCAATATTGAGTTTCGCATTTTCCACTTTGGTATCGGGAGACATCAGCTGTTTGCCGACCGGACGGATTTTTTCACCCTCATCATGAGGCGCAACACCACCGTTATCGTCAACCACGCCGATATTAATCAACCGGGCAGACGCCAAATCCATCTTGCCGTTTTTGACCGGAATACCGACAAACAGTTTTACGCCGCGATGAATGAACGTATTGTCCCGCCACTGAGTTTGGCCCTCTTTCGGCGGTTTGGTTTCCGCCGCCACCGAATAAGTGCGGCCCATAATCATCAATTTATAACCTGGAATTTTTTTCGAACCGAATCCATCAGTGATATCTTCGACCAGTTGCGGCGCAGTCAGGGTTTCGTTTGCCAAAATACGGGCTGAAGTTTCTGCCAAATGGGCAGGCTTGCCGTCTATGGTCAATGCCTGTTCATGGCCGAAATCAGACGCAAATGCAGGCACGGCGGCCAGTGCAGCGGCCAATGCTAGAATACGGATGGTTTTCATTGCAGACTCCTGATAAAAATGTAATTGGGTTGATTACCCGATAAAATCCGGGCGATATTGATAGGAATTGGTATTTTTATACAAATGATACAGATTATCAAGAATATTTGGATTTTAAAATAAAAAAGGCCGTCTGAAAACCAAGTTTCAGACGGCCTTTTAATCTACTTAAAACCTTCTATCAGTCTTTGAAGCGTTTGAATACCAATGTGCCGTTGGTACCGCCAAAGCCGAAGGAATTGGAAATGGCAACGTCGATTTTCGCGTCACGCGCTTCGTTGGCACAGTAGTCTAAATCGCAACCGGCTTCAACGTCTTGTTCAAAGATGTTGATGGTTGGTGGAGATTTTTGCTCGTGTACTGCCAATACACTGTACAACGCTTCCACGCCGCCGGCCGCGCCGAGCAAGTGGCCGGTCATGGATTTGGTGGAATTGACGATGACTTTGCGCGCATGATCGCCCAAAGCGCGTTTGAGGGCTTTGGTTTCGTTGGCATCACCCAAAGGAGTCGATGTACCGTGTGCATTGACGTAATTAACGTCTTCAGGGTTCAGGCCAGCATCTTTCAGCGCACGGGTAACCGCCAATGCAGGGCCTTCTTCGTTAGGCGCGGTAATGTGGTAAGCATCGGAGCTCATACCGAAGCCGACGATTTCGGCGTAAATTTTCGCACCGCGTTTTTTCGCGTGTTCCAATTCTTCCAACACCAGCACGCCAGCGCCTTCGCCGATAACGAAACCGTCACGGCCTTTGTCCCACGGACGGGAAGCGGTGGCAGGATCATCGTTGCGGGTGGAAAGTGCCTTCATGGCAGCGAAACCGCCAACGCCCAAAGTGCTGATCGCGCCTTCTGCACCGCCGGCAATCATCACGTCTGCGTCGCCGTATTTAATCAGTCGTGCAGAGTCGCCGATAGAATGCGCGCCGGTCGTACAGGCAGACACCATGCCGTAGCTCGGGCCGCGGTAGCCTTTGAGGATGGTTACATGGCCGGAGATCAGGTTAATCAGCGAGCCTGGAATAAAGAAAGGATTGATTTTGCGCGCTCCGCCTTCGATAACGGCTTTGCCGGTCGCTTCGATGCTGGGTAGGCCGCCGATACCGGAGCCGATGTTGACACCGACGCGGTCTTTGTCGAGGGTTTCCAAATCGTCCAAGCCTGAATCATTGATGGCTTGCAGGGCGGCGGCAATACCGTAGTGGATGAACACGTCCATACGGCGCGCTTCTTTCGCGCTGATGTATTGGCCGATGTCGAAATCGCGCACTTCGCCGGCGATTTGGCTGTTGATGTCGGATGCGTCAAAGCGGGTAATCCGTCCGATGCCGCTTTTGCCTGCGAGCAGATTGCTCCATGCGGTGGCGACGTCGTTGCCGACCGGTGATACTTGGCCAAGACCTGTGATGACTACTCTTCTCTGACTCATGATAATCTCGCTGTTGGTTGTCGGGATTTTCGCGGCAGTCTTGCTCTTTTTCTTCGTAAAAACGGGCAAAACTCATGCCGTCTGAAATTTCAGGGGTTTAATAATAAGGTAAAAGCCTCTATTGCGATGGCGCAGCAGAGGCTGGATGTTTGGTGCGACCGATTAGCCTTGGTGGGCGTTGATGTAGTCGATAGCCAATTGTACGGTAGTGATTTTTTCAGCGTCTTCGTCAGGGATTTCGCAGCCGAAAGCCTCTTCTAAAGCCATCACCAGTTCTACGGTGTCCAGAGAGTCAGCACCCAAATCGTCTTGGAAAGAAGATTCGTTTTTCACTTCGGCTTCGTTTACGCCCAGTTGTTCAGCAACAATTTTTTTAACTTGTTGTTCGATGTTTGACATGTCAGTCGTTCCTTTTCGCCTTGCGGCAGGTTGTTTAAGGGAAATAATTCGTCGGTATTGTACCGAATTCGGATAGAGTTTTCCATCTAATCCTGCATTTTAGCACAGATTATTCTGGAAAAACCTGTTGTTGCGCATATTAGCATATGCTGATTTTAACCTACAAGCAGGAATTTGTTTTTGTTACGTATTAACATTAACATTATTAAAAACAAGGGGCTATACTAGATTAGCAGATATGTTACCCTCGAAATATGAAGATAACGCACTGCAAATTAAAGAAAAAAGTACAGAAAGAACTGCTCCGTTTTTTGTACTAGAAGTTACCGCCCGTTCTGCGGCCGATATTTTGGGTATCCATCCCAATTCAGCAGCACTGTTCTACCGTAAAATCCGCACGGTTATCAACTATCATTTGGCCTTGGCTGCCGATGAGGTTTTTGAGGGCTCAGTCGAACTGGACGAAAGCTATTTCGGCGGACGGCGTAAAGGCAGACGTGGTCGCGGTGCGGCAGGAAAAGTGGTTGTCTTCGGCATTCTGAAACGCAACGGACGGGTCTATACCGTTGTGGTGGATAATGCCAAGTCTGAAACGTTACTCCCTGTCATCAAAAAGAAAATCATGCCGGACAGCATTGTTTACACGGATAGCCTGAACAGCTACGGCAAGTTGGACGTGAGCGGTTTCATCCATTACCGCATCAACCATTCCAAGGAATTTGCCGACCGTCAGAACCACATTAATGGCATTGAGAATTTTTGGAATCAGGCAAAACGTGTCTGCTGGTTTCGTGAAGGCCTACGCAGGATCAGCGTTGTCAGCGTTTTCATGTGTATGCTAACCTTCTGCAAGGTATCTGCTTAATCATATTTGAAATCAGTATTAAAGCATAATTATCAGTATCCGAAATTCCAGTTAATTAAATATTCAGAGACAATCGTTAAGATTGATTTAAGGATGAAAATGCAAGACCAAGAAAACATTAAAAACCAAGAAGAACAAGAAAATCAGCCAAAAGAAGACAATGGTGCCATGACCAAGTTGCAAGATGTGTTCAATCTTGCGCATGATCAGGCCCATCCCGATAAAATTGATGCCGTCATCCGCGCCAATACTCGGGTGTCCGGAACCAATATGTGGGTATTGATGTTTGCCATTGCCGTGGCGAGTATCGGTCTGAATGTAAACAGCACGGCGGTAGTGATCGGCGCGATGTTGATTTCGCCGTTGATGGGGCCGATTGTAGGTATGGGTTACGGTTTGGCGGTAGGGGATACTGCGCTGATCCGTCAAGCCGTGCGCAATATTATTATATTCGTCGTCATCAGCTTGATTACCGCTACGTTGTATTTCCTGTTAACCCCGCTTAAAGAGGCGCAAAGCGAGCTTTTGGCGCGTACTCAGCCGACCCTTTGGGATGTGTTGATTGCCTTCTTCGGCGGTAGTGCGGGTATTGTGGCGCTGACTCGAAAAGAAGGAGGCAATGCCATACCGGGTGTGGCGATTGCTACCGCATTGATGCCACCCCTGTGTACTGCGGGCTACGGACTAGCACATGGCAACTGGCACTACTTTCTCGGTGCTTCATATCTTTTTGCCATCAACTGCGTGTTCATCGCTTTTTCGACCTTGTTGTTTTCCAAACTGCTCAAGCTGCCGCGCAGGGGGTTGGTAACGGAATCCAAACGCCGGTTGCAAAGCATCATTATTACTGCCGTCGTGTTGGCTGTGATGATTCCGAGCGGCTATATGGCATCAGGACTGGTGCGTCAGGAGATCTTCAACACCAGAGCCAATGCCGCCATTGCCACTGCGCAGCAACAGGAAGGTTTTTTCGTGCTGCGTAAGATGTTGAACCACAGAGAAAATAAAGTCAGTCTGATTGTCAATGGAACGGGCAATGCCGAGAAAATTTCCGCCTTGCTGGTGAAAAGCCTTGAGGCGTCGGGGGTGAAAGAGCCGAAGGTCAACGTGGTCTATGCGGGAGGGAACGATGCCAAAATCGAAGAATTGCTGGCAAGCCGAAACAACCCGGTTCAGCAGCAAAATGAGCTGAAAGAGCAGCAGGCCTATATCGATACCATACTGGCAGGCAAAGCCTCCGATATCGACGATGCAGCGGTACTCAAGGAATTAAAAGCCCAATATCCGGAAGCGGAAAAAATCGTTGTCGGACGTGGCTTGGCTTGGGATAAAGCGCAAATAACGCCTGTTTCCGAACAGTCTGAAAGCCAAAAAAACGCAGAACCGAAGACAGATACATATGACGATATCGTCGTTGTCTCTCTCGAATTGGAGCAGCCATTGCCTGCCAAAGATCACGCGCGGATACAGGCGTGGTTAAGCCAGCGTTATGAGGGTAAGGTCGTGCGCATATTATTAACGCACAAGTCTCAGACAGATAAACCGTCTAACGAATAATCTCCTTCAGGCTTTATCCATTTCCGAGAAATCATTGATTGTTCCTAGTACACCAAATCCGCCTCAAACACGCCTCTCAAGGCGTTGGAGAAGCGGATTTTTTCTGCGCGTTCGAGCATATCGCGGGTGATGTGCGTTTCGATGACTGCGTCCGCGCCCAAGTAGGTTTACAGCTGCTGCAACACGGCTTGGCGCATGATGCCGTTGAGGATATTCAAATCCAGAGACGGGGTGAGACGGGTGTTTTTGTGCATGTTCATGTTTCAGTATTCTCCTGGAAATACTGTAAACAACGCTACTAGTTTCTACAGCATCGAGTTGATAACGTTCGCCCACACCGGCAAGGTTTTCTGCACCAAGGACGAGTTTGAGTTTCTCAAAGTCGATTTGGTCTTTGCAAAAGACTTCGGGAAAGATTTGTTTGAGTTTTAATATATTGTTTTGTTTGAAATTATTTTCTAAATCGTGTATAATTTCTCGGCTCGGTTGCCATAATTGCGTCTTCCGTCAATGATCACTTACAAAGTGTCCATTTTATCGGGATATGTTGAAAGTTAAAAGAAAAGAAGGCCGTCTGAAAAACTTTAATATTCGTTTTTCAGACGGCCTTCTTTTCGCTTGCCGAAACAAGAGTATTTTGTTTCTCAACTTTACAAAACGGTCAATCCTGCTGCTTGCTTCTACCCCAAAAACTCTTTCAAAAACAGCAATACGCAGGTAAGTTCGTCGGCGGATTCGCGTTGCGTGCCGTTGCCGGTATGGCCGCCGCCGTCGGGCGAGTAGAGCCAAGATTGCGGCGAGGTTTCGCGCAGTTTGGCGTAGAACTTGAGTGCGTGGGCGGGATGGACGCGGTCGTCGCTGAGACTGGTGGTAATGAGCGCAGGCGGATAATTGATGCCGTCTGAAAGATTGTGATACGGAGACAATTCGCCCAGCCAGCGTTTGCAGACTTCGTATTTTTGCGGATTGCCGTATTCGTCCGTCCAACTTGAACCGGCGGAGAGCAGCGGATAACGGATCATGTCGGTCAGCGGTACTTCGCACACCAGCGCGCCGATGCTTTGCGGTTCGCACACGAAGGCGGCGGCGGTAATCAGGCCGCCGTTGCTGCCGCCCTGCAAACCGATGTGTTTGGGCGAACTCATGCCGCGTTCGGACAAATCGCGCACGACTGCCAATAAATCATCGACGCTTTTATGTTTGCTGATTCCCTGCGCCGCCTGATGCCAGCGCGGGCCGAATTCACCGCCGCCGCGGATGTTCGCCAATACAAAGGCATTGCCCTCTTCCAGCCAATATTTGCCGACGCTGCCCAGATAATGCGGCAATTCGGGAATGCCGAAACCGCCGTAAGCATAAACCAAGGTCGGCGTGTCGGGCGTGGCGTTTTTGCCGACGTGGAAATAAGGAATGCGCTCGCCATCGGCCGAAGTCGTCCAAAACTGCTGCACGTTGATGCCGTCTGAATCGAACTGCTGCGGCTGACGGCGCATGACGGTCAGTTCCATCACATTCAAATCCAATGCAAACAGTGTCAGCGGCGTGGTAAAATCGCTGGCGGCAAGGTAAACCACGTCGCCGCCCCACGGTTGGTCGGTCATTTCCAACGCGCCCGAAGGCAGGCGCGGCAGTTCGACTTCCTGCCATTTACCGTCGGTAAAGCGCCATGCTTTCAGACGGCCTTGTACGTTTTCCAGCAGGCTCGCCACGACAAAATGCTTGGTCGTTTCCACGCTTTCCAATGCCTGCGTTTCATCGGGCGCAAACAAAAGCTGCGCCGCGCCCAATTCGCCACGGTTTAATTTTACTGCCACCAATGCGCCGCTCGGATAGCTTTGGTTCGCGCGGTTCCAGTCTTTGCGCAACGTCAGTAAAAGATGTCCGGCCAGATAGCCGACCACGTCGCAATCGTTGGGCAGGTTTAACGGTTTCGCCTCGCCTTCGGCTGACACCTGCAAATAGGTTTTGGTGTAAAAACCGTCCGACGCTTCAATCAAATCAATCGGCGAACCCTGCGGATCGAGATAACGCCACGCGTTCACCATCATACCGTCTTCGGCAATTTGATACACCGGCAGGCTTTCCTCGAAACTCTTGCCGCGCTCCACCAGCCACACTTCGCGTGGATAGCCCGATTCGGTCAACTGGCGTTCGTCCCAAGCCGGACACACCCACACGCTGTTTTCATCGCGCCACGACACATGGTTTTTGCCTGCCGGAAAGTGAAAACCGCCTTCTACCAACTCCCCTGCTTCCAAATCCACTTCCAGCGTGTACGCCGTATCGCCGCCCGATTTGCTCAAGGTCAACAGTGCACGGTTGGGCTTTTCCACCAAGTGCGACACGCCTCCCAAATACACATCGTCGCCGAGCAATTCGTCGAAGTCCGCCACCGAAAACAGGATTTTCCACTCGGGATAGCCGGAACGGTACGTCGCCGCGGTACATACGCGGTACACGCCCTTCGGATATTCCGCGTCCTGATGGAAATGGTACATCCGCGCGCGGTGTTCCTGACAAAACGGAATCTGCCGCGTGTCCTGCAACTGCGCCAAAATGCCGTCGGACAATGCGCGCGCTTTGTCGTTTTCTAAAAAACGGGCGCGCGTTTCGGCATGCGCCGCGGCAGCAAAATTTTGCGTTTCGGGAGATTCGAGGTTTTCAAAATGGAGATAGGAATCGGGGTAAGATTTCATAGGAAAAGGCCGTCTGAAAGATTGGGAAACGGAATTATAACGGCAAAATCAAAAAAGGCCGTCTGAAACCTGCATTTCAGACGGCCTGAGACATTATTCAATTTAACGTCCGTATATTTTCCACAAACCTTCCTGCAAACCAAACGCAGGCTCGCCGTCTTGCGGCTGGGTGCGGACATAGCTGCCGTCAGGCTGCATCAGCCAAGCCTGGGTATTGTCTTCCAAAGCCATTTCCAAACCTTCGCGGATCACGCGTTCTTTGAGTTCGGGCGTGGTAATCGGCGTGGCGACTTCAATGCGGCGGAAGAAGTTGCGACCCATCCAGTCGGCGCTGGAGATAAAGGTATCGTCTGCGCCGTTGTTATGGAAGCAATACACGCGCGAGTGTTCGAGTTGGCGGCCGATGATGGAGCGGACGCGGATGTTTTCGGACAAGCCTTTTACACCCGGGCGCAAAGTACACATACCGCGCACAATCAGATCGATTTGCACGCCTGCCGCGCTGGCTTGATACAGCGCATCAATGACGCTCGGCTCGATGAGGGAGTTCATCTTGGCGGTAATCCGCGCCGGTTTGCCGGCTTTGGCGTGTTCGGTTTCCTGCTTGATGCGGTCGATGACCATTTTGTGCAGGGTAAACGGGCTTTGATAGAGCTTGTTCAGACGGCCCGGCTTACCCAAGCCTGTGATTTCCATAAACAAAGTGTTCACATCGACAGTGATTTGTTCGTCGGCGGTAATGATGCCGAAGTCGGTGTAGATGCGCGATGTGCCTTGGTGGTAGTTGCCGGTACCGAGGTGGGCATAACGCTTGAGCACGCCGTCTTCACGACGGATAACCAAAGCCATTTTGGCATGGACTTTGTAGCCGAATACGCCGTACACGACGTGCGCGCCCGCCTCTTCAAGCTGCTTCGCCCAGTTGACGTTGTTGGCTTCGTCAAAACGCGCCATCAGTTCGACCACGACGGTTACTTGTTTGCCGGCAAGGGCGGCTTTCATCAGGGCGCGCACAAGCTCGGAATTGCTGCCGGTGCGGTAGATGGTCATTTTGACGGCCAACACATCCGGATCGACAGCGGCTTCGCGTATCATTTGGACAACCGGATCGAAAGACTGATACGGGTGGTGCAGCAAAATCGGCGACTGTTTGACCAGTTTGAATACAGAGCCGTTTTTGCGCAAGGCTTTCAGACGGCCTGCGTTGCGCGGTGGAAACTTCAAATCCGGCCTGTCCACCAAATCGGGGACGGCATTGAGGCGCACCAAATTGACCGGCCCTTTGACCTGATACAACTCGGTAGAAGTCAGTTTGAACTGGGCAAGCAAGAAATCGTGAATGTATGCCGGGCAAGTGTCCGCCACTTCCAAGCGCACGCCGTCGCCGTATTCGCGGTCGTGCAATTCGTTTTGAATAGCGGCACGCAGATTTTTCAAATCTTCTTCATCCACCGTCAAATCGCTGTCGCGCGTGAGACGGAATTGATGGCAACCCTTCACTTTCATGCCGGGGAAAAGTTTGCCGACATGGGCGTGCAAAATAGACGATAAGAACACAAAGCCTGCGTCGCCTCCGCAAATTTCAGACGGCATGGGGACAACGCGCGGCAAAATGCGCGGTGCCTGCACAATCGCCATTCCGGACGGACGGCCGAACGCATCCGTGCCCTCGAGTTCGACGGCGAAATTAAGCGATTTGTTTAACGGGCGCGGGAATGGGTGTGACGGATCAAGGCCGATGGGCGTGAGAATGGGCAACAGCTCGTTGTCAAAATAGTTTTCGATCCATTTTTTCTGCGCGGCCGTCCATTTGTGGCGGCGATAGAAATGAATGCCGGCACGGCTGAGTGCAGGCTGCAATACTTTGTTAAACAGGTCGTACTGCTCGCGAATCAAGGCCTGCGCCTCTTTTGCCACCGCTTCGATGGTTTCGGCTGCGGTTTTGTCGTTGTCGAGCAGTTGATGTGGACGCAGTTTGTTTTCGCGTTTCAACCACGCCATGCGCACTTCAAAAAATTCGTCCAAATTGGAAGACACGATGCACAAAAAACGCAAACGTTCCAATAAAGGAACTTTCGTATCCTGCGCCTGAGCCAGTACACGGCGGTTAAACGCCAACAGGCTGAGTTCTCGGCAAAGAATGCGGTTTTGCTCGGGCATGGTTTACTCCTGAAACATCGGTCATTAAGACTATCAAGTATAACGTTTTGCCGCTGTTCCGTCAGGTTTCAGACGGCCTTGACAGAAAACCTTATCCCTATTTGAGGCAAGACAAAGGGTTATCCGTTTTTTTCTATGCCGAAACAGCGGTTTTTGCTATAATGCGCAGTTTAATGCAACCGCAATACCACTGCTAAAGGATAAGAAAATGGGCTTTTTGCAAGGCAAAAAAATTCTGATTACCGGCATGATCTCCGAGCGTTCCATCGCTTACGGCATCGCCAAAGCCTGCCGCGAACAAGGCGCGGAATTGGCATTCACCTACGTTGTCGACAAACTGGAAGAGCGCGTCCGTAAAATGGCGGCCGAACTCGGCTCCGAACTCGTGTTCCGCTGCGACGTTGCCAGCGACGACGAAATCAACCAAGTCTTCGTTGACTTGGGCAAACACTGGGACGGCTTGGACGGCCTCGTTCACTCCATCGGCTTCGCCCCTAAAGAAGCTTTGAGCGGCGACTTCCTCGACAGCATCAGCCGCGAAGCGTTCAACACCGCTCACGAAATCTCCGCATACAGCCTGCCTGCGCTGGCAAAAGCCGCCCGTCCGATGATGCAGGGCCGCAACGCCGCAATCGTTGCCCTGAGCTACTTGGGCGCCGTTCGTGCCATTCCTAACTACAACGTTATGGGCATGGCCAAAGCCAGCCTCGAAGCCGGCATCCGCTTCACTGCCGCCTGCCTGGGCAAAGAAGGCATCCGCTGCAACGGCATCTCCGCAGGCCCGATCAAAACCCTGGCCGCTTCCGGTATCGCCGATTTAAGCAAACTCTTGGGCCACGTCGCTTCCCACAACCCATTGGGCCGCAACGTGACCACCGAAGAAGTCGGCAACACCGCCGCCTTCCTCTTGTCCGACCTCGCTTCCGGCATTACCGGCGAGATTACCTATGTTGACGGCGGTTACAGCATCAACGCGCTGAATGACGAAGAAAACTAAACAGTTTTCACACCAAACGCACTTTCATGATGAAAGTGCGTTTTTTATGGCCGTTACATTATGGCTTGAATAACTGCATGACAAAAAAGGCCGTCTGAAAGTCAAATACGGATACGAAACATTAACTTTACAGGCTTTCAATGATTATGTTTTCAACATTATTATATTATCATTCTACCTCAATTTGAAATTCTGATAGAGCATTGATTCTAAAGATAACATTCATGTTATCTGATGCTTAACCGCTGATAAAAAGTGGTGCAAAAAAGTAACAGAAAAAATTTAGATGGCCTGTTTTTCATACAGAAAGCATAGAAGCCGGGCATTTTTAGCATAAAATACAAAATTTAACATTAATGAATTTTTCTTAACCGATAAAGCGTTAATATGCCTGCCGTTTTATTGAACTACATCTGATTTTGACTCAAACACATACAGGAGATTAATTATGTCAATCGCTTCAGAATTTAAAGAATTTATTATGCGTGGCAACGTTGTCGACCTCGCAGTCGGTATGGTTGTCGGTACAGCATTCAGCGGCATCGTCAAATCATTGGTTGATGATGTAATCATGCCTCCTATCGGTCTGCTGATCGGCGGCGTTGATTTCTCCAACCTGTTCATTACCCTGAAAGACGGCGCACAAGCCGCTCCTGCTGAAGGTTACGCCAACCTGGCAGCCGCTCAAGCAGCCGGTGCCGTTACCCTGAACATCGGTCTGTTCATCAACACTGTGATCAGCTTCCTGATCGTTGCCGCTGCCATCTTCTGCGTGGTTAAAGCCATCAACTCCATGAAAAAAACCGAAGCTCCTGCTGAAGAAGCACCAGCAGAGCCTAGCGAAGAAGTTCTGTTGTTGCGCGAAATCCGTGACTCTCTGAACAAAAAATAATCACAATACCTAAACATACACACAAACCAAGGCCGTCTGAAACCATTTCAGACGGCCTTTTCTCATATCAATCTATTTCGTTAAGTCCTTCTCATTGAAAGAATCACGCCCTTCCCTTTCTCAGCAAGCAATCCTGCTTTTTCAACCATGTAGCAACCCTCATAGCAAACACAAAGAAAATGAGCAGCGCACCTCCTTGCCAATAAAAAAGACCGATGCGTTCAACATCGGGCTTTTAACTGGAAAACCAATCTTAGTCTTTGCGTGTTTCCACCAAAATCATTTCGACTGCTATGTCTTCCACTTCTACTTTAGGCACATCCGAACGACGTGTTTTGGCAACCGGTTCGGGTTGCGGCTGCGCGACAAAAGCGGCAACGGCTTGCGGATCGGTTTCAACGAAGATCAAATCGCCCAAACCTTCCGGCAAAACAGCGGCAACAGGCGCTTTTTCAGCTACGGCCTCAGTTTGCGTTGCCACAGTTTCAGTTGCTGTTTCAACCGGTTCTGCGACTTCTGCAACGGCAGTTTCATTCGGAGACAATACCGCGGAAATGGCTTCTTTGACGTTGCTGACGGCAGAAGCAAGCAGGGCTTGTTCGGCATCGGCGCTTTCGGTTTGCGCGACGGCAGGCTCGTCTTCGCTTTCAATGGCAAATACGAATGGCTCTGCGCTGGCAACTTCAGGCTCGGATACCACAATCACCAGCGGCTCGGCATGATCATCTTCCTGCGGCAAAGGTACATTTTCAGCTTCAACCGTTTCATTCAAACCCAAAACATGCGCCACGGCAAAGAGGACTTTGTCAGCGGTGTCGGTAATGTTCAGGTATTGCTCGATTTTTGCCGAAGACGGAATATTGCGTTTTTTGCTGTTTGAACGGCGGTCGTTGCGGTTGTTGCGCTGACGGTTGTTGCGGTCGCGTCCTTGACGGCCGTTGTTTTTCACACCCTCTTCGCTGCGGGCATTGTCGTCCGCTTCCGCTTGCGCCTGTTCGCTATCGGCTTGAACGTTTGCGTCTTCAACATGGCTTTCCGCATATTGGTTACGGTTGCGCTCGTTACGGCCGTTGTTGCGGCGGCGTTTATTGCCGTTTTGTTCCGCTTGGTTTTCAGACGGCATCTCAGCCAGTGCGGCCACTTCTTGAACGTTTACGTCTTCAACCGTTTCCTCGACACGGTTGCGCTCGTTGTTGCGCTCATCGCGGCGGTTGTTGCGGTTGCGGCTGCGGCGGCTTTCTTTACGCTCGTCGTTGCGGCTTTCGTTTGATTTGCTTTCTTCAAACTTACTGTCGGCGGCTTCGGCATTCACTTCGCGCACTTCGACTTTGCTGCCGTCGTGTTTGTTGTTGCGGCGCGGATTTTGACGGCGGCTGCTCGAACGGCGGTTGCCGTTTTGGCCGCGGTTGTTTGCCGTACGTTTTTCGGCAGGCTCTTGAGCAACTGCCGCAGGTGCAGGCTCGCCGCCGAAAATGCGTTTCAACCAAGCTTTGAAGCTGTCCCACCAAGAGGCTTTTTTCTCAGGGGCGACAGTCGGTGCAGGCTGGGTATGGCGCACGCCTTTGACGGCAGGCTCAGGACGGGCCGCTTTAGCTTTTTCGCTGCCGAAAGGTTTGGCGGATTCGTCTTCTTCCGGCTCGGCAACGCGTTTGTAGCTCGGTTCGCCGTCTTCTTCTACGTCATCAATGCGGATGCGGTTGATTTCGTAGTGCGGATTTTCCAAGTGGATGTTTGGAATCAGGACGACGTTCACATCCAAACGTTCTTCCATCGCAAACAGCTCGGCGCGTTTTTCGTTCAACAGGAAGGTAGCAACATCGACAGGCACTTGTGCGTGTACTTCGCCGGTGTTGTCTTTCATTGCTTCTTCTTGAATGATGCGCAAAACGTGCAGGGCGGTGGATTCGATGCCGCGGATAACACCGGTACCGGCACAACGCGGACACGCAACATGGCTGCTTTCGCCCAAAGCCGGTTTCAAACGTTGGCGGCTCAATTCCAAAAGGCCGAAACGCGAAAGTTTGCCCATTTGTACGCGGGCGCGGTCTTTTTTGAGCGCGTCGCGCAGGACGTTTTCAACATCGCGTTGGTGTTTCGGATTTTCCATGTCGATGAAGTCGATGACGACCAAACCGCCCAAGTCGCGCAGGCGCATTTGACGGGCGACCTCTTCGGCGGCTTCCATATTGGTTTTAAACGCGGTGTCTTCGATGTCCGAGCCGCGTGTGGCGCGGGCGGAGTTGACGTCGATGGAAACCAGGGCTTCGGTGTGGTCGATCACAATCGCGCCGCCGGAAGGCAGGCTGACGCTGCGTGAGAACGCGCTTTCGATTTGGTGTTCGATTTGGAAACGGGAGAACAGAGGCGTGTGGTCTTGATAGAGTTTCAGACGGCCTACATTGCTCGGCATGACGTAGCTCATGAACTCGGCAACTTGGTCGTGAACTTCTTGATTGTCCACCAAAATCTCGCCGATATCGGGACGGAAATAATCGCGAATCGCACGAATCAGCAGCGAGCTTTCCATAAAGAGCAGGTAAGGGTCATGGTGTGCTTTGCCTGCTTCTTCAATAGCTTGCCAGAGTTGTTTGAGGTAATTCAAGTCCCATTCCAACTCTTCCGCACTGCGGCCGATGCCGGCAGTACGGGCAATGATGCTCATGCCGTTCGGAATGTCGAGTTCGGCCATGGCGGCTTTCAACTCTTGACGCTCTTCGCCTTCGATACGGCGGGATACGCCGCCGCCGCGCGGGTTGTTCGGCATCAATACCAAATAGCGGCCGGCCAGGCTGATGAAAGTAGTCAGTGCCGCGCCTTTGTTGCCGCGCTCGTCTTTTTCGACTTGGACGATGACTTCCATGCCCTCTTTGAGTACGTCCTGAATACGCGCCCTGCCGCCTTCGTAGTCGCGGAAATATGAACGCGATACTTCTTTAAACGGCAAAAAGCCGTGGCGGTCGGTTCCGTAATCGACGAAACACGCTTCCAGCGACGGCTCGATGCGGGTAATGATACCTTTGTAGATATTGCCTTTACGCTGTTCTTTGCCCAGCGTTTCGATGTCCAAGTCCAAAAGGTTTTGGCCATCGACAATGGCAACGCGCAGCTCTTCAGCCTGCGTTGCGTTGAATAACATTCTTTTCATAGTCACCTCGTGAACAGCGGCCGTTTGATTTGTGAATATCTTTTTCAGACGGCCTGTCTGTCCGGTTGGCACTCTTCAAAGGCAAGATGGGAAAATCCCCGTGTAACCAGTATTTGATTTGAAATCCGCAAGGTTGCATGCTTGAGCTCAAGCCATGTGCGGACGGATTCAGATAAAGAAGGAAATAAAGAACGATGCGGCGGAAAGGTTGATGGTTCCGCTGCCGTCCGAATGCTGATGCTTCGGACAAAATAAGGCAGCCTACATCTTCTTATTATCGTAGCGCCGGTAATTTCGGACGGTGCTGCGCAGACTGCGTCTTACGCCCGGCCGGACGGCAGGTTCAATTCAAACTTAATTACGGGATTGCGTTTGCCGGCTTTGAACAAACACAAGGAAATGCTTTGCGGAGTGCGTTTTTAATATAAAATCTCGTTTTAACAATAAATCCGTTTCAGACGGCCTGCAACGGCAGGTTCGGGTCCAGAAACGGACGTTTGGGATTATAGAGAAAATGCACGCAATACGCAAAGATTCAGTCAGCCTGATTGCCGTTGCCGAACACGAGGAAGGCCAACGCCTTGATAACTATCTGATAAAAATCCTCAAAGGCGTCCCGAAAAGCCATATCCACCGCATTATCCGCGCCGGCGAAGTGCGGCTGAACAAAAAACGCTGCAAACCCGACAACCGCATTCAGGCAGGCGATACTATTCGTATTCCGCCGATACGCATCGCAGAAAAACAAAGGCCGTCTGAAAACCAGGCCGCGCCAGCACGCGAGTTTGACATCGTTTATGAAGACGATGCGCTTTTGGTCATCAACAAACCGTCCGGCGTTGCCGTCCACGGCGGCAGCGGCGTGAGTTTCGGCGTCATCGAACAAATCCGCCGCGCCCGTCCCGAAGCGCGTTATCTCGAACTCGTCCACCGCCTCGACAAAGACACCAGCGGCCTCTTGATGATCGCCAAAAAACGCAGCGCCTTGGTGAAACTGCACGAAGCCATCCGCAACGACCATCCGAAAAAAATCTATCTCGCACTGGGTGTCGGCAGGCTGCCGAACGACCGCTTCCATGTCAAGCTCCCCCTGTTCAAATACACCGGCGCGCAAGGCGAAAAAATGGTGCGCGTCAGCGAAGACGGCCAATCCGCCCACACCATCTTCCGCGTGTTAAACCGTTTTTCAGACGGCCTTTTGCACCAAGTCGGTCTATCCAACCTAACCTTTGTCGAAGCCACCCTGAAAACCGGCCGCACCCACCAAATCCGCGTCCACCTGCAATCGCAAGACTGCCCCATTGCCGGCGACGAACGCTACGGCGACTATCAAGCCAACAAACGCCTGCAGAAACTCGGTTTGAAAAGAATGTTCCTGCATGCTTCCGAGCTGCACCTCACCCATCCGCTGACCGGCGAAAAACTGATCCTGAAAGCCCCCCTGCCGCAAGAATTGGCGCAATTCGTTGTAATGTTAGAAAATCAGGAAAAGGCCGTCTGAAATCAAATAGATTTACTTAACCCAAAATAAGGAAACGTCATGTCTAAATTTTATCTTCTATTAGCATTAATTTTAGCTGGTTGTACAACTGCATCGGGAATCCAAATCGTTGAAAAGGGAAACTCGGGTTTTGATACAGCAATCATTTACAAAGGCAAAGAAACTATTTTAGATGTTAATGAAAATAATGAACAAGAATATCGCATATTCCACCAAGGAGCATCAGGATTTACTCCTTCAACTGCTGTGAGACACAGTGCTGAAAAAAGAGCACAGGCTTTCTGCAAACAAAAAAATAAAAGTATGAAAGCAATTAGAGAAAGAGCATCTACTCCTCCTCACATCTTAGGGAATTGGCCTAGGATTGAAATTATTTTTATCTGCACAGAGACAAAACAAGTAGATATTGATAATTCAAGCAACAACAAAAAATATGATCAATTAGTAAATTTAAAGAAATTATTAGATCAAGGTATTCTTTCCGAACAAGAATTCAATCAAGAAAAAGTTAAAATATTAAGTAACTCATAGTTCTATTCGCGTATTTTGGTGAATTCAGCTACATCAAAATACACTTTTAAAATAATAAGTTATTCAAGGACGTCTGAAAGGAAAACCATGAAACCCAAACTCATTATTTTCGACTGGGACGGCACGCTTGCCGACACCACCAACCCCATTATCCACACCTTTCAGCAAAGCTTTGCCGATTGCGGCCTGCCTGTTCCCGAAGCCGACCAAATCCGCCCACTCATCGGATACAGCCTCTCCGGCATCATCCGCCGCCTTGCCCACAACGTCAGCGAACACGTTCAGGAAACCCTGATTGAGACCTATGCCGCGCACTATCTCAATCCCAACAACCGCAACATGACCCTGTTCCCCGAAGCCCTGCCCTGCCTGCAACGCTTGAAGCAACAAGGCTATTGGCTTGCCGTAGCGACCGGCAAAGGCCGCAGCGGACTGGATAGGTCCATCGAGCAAACCGGCACCCAAGCCTTCTGGCTGGAAACCGCCTGCGCTAGCGAATATCCGTCCAAACCCGCGCCCGATATGGTACTCGCCCTCTGCGACCGACTGGGTGTTGAGCCGGAAGAGGCCGTCGTCGTCGGCGACACCACCCACGACCTAGAAATGGCTGCCAATGCCAAAATCCGCGCCATCGCTGTCACCACCGGCGCACACACTGCCCAACAACTTTCCGCCCTGCCCCATATCGCCATGCTCAAAAGCTTGGCCGAATTGCCCGATGTATTGGAAACCTTATAAAAGACTATGCAACATCTATATTAAAGGCCGTCTGAAACCTATTTTCAGACGGCCTTTAATTTGTTTTATCGATCCGAGCGCACCCTGACAAATGTTGCAAATTTCGGCGTTCCCTTTTGCGTAAAACCACGATAACGGTAAGTAATCAGCGCACCGATTTTCGGCGGATGGTCGCGGTCTTTATCCTTAAAACCGCTGCCGATACGAAACTCGCCATATTGGTTTTTGCATCCTACCGCACCCAAACGCCCGACATTTCGCCCTTTGCCCTCATAATGACGCGTCACTGTACATTCATCATCATATTCACTTTTCAGCTTCAACAGCTGCCCATTTCTACCGCTTGCATAACGGGCTTCAGGTTGACGCAGCATCACACCTTCCCCACCCAGCGCTTCGACTTGTTTCAAAAAATCCAAAGCATGCTGTTTGTCGCGCACCTTGACTTGCGGAATAACCGTAAACCGTGCCGACGGGTGTGATTTCAGCCATTTCGAAGCCGTTTCCAGCCGCTGATACAGATTGCCCTGCGCCTGCGGCACATCAAAAACATGCAAACGGATGCCGTCCCAATTTCCCGAGGCAGAACGCACCGTCGCGGAAATTTGCTCAAACCGCCCTCGTCCGCTGTACAACTCGCCATCCATCGGAAACGGCGGAAAACCTGCTGTAAAACCTTTGGGCGGTGTAAACGCATAGCCCTGACGACTGACCAGCTGCCTGCCGTCCCAATACGCGCGTACGCCATCCAACTTTTCACTCATGGCCCAACCGGCAATATCTTGATTTTTATATTCCTGCGCCAACAACAAATCTGCACCAAACGCCGCAGAGATGAAAGAAGCCGCAAAAATCGGTATCATGGTTCGCATTACATTATTCATATTCATAAGATACTTTTCCATACTTGCTTTTGTTATTATATATGCATAATAACAAAAGACCGTCTGAAACGTAAACAACATTAAATAAGCATTTCCTAGGAACACCCATGGCACTCCAATTTGAAATCAACGCAGTTACCCCCTTCCGTCAAAACTGCACGCTGATTTGGGACGATGAAACCAAAGAAGCCGTGTTGACCGATGTCGGCGGCGACGTCCCTTATTTATTGCAACAAGTCCAAAGCAAAGGCCTCAAGCTGACCGCCATTTGGCTGACCCACGGCCATCTTGACCACGCAGGCGGCGTGGTTGAGCTTTTAAAAACCTGCGACGTACCTGTTTTCGGCCCGCACAAAGACGATGAATTCCTGCTCCAAGCTCTCCCGCAAACAACGGCGCAATACGGCTTCCCTGTTTCTCCGTCATTCACGCCGACACGCTGGCTGGAAGAAGGGGAAACGCTCAAAGTCGGCAACCATAGCTTCCAAGTCCTCCACATTCCCGGCCACACTCCCGGCCAAGTCGTTTTTTACAACGCCGAAAACGGACTTTTAGTCGCAGGCGATGTTTTATTTTATGAGACCGTTGGTCGCACAGATTTTCCGCGCGGTAATCATGATGACCTCATAAACAATATCTGCGCTAAACTATTAACCCTGCCCGAAACCACGCAAGTTATAGCCGGACACGGCCGCATGACCAGCATCGGGCATGAGAAAAGGTACAATCCGTTTCTGGTTCGTTAATATGAATGTTGTATAAAGCCAACATTCTGGCATACACAGATTATGCGTATAAAGGAAAACTGGCATACAATTTGCAGGGATAACACCCGAAAGATTAAGTACCTAATCTCCGGCAAATGCCAAAATGAACTAAAGCACAAAGATAACAAGGTATTACGCAATACAACCTGATTTATCGAAAACCGGACATCTCTAAACTCCAAGCCTTACTCGCAGTGAAATTGTTACAAAGTGACAATAAATGTCAGTCGGGCCGTCTGAACGGTTCTGCCGATTCAGGCGGATACAACGGAGATGAGGCGCAATACCCTGCCGGAATGTGCCGATGTTCTTGTTTGTCAAACCGTCGGGTACATCTTTAAGAAGCACAACATTATTTGGGTAAACCGGCAAACTCGCTGCCGGCACTAACAGGCCGTCTGAAAAGTTCGGCTGGTAAAATCAATAAAAGGATTATCAAATGAAAAAAATCGCAAAAGTGGGCTTCGTCCTGCTGGCTACCGGCCTGCTGGCCGCCTGTGCTACTAAGAGCAAAATCACTCCTGAAGGCACTACAGACGAGCCACGCTTCCCTAAACCTTACTCCCTGACCTTCAACAAAGACCGCGGTACATTCCCGACTTTTGACGAGCTGGATCAAATGCGTCCTGGCCTGACCAAAGACGACATCTACAAAATCCTCGGCCGTCCTCACTACGACGAAGGCATGGTTGGCGTGCGTGAATGGGACTACCTGTTCCACTTCTACACCCCAGGCGTAGGCGTTGACCCTGAAAACACTTCCGGCGTTGAAGGCATCACTACTTGCCAATACAAAGTGATCTTCGACAAAGACAAATTTGCACGCAGCTTCTTCTGGAATCCAGTATTCCCTAAAGATGCCGTATGTCCTCCTCCAGCACCTACACCTAAACAAGAGCCTCAAGTGATCATCCGCGAGATCATTAAAGAAGCTCCTAAACGCATCCGTCAATAAGGACAAATTTGAAACGGATCCTATTGGGTATAGCCTTGGCAGCAGGTCTGAATTCTTTGGCCGCTGCCGATGCTGTCAGTGACTATATCCAGCGTAAAAAAGTTGTGGTCAATACAGCTAAGGCGGAGCTTTGCTTTGCCGATGACGGTCAGTGCCATCCGGTACTGATTGGCAAGACCACTCCGAAAGGCAAATTCAATATGACGCCGATGATGACCAGCAAACCGGGTTACGGTGGCGAGGTTATCGGCTTCAAAGAAGAAAATGACTTTCTGTTTGCGTTACACAGGGTATGGACGCTCAAGCCGCAGGAAAGACGCATGGAACGCATCGCTTCTCCTCATGTGGCCGACCGCATCATAACCAATGGTTGTATCAACGTACAAAATAATGTGTACGAAAAACTGCGTCAGTATTTCATTCTGGAAATCATCTGATGTAAGTCAGTCAAACAAAGGCCGTCTGAAACTTTTCAGACGGCCTTTCTTCTCAAACGAAAATTCAACGGCAATTTGCTTGCTCCGTCAGTACCAAACGAAGAATATTTGACCGCTTCATCCTCAATTCATCCTCAAACCATATCACTTTTTACCATATCCAAAGAACCAACGGTTATTTATGCCGTTTCCCGCCCAATGCTAGAATCGCGCGTTTATATATCGGCTCGCCGAGAAATCAAATAAATAATATAGTGGCAGGAATAGCTTTTATTCCCTGCCCCTTACATACACAAACATCATGACCGATTCTTCTGCCAAATTACCCAATTTGTGGCTGCTGATCGCCGCTGCCGCCTCCATCCTGCTGATTACCATCGGCATGAGGATGACTTTAGGGCTTTTTGTCCTGCCCGTCGTCAACTCGACCGAATTGAGCATGACCCAGTTCAGCCTGATTATTGCCGTTTTCCAATTGATGTGGGGCATATCGCAACCCTTGTCCGGCGCGTTGGCCGACCGTTTCGGCGCGTTTAAGGTTTTAGCCGGCGGGACGGTTCTATTGATTGCCGCCTGTCTGATGGTGCCGCAAATGCCGACTTATTGGGGGCTGATGCTGGGTATCGGTTTATTGTTGGCATTCGGTACGGGTTCGGGCGGATTTTCCATCATTATGGGACAGGTAGCCGCCAAAACACCGCCTCATCGGCGCGGCTTGGCTTCCGGCCTGGTCAATGCAGGCGGGTCCGCAGGGCAATTTTTGTTCGCGCCGCTGGTTCAAGGTTTGATTGCACTGCCCCACATCGGCTGGACGGGGACATTTTATGTTTGGGCAGTCATTGCCATCTTGATTTTGCCGATTTCTTGGTGGCTGGCCGGCGGCAAACATGCTTCTCACACCGTCCATACCGACAACGGCGGCCAAACCCTGAAGCAGGCCGTCTGCAAGGCTTTCGCCAACCGCAGCTATATCTTGCTGCATTTGGGTTTCTTTACCTGCGGTTTCCACATCGCCTTTTTGGTTACCCACCTACCGACCGAAATTTCACTTTGCAGCCTCCCCGCTACGGTCGCTTCGACCTCCATTGCCATTATTGGTTTGGCAAACATCGCCGGCTGTATTTTTTCAGGCTGGTGTACCGGCAGATTTTTGGGCAAATACGTCCTCTTCGGTTTATATGCTTCGCGTGTCGCCATGATATTGATTTATCTGGCCGCACCTAAAACCGATTTGAACTTCTATCTTTTCGCCGCCGGACTCGGTTTCACTTGGCTGGCAACCGTCGCTCCCACCGCCGCCATTACCGGCAAACTTTTCGGTACGCGCTACTTGGCCACCCTCTTCGGGTTGACCATGTTGAGCCACCAAATCGGCGGCTTTTTGGGTTCATACATCGGCAGCATCGTCATCACGCGCTTCAACGATTACGGCTGGATGTGGTACGCCGACGCAGTCTTGGCAGGCGCGGCCGCCCTGTTGAATTTACTGATTCATGAACGGAAAGCGGCTGCCGCCTGACGCGGAAACCTTGACATTTCAAGGCCGTCTGAAACGTTTCAGACGGCCTTTGCCTTATTCCATTTTTTGTGTTTTATCCACAATCGATATTCCTATCCATTATTTAACACTCTCTTACAAACCCGTTAAAATACTGCCTTTATCATGCTGATTGTCTGACTCTGATGAACTGGTCTTATCTGATCGATGCCATCCCTAAATTTGTCGATGCGGCAAAGCTGACGCTGGAATTGTCGGTATATGGCGTCGTTTTGTCGTTGCTGTTCGGCCTGCCCGTTGCCGTGGTTACGGCATACCGCATCCGCCCCTTCTACGCATTGGCACGCGCCTATATCGAGCTGTCGCGCAATACGCCCCTGCTGATCCAATTGTTTTTCCTGTATTACGGCCTGCCGAAAATGGGCATTAAATGGGACGGTTTCATCTGCGGCGTGATCGCACTGGTTTTCTTGGGCGCAAGCTATATGGCGGAAGCCATCCGCGCCGGTATTTTGGCCGTCCCAAAAGGGCAGATCGAAGCGGGAAAGGCCATCGGTTTGAGCCGCTTTCAAGTGTTCCGCTATGTCGAATTGCCTCAGGCATGGGCGGTCGCCGTTCCCGCCATCGGCGCAAACGTATTGTTTTTGATGAAAGAAACATCTATCGTCAGCGCGGTCGGCATTGCAGAATTGTTGTTCGTTACCAAAGACATCATCGGCATGGACTATAAAACCAACGAAGCCTTGTTCCTGCTGTTTGCCAGCTACCTGATCATCCTTCTGCCCGTTTCGCTTCTGGCGCGCTGGGCAGAAAACCGCGTACGGAGTGCAAAATATGGTGTTTGACTGGCTGTTTGAAGGACAAAATGCAGCACGCTTGGGCGAAGGTCTGTTGCTGACGGCGCAGATTTCCCTGGCCTCCGTTGCCGCCTCCTGCGTATTGGGTACGCTGTTCGGCTTGGTTTTGCGTTCGCGCAACCAGCTCATCCGCTTTATCGGACGGTTTTATCTCGAAACCATCCGAATCGTGCCGATTTTGGTGTGGCTGTTCGGCCTGTATTTCGGCCTATCCGTCTGGACAGGCATCCACATCGATGGATTTTGGGTCTGCGTCTGGGTATTTACCATGTGGGGCATCGCCGAAATGGGCGATTTGGTCCGCGGTGCATTGGAATCGATTGAAAAACACCAGGTCGAATCAGGCCTGGCACTCGGCTTGAGCCGCGGGCAGGTATTCCGCTACATCGAGCTGCCGCAAAGCATCCGCCGCGTATTGCCCGGCGCCGTCAATCTGTTTACGCGCATGATCAAAACCAGCTCGCTCGCCTCCCTTATCGGCGTCATCGAAGTCGTCAAAGTTGGTCAGCAAATCATCGAAAACTCGCTGCTGACGCAACCCAATGCTTCATTTTGGGTTTACGGCCTGATTTTTATGCTGTATTTCTTCTGTTGCTGGCCGCTGTCGCTGCTGGCGGCAAAACTTGAACAAAAATGGGAACACTGACATGGCTTTACTGAGCATCCGCAACCTGCACAAACAATACGGCAACGTAACCGCCATTCAATCCTTAGACTTGGACTTGGAAAAAGGCGAAGTCATCGTACTGCTGGGTCCGTCCGGCTGCGGCAAATCCACCCTCCTGCGCTGCGTAAACGGTTTGGAGCCGCACCAAGGCGGCAGCATCGTGATGGATGGAGTCGGCGAATTCGGCAAAGACGTTTCCTGGCAAACCGCCCGGCAAAAAGTCGGCATGGTCTTTCAAAGCTATGAACTGTTTGCCCACATGACCGTCATCGAAAACATCCTCTTAGGTCCGGTGAAAGTACAAAACCGCAACCGTGCCGAAGCAGAGGCACAAGCCGACAAACTGTTGGAACGCGTCGGTCTGCTCGACCGCAAAAACGCCTATCCGCGCGAACTCTCCGGTGGCCAGAAACAACGCATCGCCATTGTCCGCGCCCTGTGCCTGAATCCGGAAGTCATCCTGCTGGACGAAATCACCGCCGCACTCGACCCCGAAATGGTGCGCGAGGTCTTGGAAGTGGTTTTAGAACTCGCCCGCGAAGGCATGAGCATGCTCATCGTAACCCATGAAATGGGGTTTGCCCGCAAAGTTGCCGACCGCATCGTTTTCATGGACAAAGGCGGCATCGTTGAATCGTCCGACCCCGAAACCTTCTTCTCCGCCCCCAAAAGCGAACGCGCCCGCCAATTCTTGGCAGGCATGGACTACTGATTTTATTTTCAGGCCGTCCGAACCCTTTTTCAGACGACCTCCACTTTCAATCAAACATTTGAAAAGGAAACACTCATGCAATTGAATGCCAAATTCAAAGCCCTCCTCGCCTCTGCCGCCATCGCCGTCGGCCTGACTGCTTGCGGAGGCGGCTCCGGCGATGCCCAATCTTCACAAAGCAGCGGAGCGGCGACCGTTGCCTCCATCAAAGAAAAAGGCGTCATCCGTATCGGTGTATTCGGCGACAAGCCTCCGTTCGGCTATGTTGACGCCAACGGCAAAAACCAAGGCTTTGACGTTGAAATCGCCAAAGACCTGGCCAAAGACCTGCTCGGCAGCCCCGACAAAGTCGAATTCGTCCTGACCGAGGCCGCAAACCGCGTCGAATACGTCCGTTCCGGCAAAGTCGACCTCATCCTCGCCAACTTCACCAAAACACCCGAACGCGCCGAAGCCGTCGATTTCGCCGATCCTTACATGAAAGTGGCCTTGGGCGTAGTTTCCCCCAAAGACAAACCGATTACCGACGTTGCACAATTGAAAGACCAAACCCTTCTGGTCAACAAAGGCACCACCGCCGACGCCTTCTTCACCAAAAGCCATCCTGAAGTCAAACTGCTGAAATTCGACCAAAATACCGAAACCTTCGACGCACTGAAAGACGGCCGCGGCGTAGCACTCGCCCACGACAACGCCCTGCTGTGGGCATGGGCAAAAGAAAACCCGAATTTTGAAGTCGCCATCGGCAACCTCGGCCCTGCCGAATTCATCGCCCCGGCTGTTCAAAAAGGCAACACCGACCTCCTGAACTGGGTCAACGGCGAAATCGCCGCCATGAAAAAAGACGGCCGTCTGAAAGCCGCCTATGAAAAAACCCTCTTGCCCGTGTATGGAGAGAAAGTCAAACCGGAAGAATTGTTGGCGGAATAAACCGACTATTTTCTCGGCAAAAGTCACTTGGCCGCATTCCAAACATCCGATTTGTAATTCATTTAAACAAATATCATATCCGACGACAGGCCGTCTGAACGTGTTCTCGATACCTTCAGACGGCCTGTTGTTTAAAAACGAATAACATGATAACCTTTTAATAATGGATGAAATAATTCGTCCGATATTTCTACAAAGCAAAAAGGACTCTATCTTATGAACCGTCGTCAATTTATCGGCAGCGCTGCTGCTGTCTCCCTCACCGCCGCCGCTTCTTTTGCTCGTGCTCACGACCATGCCGGCCATGCACACCATGCCGGTCACGCACATTCTGCACCACGCGCCTACGAAGCTGCGCGCAAAGCGGCCGCACATTGCGTTGAAGCCGGTCAAATCTGTCTGGCACACTGCATCGCCCTGTTGAGCGAAGGCGATACCTCCATGAAAGACTGCGCAACCGGCGTTAACCAAATGTTGGCACTGTGCGGCACATTGCAAAACCTCGCTGCCCAAAATTCACGCCTGACTCCATCTTTGGCAAAAGTATGCATCGAAGCCTGCAAACAATGTTCCGCCGCCTGCAAAGAACACGCCGGCCACCACGCTGAATGCAAAGCCTGCTACGAATCTTGCTTGGCTTGCATTAAAGAATGCGAAAAAATTGCCGCTTAAGCACTATTGAAAAAAGGCCGTCTGAAATTCAGACGGCCTTTTATTTTGCTATTTTGTTTACGCTATTCGGCTGCAAGCTCTTGCTCATCGAGCAGATTTTTCCGAACAATCGCAGGATTGCCCGCAGCCACGCAATAAGGCGGCACATCTTTAGTAACCACCGAACCTGCGCCGATTACCGCGCCCTTACCGATGGTAACGCCGCCCATGATAATCGCACGCCGACCAATCCAGACATCGTCTTCAATCACAATCGGGCGGATATCCGTATATCCTTCAAAGCGGCGGGTTTCAGGGTTGAATTTGTGGTTGGTCGAATAAAACAGGCATTCCGGCCCCATCATCACGTTCTTGCCGAGGGTCAAACCGTGGCAGATTTCGCAGTTTACGCCGATACCCGAATTATCGCCGACTACCGTATCCGGAAAGACGTATCCGCCTTTTTCAATATTGACGTTTTTACCGATGTTTGGAGAAATGCATGCAGCCAAAGCGGCGCGGAATTTTTGCGCAATTCTGCCGAATGGTTTGCAATAAGACGGAGGCAACATTCCTCCCCAAACACGCAAAATGCACGTCAATATCCTTTTCCACATTGATTCCGTCTCCTGTTCGTACAAGCGTAAATATTATTCAGACTATTATTCTTCTTAAAGTTTCACATCTAGAGGAGGCTTTACATCCTCTTTTCAGTTAGATTACAATCTGATCGCATAATATTTGGTTCGAGACTCTATTCTAAACTGTTCTCGTCTGTTGCGAAACTGCCCTGCATACAAAATATCCTCTTGACGAAACAGCCAAAAATAGCGAAAATTCCACGCTTAACTGAAGTACAGGCAAAACCCCTGTGCCCGCTTAATCGAAAGGAAATCAAATGAAACAAGGTATTCACCCGAACTACCACGAAATCAACGTTACCTGCTCTTGCGGCAACAAATTCGTGACCAAATCCGCAATGGAAAAAGACAGCTTCAACGTTGAGGTTTGCTCTCTGTGCCACCCTTTCTACACCGGTACTCAAAAAATCGTCGACACTACCGGTCGCGTGGACAAATTCAACAACAAATTCGGCAACCTGTTCAAACGCTAATTGCCGCTTTGTCAAAAAGACTGCTTCGTGCAGTCTTTTTTGCATTCAGGCCGTCTGAAATATTTCTTTCAAACGGCCTGAACTTTTTGTCGTCAACCGAATACCATATCATTCCAAACACCCGATAAAAACGAGCCGTAAGCATTATTTTACAAAGCCCTCCAGTCCGGCATATCGCGCAAACCCGTCAAACCCTGTACCATTGCTATTCAAACCAACCGTTTTTTGACCTTCCATGCTGACTTACACACCGCCCGATCCGCGTCGCCCCCAAAAAACCCATGAAAAACCATGGCTTCTGCTGCTGATGGCCTTTGCCTGGCTGTGGCCGGGCGTGTTCTCGCATGACTTGTGGAACCCTGCCGAACCCTCCCTCTTTACCGCCTCCGAATCCATGAAAAACGGCGGCAGCCTGTTGGTGGCACAAATCTTCGGCCAACCCGATTTCACCATCTCCCCTGCTTTTTTGTGGGTAGCAACTGCATTCCAAACCCTGTTTTCACCTTGGGCGGCCGATACCTATGATGCTGCGCGCTTTGCCGGCGTGGTATTCACCGCCATCGGACTGACGGCCTGCGGATTTGCCGGTTTCAACTTCCTCGGCAGACACCACGGCCGCAGCGTTGTCTTAATCCTTATCGGCAGTATCGGTTTGCTGCCCATCGCCCACTTCCTCAATCCCATGTCGGCCGCTTTTGCAGCATTTGGATTGATTCTATGCGGCTTTTCACTGGCACGCCGCCGCGTCATTATCGCCATTTTGCTGTTGTGCGGCGGTTGGGTTTTACTCTCCCTCTCATCAGGCTATCTGCTGACCGCGGCCATGATGTTTTTGGCACTTGCCCTGTCGTTCCATTCCACTTGGCAGAGCAAACGCTATCTGCTGACCCTGATTGGCGCCATCGTCGTTTCCCTGCCCCTGCTGATTCTGTATCCGCTGGTTTTATCAAAAACTAACCCCGAATGGTTTGATATTTGGTTCAACCATTATTCCTTAGGCGTATTCGGCGGTTTCCATCAGATTCAGACGGCCTTCAACCTACCCTATTATCTGAAAAACCTGCTGTGGTTTGCCCTGCCTGCTTGGCCGCTGGCGGCATGGACACTCAGCCGCACGCGTATCCACGATAAAAACTGGGGCATTCTGAGCCTGTCGTGGCTGATTATCATGACAGCCCTGCTTGCCATCAATCCGCAACGCCTGCAAGACAACCTCGTTTGGCTGCTGCCGCCGCTCGCCCTGCTCGGCGCGGCACAACTGGACGGACTGCGCCGCGGTGCTGCTGCATTTATCAACTGGTTCGGCATCATGGCATTCGGTCTGATTGCCGTCTTCCTGTGGCTGGGCTTCTTCGCCATGAACTACGGCTGGCCTGCCAAGCTGGCCGAACGCGCCGCCTATTTCAGCCCGTATTACATCCCCGACATCGACCCAATTCCGATGACTGTCGCCCTGCTGTTTACCCCGTTGTGGCTTTGGGCGATTACGCGTAAAAACATTCGCGGCCGCCAAGCCGTGACCAACTGGGCAGCCGGCGTGACCTTGGCCTGGGCCTTGCTGATGACCCTGTTTTTACCGTGGCTCAACGCCGCCAAAAGCCATGCGCCGGTGGTACACCAAATGGAAGCCGCACTTTCTTCCGAATTGAAACAGCAGCTTTCAGACGGCCTCGAATGTATCAACATCGACAGCCAAGACCAGCGCACACGCATCGCGTGGACTCAATACAGCCATATCAAAACCACGACCGACAACCTGACCTGCCGCTACCGCCTCATCCGCCAAGCCGCCAACATCGGCGCACCTTCAGGTTGGCAAACCTTGTGGCAAGGCGCAAGACCGCGCAACAAAGCCGAAACTTTCCTATTGCTGGGAAAAACTGCAGCGCAGTAAATCACACCCACTACAAGCTGAATATTTACAATTCGTTGAATTAATTGAAAAACTCAATAAACTATTATAGACAATCGCGAAACTTTAAGTTAATATTCTTTCTAAAGAAACAGTAATTATCACCAGTAAAAACATAGGGATTATCTTAATATTTTTATTTCTCTATCCTGATTAAACAGAATAACTACATAATTATGCAGATAATCTTATACTTAATTTATTCACATTATGTAACTATGGAAACAATAAAATGAATCAATACAAAGAATTTATCGTAGACTTAAAAAAGTTTAAGTTACTTGGAAGTGTTCTTTATATAGAAGGCATTGGGATAGTCTTAGGTCAAAGTGCTAAAGAATATAGTGACATTAACTACCAATTAATCATTAAAAATGCAACTAACAGCTATGTAAAGCCATTAGCTAAAGCTCTTCATGAGGAACTCACAGTACAATATTCTAAAGATCCAAATATTTCTTATGATACGTGTTGGTTTGCTACGTTAAATTATGAAGGTGTTGACATTTCCGACATTCCTGTAGGTAATTATGAACTTTTCTTAAAAATAATAGTAAATAGCATAGAAAAAATTATTAACTTACAAACAGAAACTGAAATAAATATTGATAACTCCCTATTTTCTTTTAAAGCCAACAATACTGGTAATGAATTTATTATAAAAGAAAATTTAAAAGGTGATATTGTCTATTGCCAATATAGTGATGATAAATTAAAAATTATGGGATGTTATCAAGACGAATATAACAATTTTATTCAAGCTCCGTCTAACTTAAATAATGTACATGTTCGTTTTTTTGGCAAAAACAATCGTGTAATCCTGCATGAAAACTCAAACCTCAAAAATACTTTTATTGAATTTAAAGGAAGTAATGCTATTATCGTAATAGGAGAAAGAGCAGGTATTTTTGGTACGTTTCGGTTAGGATTTGGTTGTAAAATTGAAATAGGAAATGGAACAACAAGTACCAATAGTGTTTATGTAACCTGTGCCGAAAGTACAAGTATAACTATTGGCGATGACTGCATGTTCGCTACTAATAACCAGATTCGGACAGATGATGCCCATGCGATTTATAACGCCAATACTGGTAAACGTATTAATTTTTCTAAAGATATTGTAATTGGTAACCATGTTTGGGTTGCATATGGAGCAACTATATTAGGAGGAAGCCGTATTGGTGATGGTTCGGTTATTGGCGCTTTCTCATTGCTGAAAAAACCAATTCCTAATAATTGTATTGCTGCAGGCGTTCCAGCAAAAGTAATCAGAGAAAATATTATTTGGGAGCGACCGCTACTACTGAATGCTGAAGATGAAAATAGTTTTTTACTTGCTAAGGGTTTCTAATAAAATATAACCAAACCTATCTTTTCCTACCCTACGTAACGATTTAGGTATTGGTTTCAATCAAAACCCCTTCTTCCTCTCATCTTAAAGGCCGTCTGAAAGAACTTTTATCCTCTCAGACGGCCTTTGACTTACTTTAACGCTGCTTCCCGTACAATGGCCCTTTTCCCTTAATCTACCTAAAAATATGAAACCCAACCGCCTTTTGCCCCTCGTCCTCTTATTGACCACCCTCTCCGCCCATGCCAAAGATTTCATCATCTACGACCGCATGGACTACGTCGGCAAACCCGACCTTACTGCCGACAAACTCTCCAAAGTGTTCTTGGTTTACGAAAGCGAGCTGGTCAAACCCGATCCGACGGGCAAACGCAAACACGGCGTACTCAACGAAGCGCGTATCCGCGAATTGGCCAAACAATCGCGCCGCGAAGGCTACCGCACTATTTCTACCGACATCGAAAGCTGGTTTGCCGAAAAAGACGGCCAGCTGCTGACTCCTGACGAATTAAGAACCGACTTTGCGCGGATGTACCAAATCTTCAGAGAAGAAAACCCGCGCGCCGTCATCAGCAACTACGGCATGCCTTCCGAACACCTGCACGGCATCCGCCACTACCGCCCCAACGTTGACAACGAAGCCATCTTGGCAAAATGGCGGCAAGTCAGCAAACGCCGTGCGCCCACCGCCGTCATCAGCGACTATGCCAATCCTGTGTTCTACATCACTTCCCCCGATTTGGTGCAATGGGAAAAAGACGTGAAAACCGCCGTTGACGACATCCATCAACGCTTTCCCAACAAAAAAATCATCGGCTACATTTGGCCGCAATATTATTCGGCCACCAACAGCCCTTATTTCAAGCAATTCATCGACCCCGCCCGCTGGCGCAAAATGCTCGAAATCAGCAAAAAATACACCGACGGCGTGATTATCTGGTCGGACAAGCGCGATGAAAACAACCAAATCGTGCGCTGGAACGATCCGCGCATCCAAGCCACGATGAAAGCGACTCAAGCCTTCATCAATGCCAATGCCAAAGAAATCAAAGTAGAAGGTTTGCAGAAATATTAAAAACAAGGCGGGCATATTTGCCCGCCTCTTTATATACCTACACAACTGTCTGTATGTTTGACACAACACGCTGCAAAACGACCGTACCACCAACGCTTCTGCATTCTTTCACACGTTTTTACCCGTTATTCTTAAGCGCAGGCCGTCTGAAAATTGCCCGAATATCCAATACCCTTTACAATACCCGTAATTAAAATACATTTTTTGACACCCCTCTCCTGCATGAGTTCTACACCCTTCATCGAAATGAAAGACGTTGCCTTCGCATATGGCGACCGTCCTATTCTGAACAACATCAACTTCAGCATTCCACAAGGCAATTTCGCCGCCGTAATGGGTGGTTCGGGCAGCGGTAAAACCACGCTGATGCGCCTGATTACGGGTCAAATCCACCCACAATCGGGAAAAGTGCTGATTGAAGGGCGCGATTTGGCCGCATTTTCGGCGCAGGAGCTGTACGAACACCGCCGCCGCATGGGCGTTTTGTTCCAACACGGCGCATTGTTCACCGACTTATCCGTCTTCGACAACATCGCCTTCCCCATGCGCGAACTGACGGATTTGCCCGAAGCGGTCATCCGCGATTTGGTGGTGTTGAAACTGAATGCAGTCGGTTTGCGCGGTGTTGAAAACCTGATGCCTTCGGAGCTTTCCGGCGGTATGTCGCGCCGCGTCGCCCTCGCGCGTACGATTGCGCTCGACCCTGAAATCATGTTGTACGACGAGCCTTTTACCGGCCTCGACCCGATTTCGCTGGGCGTCATCGCCCACCTCATCAGCCGTGCCAACAAAGCCCTGCGCTCAACCAGCGTGATGGTAACGCACGACATCGAAAAATCGCTGGAAATCGTCGATCAAGTGATTTTCTTGGCACACGGCGAAATCATGTTCTCCGGCTCGCCCAAAGAAATGCGCGAACTCGACTCGCCTTGGGTGCGCCAGTTTGTCGGCGGTTTGGCAGACGGCCCCGTCGCATACCGCTATCCGGCGCAAACGACTTTAAAACAAGACTTGCTGGGCTGATGTTCAGACGGCCTGAAACTTAAACAAGGCCGTCTGAAAACCATTTAACCAATCAACTGAAACCTATGAATTTTATCCGTTCCGTCGGGGCAAAAACCCTCGGCTTCATCCAATCGCTGGGCAGCATTACGCTGTTTTTCCTGCAGATCCTGGCCAAATCAGGTACGGCGTTTACCCGCCCGCGCCTGAGCATCCGCCAGGTTTACTTTGCAGGCGTGTTGTCTGTCCTGATTGTTGCCGTGTCCGGCCTGTTTGTCGGCATGGTATTGGGCTTACAAGGCTATACGCAGCTGGCAAAATTCAAATCCGCCGATATTTTGGGCTATATGGTTGCCGCTTCCCTGTTGCGCGAATTAGGTCCCGTATTGGCGGCTATTCTGTTTGCCAGCAGCGCGGGCGGTGCCATGACCAGCGAAATCGGCTTGATGAAAACCACCGAGCAGCTTGAAGCAATGAACGTGATGGCGGTCGACCCCGTGGCACGCGTGGTTGCGCCGCGCTTTTGGGCGGGCGTGTTTTCCATGCCTTTGCTGGCTTCGATTTTCAACGTTGCCGGCATTTACGGCGCGTATTTGGTCGGCGTCGAATGGCTGGGTTTGGACGGCGGTATTTTCTGGTCGCAAATGCAAAACAACATTACCTTCCATTACGACGTACTCAACGGCTTAATCAAATCCACCGCTTTCGGCGTAGCCGTTACGCTGATTGCCGTGCATCAGGGCTTCCACTGCGTACCTACTTCTGAAGGTATTTTGCGCGCCAGTACACGCACAGTAGTGTCTTCCGCCCTGACCATCCTCGCTGTCGACTTCATGTTGACCGCATGGATGTTTACCGACTAAAGGCCGTCTGAAACGACACTTAAAAAGAATGAAACAAGGACAATAGCACATGAAAAAAAATGCTTTGGAATTTTGGGTAGGACTGTTTGTCTTACTGGGCGCGGCCGCTATCGGCTTTCTCGCCTTCCGCGCCGCCGGCGGACAATCGTTCGGCAAATCCTCTCAAACCTACACCGTCTATGCCGATTTCAGCGACATCGGCGGCTTGAAAACCAACGCTCCGGTCAAATCCGCAGGCGTACTGGTGGGCCGCGTTGCCTCTATTCAGCTCGACCCTAAATCCTATCAGGCAAAAGTCGCCCTCAATCTCGACAGCCAATATCAGTTCAGCAGCGACGTTTCCGCACAAATCCTGACTTCAGGCCTGTTGGGCGAACAATACATCGGCCTGCAACAAGGCGGCGATACCGATTCTTTGGCAGCAGGCGACACCATTACTGTTACCAGCTCCGCCATGGTTTTGGAAAACCTTATCGGCAAATTCATGACCAGCTTTGCCGAGAAAAACGCAGATGGTGAATCTGCCGGTCAAAACAAACAATAAACACATATCAACCCAATATTCAGGACACTCCCATGAAAAAAACTTCCTTCATCAGCGCATTGAGCATCGGCGTATTGAGCATCAGCATGGCATTTGCCTCTCCTGCCGACGCAGTCAACCAAGTCCGTGAAAACTCCGTTCAAGTGCTGAAAATCCTCAACAGCGGCGACGCCAACACTGCACGCCAAAAAGCCGAGGCTTACGCCATCCCTTACTTCGACTTCCAACGCATGACCGCTTTAGCCGTCGGCAACCCATGGCGTACTGCAACTGACGCACAAAAACAAGCGTTGACCAAAGAGTTCCAAACCCTGCTGATCCGCACCTACTCCGGCACCATGCTGAAATTCAAAAACGCCAAGGTCAACATCAAAGACAACCCTGTCGTAAACAAAGGCGGTAAAGAAATCGTTGTCCGCGCCGAAATCAACGTTTCCGGCCAAAAACCGGTCAACATGGACTTCACCACCTACCAAAGCGGCAGCAGATACCGCGCATACAATGTCGCAGTCGAAGGCGCAAGCTTGGTTACCGTATACCGCAACCAATTCGGTGAAACCATCAAAGCCAAAGGTATCGACGGCCTGATTGCCGACTTGAAAGCCAAAAACGGCGGTAAATAATCCACCCCGCACCATGCCGCCTGATGTTCAGACGGCATGGTGCCTTACATCATAAAGACACCATGCAAACAGAAATCCGCAACGGCACGCTCTACATCAGCGGCGACGTTACCGTCAAAACCCTGACTGCTTCCGCCTTTGCGCGCTACGAACAACAATGCCGTCTGAAAGAAACAGACAGCATAGACTTCAGCCAAGTAGGCAAAGCAGATTCCGCCTGCGTTTCCCTGCTGCTCAACGCTCTGCGCCGGACAGACAAAAAACCGACCATTCAAAACATTCCCGATTCCGTCCGCGCACTGGCCGAACTTTACGAAATCAAAGACTGGTTGCAATTATGAAAAAAACCACCGCTTCCCTCTGCCTCCTCATCAGCATAGCCTCCGCACCCGCACTTGCCGAACGCAATCCGGCCGACCCTTACGAAGGCTACAACCGTACCGTTTCCAAGTTCAACGACAAAGCAGACAAATACGTCCTTTCCCCTGTCGCACGCGGTTATCGCAAAGTAACGCCCAAACCGGTGCGTACCGGTGTAAGCAACTTCTTCAACAACCTGCGCGATGTCGTCAGCTTCGGCAGCAACGTTCTGCGCCTTGACGTCAAACGCGCCAGCGAAGACCTCGTCCGTGTAGGCATCAACACCACCTTCGGCCTTGGCGGTTTAATCGACGTAGCCGGTGCAGGCGGCGTACCCAGCAATAAAAACACCCTCGGCGACACCTTCGCCTCATGGGGCTGGAAAAACAGCAACTACTTCGTCGTCCCCCTACTCGGCCCGTCTACCGTACGCGATACCGTCGGCAACGCCGTTACCACCGTCTATCCGGTTAAAAACTCCGTCTTCCACACCAGCATAGGACGCTGGGGCACAACCGGTCTGCAAGCCATCAACACCCGTGAAGAGCTCCTCGACCTGACCGACAGCCTCGAAGGCGCAGCCATCGACAAATACAGCTACACACGCGACCTTTACATGAAAGTCCGCACCCAACAAACCGGCGGCACGCTCCCTCAAAGCGAAGACGACAACATCGACATCGATGACTTGGTGGACAGCAATGTCACTTCCGAACCGGTAGCAGCCCCCCAATCCACTCCGGAAGAAATCCCCGATACAGCCAATCCCCAAACCCTGTATCAAACACCATCAGAAAACCCCTGATTGTTCCCAAAAATAAAGGCCGTCTGAAATTCAGACGGCCTTTATCCCCCAAAAGATAGCCAGTCCCCCACCTTTGCTATATCATTCAACTATACAGAAACCAAGGAAAACACCATGTACGAAGTCAACCGCAGCGTCTTCCTGCTTATCCCCCTCGATCCATTTTGGAACTGGCTGAAATCCCTGCCCGGCAATCACCTAGACGGCCTGACACTGGAAGACATTCAAGCCGATGCCAATTCCTACCTCGTTCGCCCATGCGAAACTGCCGACGAAGTATGGGACGAAATCGAAGCGCGTTTTGAAGATATTTTTGCTGCCGAATTGGCCGACTGGTGCGAAGACGAAAGCGAATGGCCGGATTTGGATGCCGACATTTTCAACGAATGGTTCGATATCCAACTCTCCACCGTGATTACCGACCTCGAACACGAACCCATCGCACGCGAAGAGTTCCAACCCATCAATCTCAACTGATGAAACTGACCGTCCGTAACTACCACCTCGACGGCTATGGCCACGTCAACAATGCGCGCTATCTCGAATTTCTCGAAGAAGCGCGCTGGACGTTTTTTCAAGAGCATGACCTTCTGTCCGAACTCAAAGGCATCATGCTCGTTGTTGCACGCGTTGATATCCGCTATCGCCGCCCGTCGCTTGAAGGCGATGTTTTAACCTTTACAGGCCGTCTGAAAGACATTGGCACACGCCACATCATCCTCAGCCAAACCGCGACCCTGCCCAACGGCAAAGCCGCCATCGAAGCCGAAGTTACCCTTATGCCCGTCAGCAGCGAAAGCGGTCGCAGCATCAGCGTTCCCCAAACCTTAGCACACGCAATTCAAAACCTCGAATCATGAAAAAAATACTCACACTCCTTGTCGTTGCCACGATTGGCGCGCTTCTTGCCTTTGTCCTTATCCCCAGCAGCAAAGCCGCCCCTGATTTCGCCCTGCCCGACCTGCAAGGCAAAACCATTACCAACGCCGATTTGAAAGACAAAGTTACCCTCATTAACTTCTGGTTTCCCTCCTGCCCCGGCTGCGTGAGCGAGATGCCTAAAATCATCAAAACCGCCCAAGACTATCAAGGCAAAAACTTCCAAGTCCTCGGCATTGCCCAGCCCATCGACCCTATTGAGAGCGTCCATCAGTACGTCAAAGAATACGGCCTTCCTTTCACCGTCATGTACGATGCCGACAAAACTGCCGCAAAAGCCTTTGGCACACAGGTTTACCCGACTTCCGTCCTGATCGACAAAAACGGCAACATCCTTAAAACCTACGTTGGCGAACCCAATTTCTCCCAACTCTATCAAGAAATTGACCAAGCCCTCGCCCAATAAATCCAAGGCCGTCTGAAACCATATTTCAGACGGCCTAAAACCGAAATATCCTTTATAATAAGCAACATTTTATCCGTTCAGACACCAAGCTCCTCTATCAACAAAGGCCGTCTGAAACAACCGAATACCCATAAGAGAACATCATGAAATTTATCGACGAAGCAAAAATCGAAGTCGCCGCAGGCAAAGGCGGTAATGGCGCAACCAGTTTCCGCCGCGAAAAATTCGTACCCCGCGGCGGCCCTGACGGCGGCGACGGTGGCAAAGGCGGCAGCGTATGGGCGGAAGCCGACGAAAACACCAACACCCTCGTCGAATACCGCTTCGTCAAACGCTACCAAGCCAAAAACGGCGAAAAAGGCCACGGCTCCGACCGCTACGGCGCAGGTGCGGACGACATCGTCCTCAAAATGCCCGTCGGCACCCTCATCCGCGACCTCGACACCGACGAAATCGTCGCCGACCTCACTTATCACGGCCAGCGCGTCTGCCTCGCCAAAGGTGGCAAAGGCGGCTTGGGCAACATCCACTTCAAATCGTCCGTCAACCGCGCGCCCAAACAATCCACGCCCGGCGAAGAAGGCGAAACCCGTTCCCTGCAACTCGAGCTTAAAGTCCTCGCCGACGTCGGCTTGTTAGGCATGCCCAACGCCGGTAAATCCACCCTGATTACCGCCGTCTCCGCCGCACGCCCAAAAATCGCCAACTACCCCTTCACCACCCTGCATCCGAATTTAGGCGTCGTGCGCATCGACGAAAACCACAGCTTTGTTATGGCCGATATCCCCGGCCTGATTGAAGGCGCGGCAGAAGGTGCAGGCCTCGGCCACCGCTTCCTCAAACACTTATCGCGCACCGGCCTGCTGTTGCACGTTGTCGATTTGGCGCCCTTCGACGAAACCGTCAATCCCGCCGAAGAAGCACTCGCCATCATCAACGAATTGCGCAAATACGACGAAGAACTCTACGACAAACCGCGCTGGCTGGTGCTGAACAAACTCGATATGCTTGACGAAGAAGAAGCCCAAGCGCGAACAGCCGCCTTCCTCGAAGCCATCGGCTGGGACTACCCGAAACCAGACGACCGCTTCCAATTCGACATGGAAACCCCGCGCCTCTTTCAAATCAGCGCCCTGACCCACCAAGGCACACAGGAATTGGTACACCAAATCAACCAATACCTGACCGAGAAAAAACGCATCGAAGCCGAAAAAGCCGAAGCGGAGCAGGCAGCGGTAAATACCGAGATTGCCGAGCAGCAGCCTAAAACGGATACAGGCGTATTTAAGCCGGAGTAAAAAATTTCAGACGGCCTTTTTAATAAAATGGAGAGTCACATGTCTTCCAACTCTTTTTCTTTACAAGAAAACGATATTATTAAACGTTCAGAATTACATGACCAATACGGTGGCAATAGACAAAGTGGCATTGCTGCTTCGGCAAAAACGCCCAATATCTTCCTCTTTACTCACCCAGAAAAAGGCGAAGACCACGGCTATTATGATCGCTGGGATGAGAAGGGAACCACCCTGTTTTATTGTGGCGAAGGGCAACGTGGTGATCAGCGTATGAACAATGGGAATAAAGCTCTCTTGGAACATAAACAGACAGGAAAAGCCATCCGTGTTTTTGCTAATGACACACTAAATGCTCATGTCCGATACATCGGTGAATTTACATTAGATGAGCATCAGCCTTATATAGTTAAAAAAGCACATACAACTAATAATGGCCCAGAACGAAACGTATTTGAATTTTGCTTGCACAAAAAATCCAAATAATTTACCCCCAGTTTATACAAATTTTGAAGATTCCATGACCACCATCTACAACACCCTTACCCGCCAAAAAGAACCCTTTACCCCCATCGACCCTAAAAACGTGCGCATGTACGTTTGCGGTATGACTGTTTACGACTATTGCCACTTAGGCCATGCCCGAGTGATGGTGGTATTCGACATGATTGCCCGCTGGCTGCGCGAGTGCGGTTATCCGCTCACTTATGTGCGCAACATCACCGACATCGACGACAAAATCATCGCCCGTGCGGCTGAAAACGGCGAAACTATCGGCGAACTGACCGCGCGTTTCATTCAGGCTATGCACGAAGATGCCGATGCTTTGGGTGTGTTGCGTCCCGACATCGAGCCGAAGGCAACGGAAAATATTCCGCAAATGATTGCCATGATTGAAACCCTGATTCAAAACGGCAAGGCATATCCTGCCGCAAACGGCGACGTTTACTACGCCGTGCGCGAGTTTTCTGCTTACGGTCAATTGTCGGGCAAATCGTTGGACGACCTGCGCGCAGGTGAGCGTGTAGAAGTGGACGGTTTCAAACGCGATCCGCTTGATTTTGTATTGTGGAAAGCGGCCAAAGCAGGCGAGCCGGCATGGGAAAGCCCGTGGGGCAATGGTCGTCCGGGTTGGCACATCGAATGCTCTGCCATGAGCGAAAACCTGTTCGGCGATACTTTCGATATTCACGGTGGCGGCGCGGATTTGCAATTCCCGCACCACGAAAACGAAATCGCCCAAAGTGTCGGCGCGACAGGCCATACCTGCGGCCACGACCACGCGCAAACCCACCACGGTCAAAGCATCGCCAGCCACGTCAAATACTGGCTGCACAACGGCTTCATCCGTGTGGACGGCGAAAAAATGTCCAAATCGTTGGGCAACTTCTTTACTATCCGCGAAGTGTTGAAACAATATGACCCGGAAGTCGTGCGCTTCTTCATCCTGCGCGCCCACTACCGCAGCCCGTTGAACTACTCCGACGCGCATTTGGACGACGCAAAAGGTGCGTTGACACGCCTGTACACAACCTTGAAAAACACACCAGCGGCTGAGTTTGATTTATCTGAAAACGCTAACGACTACACCCGCCGCTTCTACGCCGCCATGAACGACGATTTCGGCACGGTCGAAGCCGTTGCTGTATTGTTCAAACTTGCCAGTGAAGTAAACAAGACTAATGATGCGCACCTTGCGGGCTGTCTGAAAGCCTTGGGCGGCATCATCGGCCTGCTGCAACGCAATCCAATCAAGTTCTTGCAAGGTGGTGCGGCTTCAGACAATCTTTTCAAAAAAGAAATCGAAGATTTGATTGAGCAAGACAAACAAGCACGCGCAGATAAAAACTGGATAGAGTCTGACCGCATCCGCAACCTGCTCTTGGATACATATAACATTATTTTGGAAGATAACGCCAGCGGTACGACTTGGCGGCAAGGAAACCCAATCAAATTGACTTATAAAGATTACTTTAAAATCAATCCTAATAGCCTCTCCAACGAAGAAATCGAAGATTTAATCGCACGACGCAAACAGGCGCGTGCCGATAAAAATTGGGCAGAGTCCGACCGTATCCGCGACCTTCTGAACGAACACAAAATCATTCTGGAAGACAACGCCGGCGGTACGACTTGGCGCCGCGGTTGATTTCATGGCATAGATAAAAGGCCGTCTGAAACTGTTTTCAGACGGCCTTTTTAATTTTGCTATTTCAAAAAGGGCGCAAACATCACGCCCTTTGTTTAAAACATCATTTCATTTATGCGCCGAATACTTTCAGACGGCCTTCTATTGGTTGGAAGGCTTTTTCTCCGGCTGGAGCCGCGATACCGCCGATCACCATTTGCGCACGCAACAACCAGCTTTCCGGCAAGTTCCATTCTTTGGCAATGGCCGCATCAGGCAGCGGATTGTAGTGTTGCAGATTGGCGCCGATACCGGCAGCCGCCAATGTTGTCCAAACAGCATATTGAACCATGGCATTTGCCTGATCTGCCCAGATAGGGAAATTGGCCGCATAAGATGGGAACTGCTCTTGCAAGCCTTTGACAACATTTTGATCTTCAAAGAACAAAACGGTCGCCGCGCCTGCTTTAAACAAGTTCAGTTTTTGTGCGGTGGCTTCAAACTGCTCGGCAGGAACAACCGCACGCAACGCTTCTTCGACAAAATGCCACACTTTGGCATGTTCTTCGCCAAATAATACGACCACTCGGGCAGATTGCGAATTGAAAGAAGACGGCGTATGCAAAACGGCGTGTTCGATGATTTTGGTTACTTCCTCATTGGACAGAGGCAGGGTGTTGTTCAATGCATAGATAGAACGACGGGTTTCAGCAGCTTGTTGCAAAACAGAATAAGTCATGATCTTTTCCTTAAATTAATTTTTATCTTTACCAAAAGCGTTATCCAAAGCCCACGCTCCGCCACCGGCTACTGCCAGATACAGGAACACGAAACAGAACAAAACGGCAGATTCGCCATGGTTGGCCAATGGGAACAAAACATTACCAGAAGACGCGTGCGCCATAAAGTAGGCGGCTGCCATCTGACCGGACAAAACAAACGCGGCCGGACGGGTGAACAGGCCCAATATCAATAAGATACCGCCGACAATTTCCAAAATACCGGCCACCAGCATCAAGCCTTCAGGCGCGCCGCCCATGGACATTGGGAAACTGAAAAACTTGGCCGTGCCATGCAGCAAAAACAGATACGCCGTAACAATACGCAAGACAGACAATACAACAGGTTGGAATGATTTGAGGGCTGACATCTTAATAATCCTTATTTTAATGGCTACCTGAAGAGGTAGGGAGCAATTTCAATAAGTGCAGTATAGATAATTCCAAGTAAGAGATATATACTCGAATTATTGATACAACGTTTCCTAATAAGAAATTATGGATACCCTATTCAGCCTAAAAGTTTTCCGCCAAGTTGTACAAAGCGGCAGTTTTACCCGTGCCGCCGATCAGCTCGACATCTCCACCGCCATGGCCAGCAAACACGTTAGCCATCTAGAAAACACCATACAAGCCAAGCTCTTACACCGCAACAGCCGCAACCTCCACCTAACTGAAGCAGGCGAAGAATACTACCGCCAATGCAGCTACGCGCTGGATACATTGGACACCGCTGCCCAAAAAGCGGCAGGCGGCGCCGACACGCCGCAAGGTATGTTGCGCGTTACCATGCCCCTATGGTTTGCAGGCGGCAATATGAGCGCATGGCTAGCAGAATACCGCCAGCGTTATCCCAAAGTCACGCTCGACCTCGTCCTCGACAACCGCCATATCGATCTCATTGCCGAAGGTTTTGACCTCGCCTTACGCGTTTCCAAAACCCCCTCCCCTTCGCTGATCGTCAAACCGCTGGCCAAAATCGAGTTCGTCCTGCTTGCCGCCCCCAACTATCTTGCCCGACACGGCACACCCGATACACCCGAAGCCGTCATGCAGCACCAAGCTATTCTGCCTTCCTATACCAGTCAACAAGACCAGGAAATTACCCACCGCGCTACCGCAGAAAAAGCCATTCTCCATCTCTCCCCGGTTATCCGCAGCGACAACACACTGATGATCCGCGAGCTGATTAAATCAGGTGCAGGCATAGGCTATCAGCCCCTTTGGGCAGTCCAGCAGGAATTGAAGGACGGCACATTGATCCAACTCCTGCCCGATTACACCATCTGGGCAGATCAACTGAACGCCACTTATGTCGACAGGGCCTTTCTCAGCGCAAAAGTACGCAGCTTTATCGACTTTCTCAATGAAAAAATATCGGAAGGATAAACATCAAGGCCGTCTGAAACACTTTTCAGACGGCCTTTAATCAAAGCAGCAATCCAATCAATAATTGGTCGAGCAGAACTGCTCACGTTTGTCCGCATCGGCGGCATAACACGTCAAACCCATGCCTGATGCATTGCTGTTGTTCGCTTTCGCACCCGGTTTTTTGTTCACCAAAACCTTACCGTTTTTTCCGATTTCCACGGTTACGCCTTTGCCGTTTTTCAGCTTCCATTTCAACATTTGCGCATCGGCACTTTGGCACTTGCTGACCGTACAGCCGCCTTCTGTCGCGACATTACCGTTTTTATAAATCACGCACTGCTGCTGGCTGTCGGTACAGGCGGCATAGGCAGCAACGGAGAAACAGGAAATCAGCGCGGCAAACAAAACAGGTTTCATGGTTTGAACTCCTAAGGTTGTGATGATGGGTTTGTGATATTTGGAACTATACGCTTGTTTATATCGATAAGCCATCAAGCATGATGGCAAACAATATATTGATTTAATATTGTATAAATTTCAAATATTATCAATTAGTTGGTATTAAGATACTCATTAGCGCAATATTGATATAATAGTTGCTTCTGCCTATCTTTTCTTTGTAAAGGAACCCACCTTCTGTCAGTTCGTCTAGATATTTGACGGCACTAGGGCGAGAAACGTTCAGCGTTTTCATCAGGAAATCGATTTTTGTGTAGGGATGATTGAATAGGTGGTTAATCAGGTCTTGGCTGTAGAAGCTGAAGTTTTGCCTGATGCGGTGTTTGTAGTCCAGCATCGCCTGATGGATGTGCTGCACGGTATAGATGCCGTCCTTGGCGGTTTGTTCCACAGCTTCCAGCATATACAACAGCCAATCTTCCCATTCACCCGTATCGCGTACGTGTTGCAGCAGGCGGTAATATTCACTTTTGTTCCGCACCAGATAGCGGCTGAGGTATAAGACGGGAATATCCAGCAATCCGGTTAAAACCAGATACAACACATTGATAATCCTGCCTGTTCTGCCGTTGCCGTCGTAAAACGGGTGAATGCTTTCAAACTGGTGGTGGAGCAGCGCCATACGGATCAGCGGGTCGATAGATTTTTCCGTGTTGTCGTCATTGATAAATGCTTCCAATCTGCTCATCAGGCGAATGATGTCGTCCATATGTTGCGGCGGCGTATAGACGGTTTCGCCGGTACGGTCGTTTTTCAGCATCGTTCCCGACTGTTTGCGGAACCCGGCACGGTTCTTTTCCAACTCGGCCTGTATTGTCAAAATATGATTGTTGGTTAGCATTCCGTGTTCTTGGATAAGTTCGAAGCCGCAATGCAGTGCTGAAGCATAATTCTGCACTTCTTTAATGGCAGGACTAGACGGGCTTGCCGATATTCCTGCGCGGAACAGTTCGTCATGGGTGGTAATGATATTTTCGATTTCGGAACTGTCTTTGGCTTCCTGCAAAGACAGCGTGTTAATCAGAATGCCTTGGTTGGGAATACTGCGGCAGATGCCTTTTAATTCGGCCAGATAACGATGGGCGGAAGCCAGTTTTTTCAAGACGGCGACAGTTTCGAAATCTATTTCGGGAGGGAATTGTTCGATCGAGTACATTTTAGGGTTTCGGTTAAATGATAAAAAAATCCTGTTTTTTTGCTATATCGCTTCGATATGATAAAAAAACGGGATTTTTTTTACAATTTAATTTTATTTATTTGTTTCAAAACGGTTTTACTTTAAATAGCACTTCGACTACTGTTACCGCTTCAACTTCGCAAACGCATCTGCCATTGCTGAATTGGTTGGGGCACGCTCGTTGCGTTGGGGTTTGCGGGCACGGCGTTCTTGATGTCGGGTTTCAGACTGCCTGTTGCCTTTGGCGGCACTGCCCGGTTCGTCATCCAAACGCATGGTCAGCGCGATGCGTTTTCTGGCGGCATCGACTTCCAGCACTTTCACTTTCACCACGTCGCCGGCTTTCACGACTTCGCGCGGGTCTTGGACGAATTTATTGGAGAGAGCGGAGATGTGCACCAAACCGTCTTGATGGACGCCGATGTCCACGAACGCGCCGAAGTTGGCGACGTTGGAAACCACGCCTTCGAGTATCATGCCAACTTGCAAGTCGCTGATTTCGTGGATACCTTCGGCAAATGAGGCCGTCTGAAATTCGCCACGCGGGTCACGGCCTGGTTTTTCCAGCTCGGACAGGATGTCCAAAATGGTCGGCAGGCCGAAGCGTTCGTCGGTGAAGTCGGATGCTTTGATTTGCTTCACGCGCTCGCGGTTGCCGATGAGTTCGGCGGCGCTAATGCCTTGTTGCGCCAGCATTTTAGCGACGACGGGATAGGCTTCGGGGTGGACGGCGCTCGCGTCCAGCGGCTCTTTACCGCCGTTAATCCGCAAAAAGCCCGCCGCCTGCTCGAAGGTTTTTTCGCCCAAACGCGGTACTTTCAGCAATTTTTTGCGGCTGTTGAACGCGCCGTTTTCATCGCGGTAGGCGACGATGTTTTGGGCAAGGGTTTGATTCAAACCGGAAATCCGCGCCAAGAGCGGGGCGGAGGCGGTATTCACGTCCACGCCGACGGCGTTCACGCAGTCTTCGACCACCGCGTCCAGCGATTTGGCGAGCTGGCTTTGGTTCACATCGTGCTGATACTGACCCACGCCGATGGATTTGGGGTCGATTTTCACCAACTCGGCGAGCGGGTCTTGCAGTCTGCGGGCGATGGACACTGCGCCGCGCAGGGAAACGTCCAAGTCGGGGAACTCGCGTGCCGCCAGTTCAGACGCGGAATAAATCGACGCGCCGGCTTCGGACACGACAATTTTGTGCAGCCCCATTTCCGGCATTCCGCGCACCAGTTCGCCCGCGATTTTGTCGGTTTCGCGGCTGGCAGTGCCGTTGCCGATGGCGATAAGTTTCACGCCGTGCTGTTTAATCAGGCGCGACAGCGTTGCCAACATATTGTTTTCTTGATGCAAATAGACGATGACGGTATCCAGCAGCTTGCCTGTGTCGTCCACCACAGCGCATTTCACGCCGTTCTTGTAGCCGGGGTCGAGGCCCAAAGTCGTCAGCCGTCCTGCAGGCGCGGCGAGCAACAAGTCTTTGAGATTGCGGGCGAACACGGTAATCGCGTCAGTGTCGGCAGCTTCTTTCAAACGATTGAGAGCTTCGAGTTCCAACGACAAAAAGATTTTTGCGCGCCAAGTCAGACGTACGGTATCGCGCAGCCATTTGTGGCCGTCTGAAACCTTGAAACGGCGGGCGATGAGTTGCTCGTATTCGCTTTGCTGCGTAATCGGCGTGTCGTCGGGTTGGTATTTGAGAGCGATGTTCAACACGCCTTCGTTGCGGCCGCGCAAAACCGCCAGCGCGCGGTGGCTGGGCATGGCGCGCACGGGTTCGCGGTGGTCGAAATAATCGCTGAATTTTTCGCCTTCGGTTTCTTTACCTTCAACGACTTGCGCGTGGATTTCGGCTTCGTTCCACAACTTATCGCGCAGCGTGCCGATGAGTTCTGCATCTTCGGCAAACTGCTCCATCAGAATCGCACGCGCGCCGTCCTGCGCGGCTTTGATATCGGGGACGTTTTCGTTCAGGTAGCCTTGCGCGGCGGCTTCCACGTCCTGCGGCTGCTCGGCAAGCAACATATCCGCCAGCGGCTGCAAACCGTGTTCGCGCGCGATTTGCGCTTTGGTGCGGCGTTTGGGTTTGTAGGGTAGATACAGGTCTTCCAGCGCGGTTTTGTTGTCGGCGGCTTCGATTTGCGCCATGAGGGCGTCTGAAAGCTTGCCTTGCTCTTCAATGCTTTTTAAAACAACGGCTTTGCGATCTTCCAATTCGCGCAAATATTGCAACCGCTCGGCAAGCTGGCGCAGCTGCGTATCATCCAGCCCGCCTGTGGCTTCTTTACGGTAACGGGCGATAAAGGGAACGGTCGCGCCGTCGTCTAAAAGCTCGATAGCGGCATTGATTTGCGCGGTAGTCGCGGAAAGCTCCTGGGAAAGAATTTGAGTAATGTTCATCAATAGAATTCCAACGGACAGGCCGTCTGAAATTTCAGACGGCCTGATTTAAAAACAATCGCTTTAAGGCAGCGAATTATAATATTCGTAGGCTTTGTCCATATCTTCAAACTGGTACATATGCCCTTTTTCCAGCACCATCGCATTATCGCAATATTGCTTCATGGCGCTGTGGCTGTGCGACACCAAGATGATGGAACGGTCTTTGCGCTTTTCAAACAACTCGTACTTACATTTATCGGCAAAGCGCGAGTCGCCAACTGCAATCACTTCGTCAATCAGATAGCAGTCAAACTCTACCGCCAACGACAAAGCAAATGCCAAACGCGCCTTCATACCTGAAGAATAACGCTTAACCGGCTCGTAAAGATACTGACCCAGCTCGGAAAACTCTTCGGTAAAGTTCTTCACATAATCGATATCGACATTGTAAATCCGACAGATGAAACGCAAATTGTCCATACCGGTCAGACTACCTTGAAACGCACCGGAGAATGCCAAAGGCCAAGAAATACTCATCGTCCGCTTGATTTCGCCCGTGGTCGGCGGCTCAACGCCACTGATCAAACGGATGAGCGTCGATTTACCTGCACCGTTGCGGCCGAGAATACCGATTTTCTCGCCCTTCTCCATTTTGAAGTTGATATCGTGCAAGACTGTCCGCCAACCTTGGCGGGTCAGATACCGTTTGGAAACGTGTTCAACTGAAATCATTGCGGCTCAACCCCTTTGCTGAATCTCGCCACCATCGCCAAACCAAGCAGCAGCAAAACTAAATTACACAACAAAATATACCAAGGATTTTCGTAAGTCGTGACGCTGTTACCAAAATATCCGGCACGGAACATTTCTGTACCATGCACCATCGGAAGCATTAATACATAATGTTGCAACTGCTGAGGCAGGTTGTGTACGAAGAAAAACACGCCGGACAAAGGCATCATCACAAAACTGATGGTACTCCAAACCTTGCCAAATGGCTCAAAGTGAAACGCCACCGAACAGATGACCAGCCCCAATCCAACGGCAAACATTGCCATCAAAAGCCAAGCCAACAACATATAGAAAATATCTGCCGGTACATCAATCCAGCCGATGACGACCAATGCAAACATAATCACGACCTGCGCAATCGTAGCACCGGCAATCTCCAACAACATACGCGCAAAAATGGTATCTAAAACGCGTACATTTCGGTGATACAGCAGGCTTGTGTTGGCAGAAATCGAACCGATGGCACGATTGGAAGCATTACGCCACATCATCATCATCGGATAGCCTGTCAGCGTGAAAGCCACGATATTCAAAGCCGACACGTTGTTCATGCGGAAGAATTTCCACATCAACACCATAACCAAAGTCAGCAGCAAAGGTTCGACAAACAACCACAAAAAACCAATGTTATTACGACCGTAGCGAGTAATAATTTCACGCATTAAGAGTGCGCCGATTACCCTTTTTTGGATAAGCAGCGACTCCAAAAACGATGTTTTATGTAGCTCTTTCATCAGTTTTTATGCTCACGGATACTTGCAGACAGCAACACAGCTATGCCATAGACAATCAAACCGATGACAAACGTTGCCACGATGTTGTACAGACGGTTTGGCTCATGCGCCAAGTCAGGTTTGTTCGGCTGGGAAATCACTTCCAAATACAATTGCTGACGATCTGCTTCCGCTTTTGCACTTTCCAAAGAAGTCATCGCCGCAGCCAATTGTTTCTCGGCCAATTCGTTTTCCAAATACACGCGCTGATATTCCGCCGCCTGATTGGACAACGAACCCTCGCCACCGCCGGAAATCGCTTTCATTTGTTGCGAGATTTCTTTACGCAAGCTCTTCTCGCGCGCAATCAAACCTGGAATTTGCGGGTTTTCAGGCGTAACGGCTTTTACCTGGTCAAGCTGGGTTTGAATGACAATCAACTCGTCCTGCAATTTAGACACCAAACCCATTTGCACATCGGATTGCGCCTTCAAGTCGAAAATACCGTTGGACACACGGAATTTTGTCAATTGGGCAGAAGCTTCTTTAACTTGCTCTTCAGCCGAATTGACCACTTCCTGAGCATAACGAATCGTATCCTGACGCGCACGCTCGTTCAGCTGGTTAATTAATACCTCACCCTGTTTGAGCAAAGCATCATTAATCTTTTGAGATTCACCGGCATTGAACGATGTAACGCTCAAATTGGAAATGCCTGAGACAGAGTCAAAATGGATAGATACCTTATCGCGGTAGTATTGATAAAACGCCTCATCCTCGCCACGCAGGCCAAAACCATTAAAACGGCTGAAAATATCGCCTTCTTTTTCATAAAAATCACGAACGGGCATTTTCTTACGCAACGCGTCCAAAGCCGAACGCGACTGCATATATTCCTGCACGGTATAAATATCGTCTTGCGCACGAGAGAAACCAGACCCCTGCAAAATAGCGCCCAAGCCGTTCAAAGACGATTGGCTTTTAGGAGAACGCACCACAAAGCTGGACTGGGATGTGAACTGATCAGAAGCAAATAGTCCGTAATACACACCGGAACACAAAGTCGGCACGATAACCGTTACCCAAAGCAACGGATTAATCTTACGCAACCAAGACTTTTTGGCCTTTTTCTTTTCGGGAGCCGGTTGTTCCGGTTTCACATCCACATTTGCAGAAACTTGCTCAGACATTATTTTCCCCATTAGTTCACTAAATTATTAATACTGTTCGCACCGCTAACCACAGGCGAGAACACAAATGACAAGAACTTGCGTACTTCAGCCATCGGCGCATTCGATACGTACACCACGTCCTTATCCTTCACAGGGAAACGCTGCATCCAAAACATAGAATTCGCATCTGCCAGGTTCAGACGGTAGACCACAGGAATCTCCGCACGATCGCCATAACCCTTTTCAACCCATTTGGATTGTTTTTCCGGAGGCAGCTCGGACAAAGGCGCATAGCGGAATACAAATACGCCGCGCGCATCTGCACGATAATCCTGCAAACCGCCCATACGTCCCACAGCCTCAGCCAAAGACAAGCCCTTCACAGAGAAACCAATCTGCTGCGTATGACCGACCGCACCCATAGACGTAAACGTGCTTGGATTAGTAATCATTGTGACTACGTCACCGCGGCGCAACAAAATATTTTGACGCGGATGCGCCACCAAATCTTCCAAAGCAATCGTTCTCACAACATTACCGCGTGTCAGCTGTACGTTCGTATCCTGAACATTCGCAGTCGAACCGCCCACGGCAGCCACCGCATCCAACACACGCTCGCCTGCAGCCGTCAAAGGCATACGCACACTGTTACCCGCGCGGATAACCGATACATTAGCCGCATTGTTTTGCACCATGCGCACCATTACCTGCGGCTGGTTCGCCATTTTTTTCAGACGGCCTTTAATAATGTTTTGCACCTGAACCGGTGTTTTACCAAGGACAGACACATCGCCGATAAATGGCACAGAAATCGTACCTGAAGAGCTGACCATCTGTTCTGGCAGCTTAGTTTGCTGCGCATTACCCGAACCGGTAGACGACAAAGCCCCACCGAACAACACAGCCGGAGGAGCTTCCCAAATCGTAATGTCCAGCACATCGCCTATATTGATAGCCCCTATTGATGATGTACCATCACCCAACTGAGCAAATGACTGATTAACTTGCGCTTGATATAGTGACTGAGCCACCGCACCATTCACATCAATCAATTCCACCTCCGGCACTTCGGCCATAGCCGGCTGTTGCCCCAAAGCAACAACATTTCGCGTACTCGGACCAGAATTAGGAAGAGAAGAGCATGCGGCCAACAGGCTGACACACAACAATAACATGCCCCTGCGGGTAAGACATTCTGCTTTCAACATTGATTAAATCTCACTATACTTTTAATTAAGCACAGCCATTATAACACCTGATGGAATATTAGGCCGTCTGAAAACCTGACATAAGTATCAAAAACATCACATTACAGCGAATACCGTCATGAGAAAACTTAAAAAACTGATTCGACAACCAGGTGTATTCTTCCGCAACTATCTCAACAAAAGATGCTCTGTCCGCAACGCTGAACAGCGTGCAACAGAGCATGACAAACTTATTGTTATCGAAAACAGTCTGACCAGCTCAATTCCGTCAACTATCCCAACGTCAGCATAATAGATCACGGTCAAATCATTGACCCGTAATACCTACCCACCTTCAATTCTCATGTAATCTAAGCACACCTGCACAACATTCCCAATCTAAATGAATACTTCATCTATTTTAACGACAATATATTTACTGTTCTCCCCCTTACCGAAGGAACCTTTCACACCAACGGAATTGCTTCTCTTTTTATTACAGACAAAAGCCTAAAACAAATGTCCAAAAAAGAAACCGATACGCCAACTCATTCTGCTTCAAAAACTGTATTATACTATTACAATTACCATATTGACTGTCCGCTTATATTCTTCTGTTTAAAAGCAGCTGTGAATTTGTTTGGTGACACTACCTACCGTACTGAGATTAAAGCCTTTTTATCCAACTATTTTTCCAACCACGATCTGAATTTTGCCACCTTCCTCGTCCCTTATGTAGATGTTTTTTTAAACATGCAATCCACAGTAGGTAATGAAATATGTTATTATTTTAATAGCCGCTCCAACAAAGCGCCTACCCAATATATCAAGCTCTTGGAAAATAAAAAAATTGGGCAGCAGCCACACTCTTTTTGTGCCAACGATTTTCACAGCCAGCAACAGATTGAAAACTACCAGGACAAACTGATTCAAATGCTAGAAAATTACTTCAAAACCAAATAAAAATAAAAGGTCAAAAAATGAACAATAAAAAATTTCGGAAGCTCTTACGAGACCCTAAACTCTTTTTTCGCGACATGTATGCCAAACGTGTAATGAAACTCAAAAAATACCTTCCCTTAAAATACGAAGGTAGCAACCAATTTACAATTGTTTCGGCAGTTTATAACGTCGAAAAATACCTTGATGACTATTTTGACAGTATCGTCAAACAAAGCTTAAACTTCAAAAAACACATTCAAATTATTCTAGTAGATGATGGATCAACCGACCATTCGGCAGAAATCATCAAACGATGGCAAACCAAGTTTCCAAAAAATATCCATTATTTTTACAAAGAAAACGGTGGTCAGGCCTCGGCACGTAATTTGGGGTTGCAACATACACAAACTGAATGGGTAGTATTTACTGACCCTGACGATTATCTTCACCCCGACTACTTCAAATCAGTAGATACCCAGATTAGCCAACATCCGTCGGCAGTAACCGTAGCTACTAATATGAAGTTTTTCCTTGAAAATCAAAATGCTATTAATGACAGCCATCCTTTAAGATTCCGTTTTGACAAAACCCATGTTATTGATGTTGCTAAGCTCGATAAATTTATCAATATGTCAGCTGCCTCCACCTTTTTCAGAGTCAGTTATATTAAAAAACAAAACTTGATGTTTGACCACAATGTCAAGCCAAACTTCGAAGATGGCAAATTTATTGCAGACTATTTATTAGATTTACAGAACGCAAAAGCTGTGTTTGATAAAGATGCTGTCTACTTCTATCGCAAACGTGAAAGCGGCACATCCACTTTAGATACTTCTTGGCAAAAAGTGGAAAAGTTTTCTAATGTTTTTGAGTATGGCTTCTTGCCTATGCTCCAAAACTATAAAAACCGCTTAGGGCATGTACCATCTTCAATACAAAAAACCGCATTATACGATATGGCATGGTATATCCAACAATTGCTTAATAGACCTGAGCGTCTAGATTTGCTGAATGCCAAACAAAAATCACATTTTTATGATCTAATGCAGCAGGTTTTCAATTATATTGATGAAAAAAATATTATGGAATTTGGCTTAGCAGGAGTATGGCTATTCCATAAGGTTGGTATGCTTGGAATGTTCAAACAGAGCGATCCACCATTCCAAATCGCCTATATTGAAAACATTGATCGTGAACGCAAGCAGTTTCTTATCAGCTATTTTACCTATTTCGACCAGCCATATTCTGTACAGGCTGATGGGCGTGATCTTGTCCCCGCCTATGCAAAAAACGTGGTCAATAAGCTAAATGAACAATTATTTGTTTACGAAAAACGTTTGTGGGTTCCCTATGGTGACGTTTCAGACAACGCCAAAATTAATATCCTACTCAACAAAAAAGCAATGCGGATTTCGATTAAAGGTAAAACCTTTATGCGCGGTATCTCATTAAATGAACTTACTGGTTTATTTACACCATCTGAGAAATACCTTTCAGATGGCAGCTGGCTCTTGATGGACAGGGAAACCAAAGCCGATGATAATGCCGAGCATTTCTATCGTTATATGATGCAGAACCACCCCGAACAAACTTGCTATTTCGTACTCAACAGAACTGCCCCAGACTGGAACCGTCTCAAACAGGAAGGCTTCAATCTTATAGAATTTGGTGGTAGCGAATATAAACGACGTTTACGTAAAGCTGAAAAAATCATTTCCAGCCACTTAGAAAAACACATTAACAATTATTTTGGGGATTTATACGAACACAGCAAAAAATTTGTCTTTCTCCAGCACGGAGTAACTAAAGACAATCTTTCCGCATGGACAAATAGCAAACAAAACCTACACTGTTTCATCACCACCACTGAGCCAGAAAGTCACTCGATTAAGGCTGATTTCAATACCTACAAACTGACCGAAAAAGAAGTAGCACTAACTGGATTTCCACGCTACGACTCCTTACTATCAAAAAATAAGCCCGACAGTCGCAAGATCCTGATTATGCCAACTTGGCGCAATAACATTGTCGGTCAAAATATCGGTACAGGTAGCAATACTCGTACGCTCAACAGTGCTTTTATGGAAACTGACTATGCCCGTTACTGGCAGGCCCTGCTTCACGACCAGCGCCTGAAGGAAATGGCAGAAACCTACGGCTACGAAGTAATTTTTGCACCACACCCAAATATCGAGCCCTATTTGGAAGTAATGAATGTCCCTACCTATATAAAAATCTGGAGTGGACTGCGTGAAACTGAAAGTATTCAGTATCTTTTCGGACGTTGCGCCGTATTGATTACTGACTACTCATCAGTAGCATTCGACATGGCCTATCTGAATAAGGCAATTATTTACTATCAATTTGATAAAGAAGCCTTCTTTTCAGGTACGCACACCTATCAAAAAGGCTATTTTTCTTACGAAACTGACGGATTTGGCCCTATTACCATCAATCAGCATGAAACGCTGGCTGAATTAGAAAGCATTTTAAAATCAGGACATGCCAAACCCGAATATCTTGCTCGCATCCGCGATACTTTCCCCTTTCAGGAAGGTGGCAACTGCGAACGCGTGTATCAAGCTATTACTGCTCTTGACCATGCCGAAACCGCTGACAATCTGCCGATTTTAATCAATATGATTGAGCAAGCAGAGAATCATCAAGTATGGGACTTGGCAGCAACCCGTATCCAAACTCTGCTTGATACAGGCCGTCTGAATGCGGAAGAAACAGCTGATTATCGCCATCGTTATCTGAACGCTTTATTTGAGAGCAAACAGTTTGATACTTTGCAAAACCTGTTACCTGATTATCCCGATACCGCAGGTTACTGGCATGCGAAAATGGACTTATATATCGGTAATGCTGTTAAAGGGGCGGAATTTTTTGCTGAAAACAAGCATATAGGAACGCAAAATGATTTACTTATCTCATTGCTTGCATCCTCATTTCACCAAGCAAAAAGGCCGTATGAAAAACTGTTTGCCCGGATAGGTACAGACTTACCCGACTCATATCAACCTTTGTTGACCGTAGCACAAAAGTTATCGGAGCAGAATTATTTTGTAGCATTGGCTTTACTGAGAATGTATATTGATAGCTTGGATGATCGCCAAAAAGGCTATCTAAAACCCGAGCTGTTGGCTTCTTACCTCTGCATGAAACTTGGCAACTTACAAGGCGCGCATCAGTATTTGGTTGCTTTTGAAAAGCACACAAAAAACGACCCAAGTTGTCGTATTGCCATTGCAAGACTTGCAAAATTACGTGGTGACTCTGAAAAATTATTTACCCAGCTTAACCGTGCCTTTGAAGAAAACCTACTCTTAATTCCTGAAGATTTAACAGTCGATTATCTGAAAAAAATGTACGCTACCGGCAACACTGACGGCGAAGGATATCTATTGGCTCAACTGCGCCAAAAATATCCTGAGAATCCGTCTTTGGCCTTGTATGAAGCTGAAAAACTTGCCCAAAACCAAGATTGGGAGTCTGTCACCAAAATATTGGCTGATTTTGCACAAACCTCACCGGAAACAATGTATCTTTATACAACTGCTTTATGCCGTCTGAAAAACCATCAGGCAGCACAACGTTATTTTGACAGCCTCTCTCTACAAGACACAGCAGCATATTGGAAACTGGCAGCCGAAATAGCTGAAGCTAAAGATGACAAAGTATTGCAGGCTAAATGTCTGAAAAAACAATTGGCTTGTTTAAAGTAATTTTGTGTTATCTTAAAAAAGGCCACCTGAAAACTTTTATGTTTTCAGACGGCCTTTACTGTTAATACACTAATCAAGCTACCATATATCTACTTCATATTTTAATTCAGATTAATGTCCGAATCAGTGATATGGATGTCCAACAGCAAATTATTAATAATGGTATGTATTAAAAATGAAGCATTACTTGGGAAATCAGTATGTTTCTGGATCTTCTCAAAATCAAATTCATATAATACGATTGCAGGCAAAGATCGTTTAAATTCTTTAATATCTTGATAAAACTCAGAAACCTTAGCAGAGGAGATAACCACTTGATTCTCAAAATTATGATTGATTTTGGTAGGTAGTTCTTTAAATGTTTCCATAATCGGTTTGCGGATTGAATATAAATACACAGGATCCTTCCCATTATAGTAATTATTATGATTACCTAAAAAAGGATCAATAGCAAAAGTTTTATACCCACCAATCAATCCATGATAGATAGCACTAGTACCTCCTGAAGAGAATCCTGAGAGTATTACATTTTCCTTTTCTATTCCATAAATATTCATTAGACTCTTGATAAACCGCTGAATATTATCTTCAATATTTTCATCAAACTTAGTATTTAAACCATGACTACCAAATGCACCTGCTATATCAGTTACACGGATAATATAGGTATTAGGCATAATATTGTTAGCAATAAATGGAAATGGATGACTATAATACCTATCTAGCATATTTTCATTATTTTTATGCGTATATGAAAATAATATTAATAAGTTCTTCTTATTAGCGTTAATAGATTTAGGTGCTTCAACAGTATAAAGTACATTTTCCAACTCATGGAAAGAGTCTGAGAAATAGGCTAAAAGATCTTTATAGCTGTGCTTGTTCACACGACGGAACACACTTACACCCATTTTGTGTTCAACAGCTAAAAAACCTTTATTATTTAGCTCATAAACATAATTACTTAAACCATGTTTCCGAGCATAGGTTAGGAAAAACTCATTACTGTCGCCTTTGACACCAATGTATTCAACTTCCGGCTTATCCAAATACTCGGCTAAATTAATGCCTTTATTTTTTTCAACATTCAGGATGTAGCACAGTTCGCTGCCAAGATAAATGGAAGTAACTTCTAAAATCTCACTAAATTTATCCTCAATTTTTACCCAATCAGCTTCAGCAAATTTAAAAGACAATACTGTCTTTTCCTGATTAACCGATTGCGGGTAACTTCCATAAATTTCTGAAATATATTTCAGAAATTTTGGAAAAATAGAAATTTTAGAAACCTTGCTCTTATTACGCTCAATAAAGTTAAAAGATTGTCCTGATGTCGAATAGCTGATGCTGACAAAATAGTCATTCAACAGAAAATCGAACACTATACTTTGATCTTCATAAATCCAAGCGTTAACCTTTTGAGGATTAATCTTGGTTTTTTGTAAGATATTTTTCTGAATTTGATATAAATCCATTTTTATAAACCTCGCTGATATTTTTCCAACAATGCTTTTTTGTCGGTTTTGTGGTTGGTGCTGACTGGAATTTCATCAATGTAAATAAATTCAGACGGCATCATGTAAGACGGTAAATTTTGTACTAATGCGTCTTTGATCGCCTGAGTATCGGCACTTTGCTTGGCTGTATAGAAACACACCAAACGCAATACTGCGCCTGTGTTGCGTTTCAAAGCCACTACTGCCACATTATCAAAGGCAAATTCCTTAAGGTTAAGGATTTTTTCTTCAATTTCTGAAAGTTCGATACGGTAGCCATTGAGCTTAATCTGCTCGTCTTTACGGCCTTGTACATAGAACAATCCATTTCTTTCAAAACCGTAGTCACCTGTTTTATAAGTGCGGTTATCTGCACTGTGTACTACTAAGCGTTTGGCATTTTCAGTTTCGTTGTTCAGATAGCCACGCATCACATGATTGCCACTAATCCAAATCTCTTCGTCAACAATCTCTAATTTGGAATTAAGCACGGCAACGCCTACAGGCAACTCTTCTTCTGCCGCCAGCATATCAGATGTAATATCAACGTAAGTTGTTGCTACAGTAGCTTCAGTCGGACCATAGGTATTGATAACGCGGACACCGGGAAATTTTTGAAAAATCATATTTACTACTGGTTTGCCAAGTTTTTCGCCACAGAACAAAAATTCTTTCAAACTCGGTAAAGTAGCCTGACTGCATTTAGGGTTAAGCAGCTGCTGCATGGCAAAAGAAGGCGTGGAAACCCAAGTAGTAATTTGTTGTTTGGCCAAAAAATCAATCCAGGTGGCAGGATTAGAAATAGCATCACGACTGTTCATGACAATGCAACCACCGTAAGCCAAGTTGCCAAAGATTTCGTACATTGACAAATCAAACGCAAACGGAGCCTGATTCATGAATACATTAGGTGCGGCTAAATTAAGCTGCTCTTTCATCCATTTCATCAGGTTAAACACGGCTTCACGACCGATTTGCACACCCTTAGGTGCGCCGGTTGTTCCTGAAGTAAACATGATGTAAGCCAAATCTTTTTCAGCCAGCTCTACTTCTTCGTCAGTCTGCTTTTCAAAAGTTTGCGTTGCCGAACGGTATACAAAGCGTGCTTTCGACAGTTGGCAGATATTGTTCAGACGGCTTTCAGGATAAATACTATCCACCGGAATAAAAGGGATTTTGTTTAATAAGCAGGCATAAATTGCCACTGCAAAATCAATTTCTTTATGGCCGTGCAACACCAGAGGAATGTTTTTGGTAATATCTGCTATGCTTTTGTAAGCCTTGATAAATGTGGCTATTTTTACACGCAACTCTTCCCAAGAACATTCCTGAGTATCATTAACTAACGCTTTTCCCGAAGTTTGGTTGAAACGGTATTCCAAAAAATCATCAAGATTTTGGAACTCATTTAATTGTTTCATGATTAGCCTTTATAATTATTCTCAACATATTGAATAATATTGGCAGAGTTTGCCAAAATATCAACCAGTTGCTCAAACGGCAAATCAACATCAAATTTTTGTTTGATGGCCATAACCAAATCCATTGCGCTCACAGAATCAATAAGTCCCGTAGACAACAATTCTTCATTTGCTGACACTTGTTTTTGTGCAACTTGTGAAATCAACGCCAAAACTTCATTAGATACTGACATGGTAAGATCCTTTTATTAAAATTGAAATGATAACGCTTTGCACCCTGTGCATAACACTGTGATTATCCCATATTTTTTTACTTTTCAGGTAACTAAATATACAATATACAAATGAAGCAATCCCTCTTTGACAACACTTACACCAGGTCATCTGAAAGCGTTTGTATTTTCAGCCAACCGGTTTCACGACTTCCAAACACAATTTTAATTAAGGAAAACCAATGACTATTCTTATCACCGGCGGTACTGGCTTCATCGGTTCCCATACCGTTGTTTCCCTGCTGAAATCAGGCTTTAATGCCGTGATTTTGGACAATTTATGCAATTCGTCTGCCAACATCCTCCCGCGCTTGGAAAAGATTACCGGTAAGTCTGTGCCTTTTTACCAAGGGGATATCCGTGATCGTGAAGTGTTGCGTCAAATCTTTACAGAACACGATATTGATGCCGTCATTCATTTTGCCGGCTTGAAGGCAGTCGGTGAAAGCGTGGCCGAGCCAATGAAATACTATGACAACAATGTGTCGGGCAGCTTGGTTTTGGCTGAAGAAATGGCGCGTGCCGGTGTATTTAAGATTGTGTTCAGCTCATCAGCTACGGTTTACGGCGATCCGGGCAAAGTGCCTTATACGGAAGATATGCAACCGGGAGATACGACCAGCCCTTACGGCACGTCGAAGTCTATGGTGGAGCGCATTTTGACGGATATCCAAAAGGCCGATCCGCGTTGGAGCGTAATTTTGTTGCGCTATTTCAACCCTATTGGCGCGCATGAAAGCGGTTTGATCGGCGAGCAGCCAAACGGTATACCAAACAATCTGCTGCCTTATATCTGCCAAGTGGCTTCAGGCAAGCTGCCGCAATTGTCGGTTTTCGGCGACGACTACCCTACTCCCGATGGTACGGGTATGCGCGACTATATCCATGTGATGGATTTGGCGGAAGGCCATGTGGCGGCAATGCAGGCGAAAAGTGATGTTTCGGGCGTACACCTGTTTAATTTGGGTTCGGGACGTGCTTATTCGGTATTGGAAATCATCCGTGCCTTTGAGGCAGCCTCCGGCTTGACTATTCCGTTTCAAATCAAACCGCGTCGCGATGGCGATTTGGCCTGTTTCTACGCCGACCCTGCCTACACCAAAGCGCAGACCGGTTGGGAAACCAAGCGTGATTTGGCGCAGATGATGGAAGACTCATGGCGTTGGGTCAGCAACAACCCAAATGGCTACGACGATTAAGTTGACCTGATACAGGCCGTCTGAAAGAGATGTTTTCAGACGGCCTCTTTATCTGAAAAACACACTTTCTGTCTGCTATAATCCGTTTATATTTTTTTGGCTATCCTCTGAAATTTATGAAAAAAATCCTTGTTACCGGCGGCGCGGGCTTTATCGGTTCTGCCGTTGTCCGTCATATTATCCAAAACACCCAAGACTCTGTCGTCAATGTCGATAAGCTGACTTATGCCGGCAATTTGGAATCTTTGACCGAGGTAGCCAATAATCCTCGCTATGCTTTTGAGCAAGTGGATATTTGCGACCGCACAGAACTCGACCGCGTATTCGCACAACACCAGCCTGATGCCGTGATGCACTTGGCTGCGGAAAGTCATGTAGACCGCTCTATCGATTCGGCAGGCGAGTTTATCCAAACCAATATCGTCGGCACATTCAATCTGCTTGAAGCGGCACGCGCCTACTGGCAACAAATGCCGTCTGAAAAGCGCGAAGCCTTCCGCTTCCACCATATTTCCACCGACGAAGTCTATGGCGATTTGCATGGCACGGACGATTTGTTTACCGAAACCACGCCCTACGCGCCGTCCAGCCCCTACTCTGCTTCTAAAGCGTCCAGCGACCACCTCGTCCGCGCATGGCTGCGTACTTACGGCTTGCCGACCATCGTAACCAACTGCTCCAACAACTACGGACCTTACCACTTCCCGGAAAAACTCATTCCTTTGATAATTCTGAACGCGCTCGACGGCAAACCGTTGCCTGTTTACGGCGACGGAATGCAAATTCGCGACTGGCTGTTTGTCGAAGACCACGCGCGCGCGCTGTATCAGGTTGTTACCGAGGGTGTTGTCGGCGAGACCTACAATATCGGCGGCCACAATGAAAAAGCCAATATTGAAGTTGTCAAAACCATCTGCGCCCTGCTGGAAGAGCTTGTTCCTGAAAAACCGGCCGGTGTGGCGCGTTATGAAGATTTGATTACTTTCGTACAAGACCGCCCCGGCCATGACGTGCGCTACGCCATCGACGCCGCCAAAATTGGCAGGGAGCTGGGCTGGAAACCGCAGGAAACATTTGAATCCGGCATCCGCAAAACAGTGCAATGGTATTTGGACAACAAAACCTGGTGGCAAAACGTATTGAACGGTAGCTACCGTTTGGAACGTTTAGGCACCGGAAAATAAGTTTTCAGACGGCCTGTTCCCATATTAGGCCGTCTGAAAATCACGCAAACACAAACTACTCAGGAGAAAACCCATGAAAGGCATTATCCTCGCCGGCGGCAGCGGCACTCGCCTCTACCCCATCACGCGCGGCGTATCCAAACAACTGCTGCCCGTGTACGACAAGCCCATGATTTACTATCCCCTGTCCGTATTGATGCTGGCAGGAATCCGCGATATTTTGGTCATTACCACGCCCGAAGACAACGCCTCTTTCAAACGCCTGCTCGGCAACGGCAGCGATTTCGGCATTTCCATTAGCTATGCCGTACAACCCAGTCCGGACGGCTTGGCACAGGCATTTATCATCGGCGAAGAATTTATCGGCAATGACAATGTTTGCTTGGTTTTGGGCGACAATATTTTCTACGGCCAATCATTTACGCAAACATTGAAACAGGCCGCCGCCAAGACCCACGGCGCAACCGTATTCGGCTATCAAGTCAAAGACCCCGAACGTTTCGGCGTGGTTGAATTTGACGAAAACTTCAACGCCCTATCTATCGAAGAGAAACCGCAACAGCCCAAATCCGATTGGGCGGTAACCGGCTTGTACTTCTACGACCAACGCGTCGTCGAGTTCGCCAAACAAATCAAACCGTCCGCCCGCGGCGAATTGGAAATTTCCGACCTCAACCAAATGTATTTGGAAGACGGTTCATTGTCAGTGCAACTTTTGGGACGCGGTTTTGCATGGTTGGACACCGGCACTCACGAGAGCCTGCACGAAGCCGCTTCATTCGTCCAAACCGTGCAAAACATCCAAGACCTGCAAATCGCCTGCCTGGAAGAAATCGCTTGGCGCAACGGTTGGCTTTCCGATGAAAAACTGGAAGAGCTGGCGCACCCGATGGCAAAAAACCAATACGGCCAATATTTGCTGCGCCTGTTGAAAAAATAATGTTTGAGGCCGTCTGAAACTTTTCAGACGGCCTTTAGATGAAAGATAAAACGATGAACATCATTGATACCGCCATTCCCGACGTAAAACTGCTTGAGCCCCAAGTCTTCGGCGACTCGCGCGGCTTTTTTATGGAAACTTTCCGCGACGAGTGGTTCAAAACCCAAGTCTGCGACCGCACCTTCGTGCAGGAAAACCATTCCAAATCCAGCAAAGGCGTATTGCGCGGCCTGCACTATCAAACTGAAAACACACAAGGCAAACTCGTACGCGTGGTTGTCGGCGAAGTATTCGACGTGGCCGTCGATATGCGTAAAGACTCCCCCACTTTCGGCAAATGGGTAGGCGAGATCCTGTCCGCAGAAAACAAACGCCAACTGTGGGTACCCGAAGGTTTCGCACATGGATTCTATGTACTGAGCGATGAAGCCGAGTTCGTCTATAAATGCACAGACTATTACAACCCCAAAGCTGAACACTCGCTGATTTGGAATGATCCGACCGTCGGCATCGACTGGCCGTTGCAAGGCGAGCCAAACCTGTCGCCTAAAGACTTGGCAGGCAAAGTATTGGCCGAAGCGGTAACGTTTGAATAACTTCAAAACATAACAGAATCAACTGTTTATATTTTGTAGTATTAGAAAGTTTCAAATGAATTTAAATAAAATTAGAAAATTTTTTAGAGAACCCCATATCTTCTTTAGGGATTTTCTAAATAAACGCTTTCCTCCTTATAATGTAGAACAGCCTATTCCTGAAACTGAAGAATTCACTCTGATCAATGCAGATGCCAATCTTGCATCACTCACAGAAAACGTTTTGCCAAACTTTCCCATCGATGTTGTTTTTACTTGGGTCGACAATACCGATAAAGCATGGCAAGAACAGTTTTACCGTACCCTGCAGCCCGTCGATCAGGAAGATATCGGCCTGTATGCGACCGACCCTGCCCGCTTTTCCAACCATAATGAACTTTTTTATTCAGTACAGGCCGTACAGAAGTTTATGCCGTGGGTCCGCAATATTTTTATTGTAACGGCGGATCAAAAACCTAAATGGTTAGATGAAAACACCCATTCTAAAATTAAATTAATCAATCATTCGCAAATTATTGATGCCAAATACTTACCAACGTTCAATTCCCACGTCATTGAAGCAAACTTATATAAAATTCCAGATTTAAGTGAACATTTTATTTATTTCAATGATGATGTTTTTGTTGCAAGACCACTGACGCCTAACCACTTTTTTGAAAATAATGGCTTGGCTTCCCTATTTGTTGCCAATAAAAGTCTGCAAAAAATGTATCAACGAGGATTAATTACGCCAACGTTAACTGCATCAGAACATGCTCTTATACTCTTAAAAAAATATTATCCAAACATTAATATTGATACACCTTTAGTACATACCTATATTCCACTAAGAAAGACATCCTTTGAAAAGGCATGGTTATTATTTGAAGATGAAATAAATTCTTTCCTAAATAACAAGGTTCGCCATAATTCTGAACTTAATATGGCCAGTTTCTTGGTACCCTGGTTGATGTACCTTGACGGATACGCTACACCAAAACGTGAAATTTGCTACTATTTCAACATACGCAGTTCACACGCCCAGACTCAATATAAGAAATTGTTATTCAAGAAGAAATACCTTCATATGCCCCACTCCTTCTGCATTAATGATCCAAACAGTAATAATGCTGAAAAAGACTATGCCCTACATTTCCGTAATTTTATGGATACTTACTTTGAAATAGAGGCAGAATAAATTTTTACATTAATGATATTTGATAGATAACATAATAATTTAAAATGATTTTTTCAACATTCGGCCTATTTAAACAACGTCTCTTGCTAACCAAATTTTTAGACAAAATTTCAACGGATAAGACCGTATTATTTTGGGGCAAGAAACATCCCAAACGTAGAAAATTAGCACATATCTTAAGATTGCCCCTGCTCAATCTTGAGGACAGCTTTTTGCGATCGCTCGGACTGGGTGTCGCCGGCTATCCTCCCTATTCCATCGTCTATGACGATATCGGCATCTACTACGACACCACCCGTCCTTCGCGTTTGGAACAACTGATTCTTGCCGCCGATACTATGCCGTCTGAAACCTTGGCTCAGGCGCGACAGGCGATGGATTTCATCCTGCGACACCACCTGTCCAAATACAACCACGCGCCCGAACTTTCAGACAATCATCCTTTACGTTCCCTATCCAAACCCGAAACCGTCCTCATCATCGACCAAACCTTCGGCGATATGGCCATCCAATATGGCGGTGCAGATGCCTCTACGTTTGAACTGATGTTTCAGACGGCCTTGAATGAAAACCCGCAAGCCGATATCTGGGTAAAAACCCATCCCGATGTTTTGTGCGGCAAAAAACAAGGCTATCTGACCCAGCTTGCGCAGCAACACCGTGTCCATCTTTTGGCAGAAGACATCAATCCGATTTCTTTGTTGCAAAACGTCGATAAAGTTTATTGCGTTACCTCGCAAATGGGCTTTGAGGCGCTTTTGTGCGGCAAACCACTGACCACCTTCGGCCTGCCGTGGTATGCCGGATGGGGCGTGAGCGACGACCGCCATCCAAAAATCAACCGCCTTGTTCAAACCCAACGCCGCGCCCCCCGCAACTTGCTGCAGCTCTTCGCCGCAGCCTATCTGCAATACAGCCGCTACCTCAACCCCAATACCGGCGAAGCAGGCAGCCTCTTTGATGTCATCGACTATCTGGCGACGGTCAAACGCAAAAACGACAAATTGCGTGGCGAGTTGTATTGCGTCGGCATGTCTTTATGGAAACGCGCGGTTGCCAAACCGTTCTTTAACGTACCCTCATGCCGTCTGAAATTTATCTCTTCCACCCAAAAACTGGCCGGGGTCAAACTGTACGACGATGCACGCATCCTTGCTTGGGGCAACGGCAAAGAGGCCATCGTCCGTTTTGCCGAACAACACAATATCCCCCTGTTGCGCATGGAAGACGGCTTTATCCGCTCGGTCGGGCTTGGTTCTAATTTAGTGCCGCCGCTGTCGCTCGTTACCGACGATATGGGCATTTATTTCAACGCCGAAACCCCGTCCCGTCTTGAATACATCCTACAAAACCAAAACTTCGACGATCAAGACTTTCAGACGGCCTTGAAGCTGCAAAAAATGCTGACCGAAAACCGTATCAGCAAATACAACGTCGGCAGCTCGGACTTCACCGCCCCGTCAACCGACAAAACCGTAATCCTCGTTCCCGGTCAGGTTGAAGATGACGCGTCTATCCGCTACGGTTCGCCCCAAATCTACCGCAATCTGGATCTGCTCCGTACCGTACGCGAACGCAATCCCGATGCCTATATCATCTACAAACCGCATCCCGATGTAGTCAGCGGTAACCGTATCGGCCAGATTTCTCCTGAAGATGCTGCACGATATGCCGACCAAACCGCCGAACAAGCCGATATCCTGACCTGTCTCCAATACGCAGACGAAGTACATACCATGACTTCGCTGACCGGTTTTGAAGCCTTGTTGCGCGGCAAAAAAGTCAGCTGCTACGGCCTGCCTTTCTATGCAGGCTGGGGGCTTACCCAAGATCTGCTCCCTATTCCGCGCCGCAGCCGCAGGCTTGAGCTTTGGCAGCTGATTGCCGGCACGCTCATCCACTACCCCGACTATATCCACCCCGAAACCCATCAGGCCATCAATGCGGAAACCGCTGCCCAAATCCTGATACGACAAAAAAATATGCAAAAAAACAACAACGGATTACATCGCGGGTACTTTGCTAAAAAATTAGGTAAAATCAAACAACTATATCGATCTTTCAAATAAACACCATCAAAGTTAACAATTCGTCATAAACCAGCTTCAATTGCGGCATCATTGCTTTTGCATCGTTAATTCTCTTGGCGTATGCTTGAAAGTTCAACCTAAAACTATTACATAAAAAACAAAACCACATTGCGACATGAAACAGACCGTCCTCAAAAACAACCTGCAAAACCTGCTTGAAAGCGCAGAAAATATCCTGCTGCTTCAAGGACCTGTCGGCAATTTTTTTCTGCGTCTTGCCAATTGGCTGACTGAAAATGGCAAAACTGTACATAAATTCAACTTTAATGCAGGCGACGACTATTTTTATCCGCCCACTCAAGCGCATACCGTTGTTTTTAACGACAGCTACGATGCCTTTCCTGAATTTTTGCAAGAATACATCGCTCAACATCACATCCAGGCGGTTGTCTGCTTTGGCGACACACGCCCTTATCACGTCATTGCAAAACGCATTGCAAACGAAAACCAAGTCGGTTTCTGGGCGTTTGAAGAAGGCTATTTCCGCCCCTACTACATCACCTTAGAAAAAGACGGCGTCAACGCATTTTCCCCGTTACCGCGCCGTGCCGACTTTTTTTTGGAACAATTCCCCAAGCTGGCCCAGCAAGAATACAAAGCGCCAACGCCGGTACGCGGCGGGTTTACGCCTATGGCCAAAAATGCCGTCCGTTACTATATCGAATTGTTCCGCAATCCGAACAAGTACCCGAACTACATCCACCACCGCGCATCCAATGCCGGCCATTACCTCAAACTGTGGTCGATCTCCATCCTCAAGCGTTTGAACTACTATATTGAAGACATCCAAATCGCTAAACGCGTGGAGGCGGGCAAATACGGCAAGTTTTTTATTGTTCCCTTACAGGTATTCAACGATAGCCAAGTCCGCATCCATTGCGACTTTTCCAGCGTCCGCAGCTTCCTGCTCCATGTTTTGGCCTCCTTTGCCGCGCACGCGCCTACCGATACCAACCTCATCATCAAGCATCATCCGATGGACCGCGGCTTTATCGACTACTCGCGCGACATCAAACGTTTTATCAAAAAACACCCCAAACTCAAAGGCCGTATCACTTACGTCCATGATGTCCCCCTGCCCGTTTTCCTGCGTCACGGCCTTGGCATGGTTACCATCAACAGCACCAGCGGCCTGTCCGGATTGATCCACAACATGCCTGTCAAAGTCCTCGGCCGTGCCTATTATGATATTCCCGGCATTACTGACCAAAATACCTTGGCAGAATTTTGGAATCATCCGACACCGCCTGACAAAGAGCTGTTCCATGCCTACCGTATGTACCACCTCAACGTGACCCAAATTAACGGCAACTTCTATAGTCAGGTGTTTTTCCCCAACAAAAGCACCTCCGACTCTTCTACACCGACAACCTGACTTAGCGAAAGAAAAGTTCAGGCCGTCTGAAAACATTTCAGACGGCCTAAAACAATCAATACATTGGCTACTTCCATGTAAATCAAACACAAAAACCTGCATTTATCATTAACAATAAATTACAAAAACAGTATAATGACCGAGCTGTCATGAGCGCATACCGACTCAACCTGAGCCCTTTGTAACACAAAAAATATGGATGTATCCCTAGGCAAAACAATATAACAAGCCAAGCATCCTAAAGATAAGCCAGCAAGGCAACACACTCTACAAAACAGTGCCAAGCAATATTTTTACAAAGCCCTCAGCCGGTATCGCCGCCCATATGCCGCAGCATCCGTCTTCCACTTTATATCCGCCCCAAACCATGACCGCCGCTCCTGATATCCTCTACCGGCAAGCCGCCGCCCTTTTGGAACAATCCAATACCGCCCAAGCCCTGCCCCTGCTGCAACAGGCCGCAGAGCAGGGATATACGGAAGCTGCTTTTGTATTGGGTAACTATCTGCTGCAAAACGGTCATCCGGAGCAGGCACTTCCATGGTTGGAAGCCGCCGCGGCCCAACGCCACCCCAAGGCACTCTTTACCCTGCTGCAACAACGCGAACACAACGGCACCCCGACCGGACAGCTTCTTAACGACTACGCCTGGCTGGGTGAGCAAGGTCACCTCGAAGCCCAATTAATCCTCATGCGTTACCACGCGCAACGCAACGATCCACAATCCCTCTACTGGGCGGAGCTTGCCGTCGCCCGATATGCTGCGCCTGCGTATTACCATCTGGCACGTCATCATCAACGCCAAGGCGACGTTGAAACAGCCATCGAACAATACGAAAAAGCGGCCGCGCTCGGCGTGACTGCCGCCTGCTGGCAACTCGGTCAAATCTACTTCTACGGTACAGGTGTCAACCCCAATCACGCACAAGCCGAACACTATCTCGAACAAGCCGCGCAAGCCGGCCACATCGCCGCACAAACCTTGCTGGCTGACCTTCTTGCCGCCCAACGCAAACCCGAAGCCTTAGAATGGTATCGTCGTGCCGCCGATAAGGAGCAAGCGGAAGCACAGGCCAAGCTGGCCCAATATGCCCTAACCGGCGAACTTTCCGAACGCGATCCGTTCCAAGCGGCACGATATGCCAAAGCCGCCGCCGAGAAAGACCATCCCGAAGCGCTGAAAATCATGGGCGACCTCTACCGCTACGGCCTCGGCATTAAAGCCGACAACCATATCGCGCATGATTACTACCACCGTGCCGCCGCGCTGGGTTCTGCCACCGCAGCACAAAAACTCATCAGCGACGCCGCACTGTACCATCCGCAACAATACGAACAAATCAAAACTGCTGCCCTGCAACAACAACAAACCGAAACCATCTACCGTTTGGCGGAAGCACAAGCCCACGCCATCGGCCGTCCCGCCGACTACAATGCCGCGCGCAAGAATTACATGGAAGCTGCCGAGTTCCACCATAAAAACGCGGCGGCAGCCTTAGGCCGCATCTACCATTACGGTCTCGGTACGTCGCAAGACCCTCGGGCGGCCGCCCACTGGTACGCCATCGCTGCCGAACAAAACCACCCTTCCGCCCAATACCACCTCGCCTGTTTTTACTATCACGGGCAAGGTGTCGGCTGTCATGTTCCGACCGCCTGCTACTGGCTGCAAGCCGCCATCAGCAACGGCCACACTTCGGCCGAATCATTAACATCCCTATTAGAACAATGGCGCCGCGAAGCGCACCATGCCATCGGTCAAAAGGCAGTCTGAAAATATTTACACTCGCATTTTTTGACAATCTTTAACTATTCCCCTAATATTTGCCAGTTATTTTTCACGGACACGTCATTGTTTTCATTTCTTTCTGAAAACACCTTGCCCGCGCATCAATACCATGGCGCCCGGCGGATAACGCCAAGCGTTGAAACACACTACATCCGGAACAAAAACGGATGCTCGGAAAAACATTTCTAGGAGGTGAAACAACATGGAATGGGAATTCAACAGTTATTACACACTGATTGCCGCCACACTCGTGTTGCTGGTTGGTAAATTTCTGGTTCAAAAAATCAAATTCTTACGAGACTTCAATATTCCCGAGCCGGTCGCCGGCGGTTTGGTTGCCGCTATCGTCCTGTTCGCCCTGCACGAAGCCTACGGCGTCAGCTTCAAATTTGAAAAACCGCTGCAAGATGCGTTCATGCTCATCTTCTTTACATCCATCGGTTTGAGCGCGGACTTCTCCCGTTTGAAAGCGGGCGGCCTGCCTTTGGTTATCTTTACCGCCGTGGTGGGTGCATTCATCATCATCCAAAACTTCGTCGGTGTCGGCTTGGCAAGCGCATTGGGTCTGGATCCGCTGATCGGCCTGATTACCGGTTCGATTACCCTGACCGGTGGTCACGGTACAGCCGGCGCATGGGGTCCTGACTTTGAAAGCAAATTCGGCCTGACCGGCGCAACCGGCTTGGGTATGGCTTCCGCCACCTTCGGCCTGGTATTCGGCGGCCTGATCGGCGGTCCCGTTGCCCGTCGCCTGATCAACAAAATGGGTCGCAAACCTCTGGAAACAAATAAAAAACCAGTTGACAACGACCAAACCGACGACGTCTTCGAACAAGCACAGCGCACCCGCCTGATTACGGCTGACTCCGCTGTCGAAACGCTCGCGATGTTTGCCGCATGTTTGGCTTTTGCCGAAATTGTCGACGGCTACGACAAAGCCTTCTTCGACCTGCCTAAATTCGTATGGTGTCTGTTTGCAGGCGTGGTCATCCGCAACGTCCTGACTGCCGCTTTCAAAGTCAATATGTTTGACCGTGCCATCGACGTATTCGGTAACGCCTCCCTGTCCCTCTTCCTGTCTATGGCTCTTCTGAACCTGAAACTGTGGGAATTGACCGGTCTGGCAGGCCCTGTAACCATCATCTTGGCCGTACAAACCGTCGTGATGATTCTGTACGCCACTTTCGTTACCTACGTCTTCATGGGTCGCGATTACGACTCTGCCGTATTGGCGGCTGGTCACTGCGGTTTCGGTTTGGGTGCTACCCCGACTGCCGTTGCCAACATGCAGTCCATTACCCAAACTTTCGGCCCGTCTCACAAAGCCTTCTTGATTGTGCCTATGGTCGGTGCGTTCTTCGTTGACTTGCTCAACGCCGCCATCCTCTCCGGCTTCATCAGCGTCATCAAAGGCTGATACGTCTGACATAGAAAAGCACTTGCCGCATTTACTTGCTGCAAGTGCTTTTGTTATGATAAGCACGTCAGGCCGTCTGAAAGGCCGTCATCTTCAGGAGTACCCATGTACAAAAAAACCGCTTCCGTATTGATTTTAAGCACGATTCTTCTTGCCGCATGCAGCAAAGAAGAGCCGAAAGCCGCGCTTGATTGCGCCCAACCGGCCACACTGCAAAACATCCGTACCACCATCGAAGACACCCTCAAACAACAAGCGCGCTCATTTGCCCGCAATGACAACCGCCAATTCGTCGATGCCGACAAAATCATCGCCGCCGGCCTCGAATTAGAAACCCTGCTTGAAGACCCCAAAGAAACCGAAGACGACGGCAAAGCCATCTGCCGTGCCAACCTCAAAATCCGCATTCCCGACACCATCCTCAAGACGGCCATAGACAACAGCCCACTGATTTACGGCAGCACCCCGTTGTCCGACATGCTCGAACAAAAACTGATGGGCAGCAACCTGACCTTTGAAAACAACACGTTCAGCACCACCCTGCTCTACACCCCCGATAAAGACGGCAAACCGGTTTTCGAAGACAACACCCTGAGTTCCACCGCCCAAACCCTTTCCGCCACCCTGCTGCCCTACGGCGTGAAAAGCATCGTCATGATAGATGGCAAACCAGTATCTAAAGAGCAGGCCATCAAGCTGCTGCAAAACCAAAACACGGAAGAACCGCCGACTGTCAATCCGCAAGACATCCTTGAAAACAACGCCGCCAGCCAAGCCGTCGGTTTGACCGATGATGACGATGATTCAGATTACGAAGTCCTGCGCCCCGACCATGAAACCCAACGCAACGAGCCGCCCGGCCTCAGCCAAAGCGAACTCAACAACGCGCGCGCGCAAAACCGTCAGGCGGACGGCGAGATCAACGACCTCTGGGGCGGCATGGACAGTGACGTCAAACAACAAATCCTCGGCGAGCAACGCGCCTGGATTCAAAGCAAAAAACTCAACTGCCAACAAGCCGCCGCGTCCGCAGACAACGCCGCACAAGCAGAATACCTGCGCCTGCAGTGTGAAACCCGCATGACCCGCGAACGTACGCAATACCTGCGCGGCTATTCCATCAACTAAAACCGATAAGGCCGTCTGAACATTCAGACGGCCTACAAGAAAGCACATCACATCATGCAATACCGAATCCACCGTGAAGGCGATGCCCAAAACACACCCTCTTCAGCCTCCACACCCGTCGACAACTGGGAGCGCAATACCCTGCGCGAAGTCCTCCTCGCCGCCTACCAAGAACAACGCCGCGCCCGCATTTGGCGCAATATCTGGCGCGGCGTCGCCGTCCTCATCTTCCTCAGTCTAATCTTCGGCCTTGCGGAAGAAGAAGGAAAAACCACGAGCATCCAAGCCCGCAGCGAACACACCGCCGTTATCGACCTGACCGGTGAAATCGGCAACGACATCGACGACCAAGTCCAAATCCTGCGCGACAGCATGGAAGCCGCCTACGAGAACGGCAACGCCAAAGCCATCATCATCCGTGCCAACAGCCCCGGCGGTTCACCTGTCGTGTCCAACACGGCCTTTAACGAAGTCCGCCGCCTCAAAGCTGAACACAAAGACATCCCCGTTTACCTCGTTGCCGAAGACATGTGCGCTTCCGGCTGCTACTACATTGCCGCCGCAGCCGACAAAATTTATGCCGACCCTTCCAGCATTGTCGGCAGCATCGGCGTGATCGGCGGCGGTTTCGACTTTACCGGCCTGATGGACAAAGCCGGTGTCAAACGCCGTCTGAAAACCGCCGGCAGCAACAAAGGCATGGGTGACCCTTTCACACCTGAAACCCCGGCGCAAACCCAAATTTGGGAAACCATGTTGGGTGATATCCACCAAGAATTTATCAAAGCCGTCAAACTCGGCCGTGGCGCAAGGTTGAAAGACAAACAGTATCCCGACGTTTTCAGCGGCCGTATTTACACCGGCAAAGAAGCCAAACAGGTCGGCCTGATTGACGACTTCGGCAGCATTTACAGCGTTGCCCGCGATGTTGTCAAAGCCCCCGAGCTGGTCAACTACACGCCGCAAGACGATTTCAGCAAAATGCTCAGCCGCCGCTTCGGTGCGGAAGTGAAGGCCAAAGTCAAAGAAACTTTGTCTGAAATTTGGTAAGCCAAAAAACCCAAAGGCCGTCTGAAACCCAAAACATGGGGCTTCAGACGGCCTTTTTTATATGATTTTTAAAATAAAACGCTGATTATTGTCCAAACATCCATCGGCTTCATCAAATCGGCAGGCAGATGCTCCCTGATGATGCTGTTACAGGAACACATTACGCCGACAAACGATTAAACCTTCACGCTTCAGACGACCTGCTGCATATTGTGCGCCATATCAAGCGCGGCTTGAACGGCAGTAATCAGGCTGCCGGAATCGGCTTTGCCCGTACCTGCCAAGTTCAAGGCCGTGCCATGATCGACAGAGGTGCGGATAAAGGGCAAGCCGAGGGTGATGTTCACGCCTTCGCCGAAACCGGCATATTTGAGCACCGGCAGCCCTTGGTCGTGATACATGGCGAGGACGGCGTCGGCGTCTTTGAGCAAAAAAGGTTGGAACACCGTATCGGCAGGATACGGGCCGCGCGCGTCTATGCCTTCGGCCTGCAAGGCATGAAGCGCCGGAATAATGGTGTCGATTTCTTCGTGTCCCAAATGGCCGCCTTCGCCCGCGTGGGGATTGAGGCCGGTAACGAGGATGACCGGTTTGGCTATGCCGAACTTATGGCGCAGGTCGTGTTCAAGAATGCGGACAACCGACTCGATTAAAGGCTTCGTAATGGCGGCGGAAATGTCTTTCAGCGGCAGATGAGTGGTCACCAATGCAACTCGCAGGCCGCCGCCGGTCAGCATCATGACGACTTGTTCGGTATGGCTTTTTTCGGCGAGGTATTCGGTATGGCCGCTGAAAAATCCGTTGCCTGCGTGGGCATCGTTGATGATGCCTTTATGCAGCGGCGCGGTCACCATACCGGCAAACAGGCCGTCTGAAATGCCTTGATACGCCGTATCCAGCAATCGGAGGACATACGCGGCATTGGCAGGATTGAGTTCGCCCGCCCGACACTCGGCATCTAAGGGAATATGCAGGACTTCGAGTTCGCCCTTGGGCAACGGATCGGCCGCTTGGGCTTGAAAATCGCGCAGGATGACGGATTTGCCGAGCTGTCCGGCCCTTTGCGCCAACAGATTTTTATCGCACAAAACAACGGGGCGGCAAGGAAGGTCGGCGAAAGCCAAATCAAGGCAGATGTCGGGGCCGATGCCGGCCGGTTCGCCGGAAGTGATGGCGAGAATGGAAGCAGTCATGGTGTTTCTCGGTATGGTTACAGTATTTAGACAACAGTCAGGCGAAATGCCTACTCTACTTTTGCAGATTAACACAAATACAAAAAGGCCGTCTGAAAACAGTTTTTGCTTGGTCAAACTGTGTTCAGACGGCCTTGTCTGTTTACCGTTTTATACTTAAGAACGACGGCCGATCATGCGGTACAAAACGTCGTGGCCTTGAATGCGGTGGACGACGACCATGGCGATGTGGCCGGCGACCAGCGCGAAGAGCAGCCAGCCGAGTTTGCCGTGCGCCATGTTGCCGAGGTTGGCCATCCATTCGATTTTTTCAGGCGAACCCTGCATCACTTGGACGCCGAATACTTTCAACGGGCCGCGGCCGCTACCGTATTGGCGGATCATGCCGATAACGGGAACGGCAAGCATGAGGACGTAAAGGGCAAGGTGGCCGGCTTTGGCGGCAAAGCTATCGGCGGCAGGACGTTTGGACGCATTGATCAAGGCCCAAACAATGCGCACGATAATCACCAGCAGCGTGATGAAACCGATGGATTTGTGCACGCCGAAGAGTGCGCCGACCCATTCTTCGCCGTCATAAATGGTCCAGATGGCGATGGTGGTCAGGATGCCGATGAAGCCGAGTACGGTCAGCCAGTGCAATGCGCGCGAGACGGTATCGTAGGTTTGGGGGCGTGTAGTGGTCATAATGTTTCCTTGTTTTTGATTTATTTGATTTTTTGAAGCGGCGGATTGTATCAAAAATGCCCAACCAATTATGTTGCCTTTTTGAAGACATTTCGTAAATGTTTGAAAATTTTGAATAAACATCAGTTTTATCCGTCAGGCTGCCTAGGCCGTCTGAAAACATGGGCAGGAATACCACCTTCTATGCCGAACTCGGGCTAAAATAGGCGTTTTTATTCTCGGGTACGCATCGATGCAGGTTTGGATTCGGCGGTGTGCGCTGTTGCTGCTGCCTTTGGGTTTCTTGGCGGTCATGGTGGCCGCGCCTTTGCTGTCGCTGGCGTTTTACGACGGCGAGGGCGCTTGGGCGGAAGTGGTGGCTGATGACTATATGCGCCTGCGTTTGGGCTGGACGGTGGCGCAGGCGGTTTTGACCTGCGTCTTGGTCACGGCTTTGGGCGTGCCTGCGGCGTGGGTGCTGGCGCGGATGGATTTTGCCGGACGGCGCACGGTTTTGCGCCTGCTGATGCTGCCTTTTGTGATGCCGACTTTGGTGGCGGGCATGGGCGTGCTGGCCTTGTTCGGCGCACACGGCATACTGGCGGCAGGTTGGCAGGACACGCCGTGGCTGCTGATTTACGGTAATGTGTTTTTCAACCTGCCGGTTTTGGTGCGCTCGGCGTATCAGGGATTTGTGCGTGTGCCGCAGGCACGGTTGCTGTCGGCGCAATCTTTGGGCGCGGACGCGTGGAGAAGGTTTGTCTGGGTCGAATGGCCGGTGGTGCGCGCGTGGGTTGCCGGCGGCGCGTGCTTGGTGTTTTTATATTGCTTTTCAGGCTTCGGACTGGCCTTGCTGCTCGGCGGCGAGCGTTTTGCAACGGTGGAAGTGGAAATCTACCGGCTGGTGGCGTATGAGTTGGACATGGCGCGTGCGTCGGTGTTGGTGTGGTTGGTGCTGGCGGCTACGGCGGCGGCAGGCGGTTTATATGCGTATTGGAGCAAGCGCGTGGCGGTGGATAAGTCGGTCTCGCCTTTGCCTCCGCGCGCGCCGGTACGGGCTTGGGAAAAATGGCTGACGGCAACGGTATTGGCCATGTTGGTACTGTGCTGCCTGCTGCCTTTGGCGGCGGTGTGGTTCAAGGCGGCAGCGGCAGGCTCTTCGTGGGCGGTTTTGCTGGAAGCGCAAACGTGGGCGGCTGCGTGGAACACGATCCGTTTCTCTGCGGCAGCGGTGGCGGCGGCGACGGTTTTGGGCGTGCTGTATGCGGCGGCGGCACGGCAAATGGCGTGGTTGCGCGCGCTGATGTTTTTGCCGTTTATGGTGTCGCCCGTGTGCATCGCGTTCGGCGTATTGTTGCTCTATCCGCAATGGACGGCTTCGCTGTGGCTGCTGACGGCGACTTATGCGCTGTTGGCGTATCCGTTTGTGGCCAAAGACGTATTGGCCGCGTGGGACGGTTTGCCCAAAGATTATGCGGCGGCAGCGCGCACCATGGGCGCAAACGGTTTTCAGACGGCCTGTTATGTAACCGCACCTTTATTGAAACCGGCTTTGCGGCGCGGCCTGACTTTGGCTTCGGCAACGTGTATCGGCGAATTTGCAGCCACATTGTTCCTGTCGCGCCCCGAATGGCAGACGCTGACCACTTTGATTTACGATTATCTCGGGCGCGCCGGTGCGGACAATTACGGACGGGCGATGGTGTTGACGGCGATATTGACCGCTTTGGCTTTGGCGGCATTTTTGCTGGTGGACGAAGCGGAAGGACAAAAGGCCGTCTGAATGCGTTCAGCCTCAATCCTCCCCTTCCCCCGCACCATTGCGGCCTGTATCGAAAATTGATTGAATCCGCTATATAATTTGTTTTTAACCGTACCCAACACGACCTATCATGACCGACTTAGAAACCAAACGCCTTGAAACCCAAGCCATGCTGGACAATGCCGACTTGCTGTTTGACCAAGAACAATGCCGCGCGGCCTTGCAAAAAGTTGCCGACGACATTACCCGCGACTTGGCCGACAAATACCCCCTGCTGCTGCCTGTCATGGGTGGCGCGGTGGTGTTTACAGGACAGCTGCTGCCGCTGTTGCGCTTCCCTCTGGACTTTGACTACGTCCACGTTTCCCGCTACGGCGACAAACTCGCAGGCGGCGCGTTCAACTGGAAACGCATGCCCGACCCCGAGCAAATCAAAGGCCGTCATGTCGTCGTTTTGGACGACATCCTGGACGAAGGCCACACCATGGCCGCCATTCAGGAAAAACTGTTGGAAATGGGCGCGGCAAGCTGCCGTGCGGCCGTATTTGCCAACAAGCTGATCGATAAAGAAAAACCGACCCAAGCTGACTATATCGGTTTGGACGTGCCCAACCGCTACGTCTTCGGCTACGGCATGGACGCCGCCGGCTGCTGGCGCAACCTCGGCGAAATCTACGCCTTAAACAACAAATAAAACCAAGGCCGTCTGAAAGGTTTTCAGACGGCCTCAAACCAACACTTAGGAACACATCATGATCGGCCTGCTTATCATCACGCACGAAACCATAGGCGAAGCCTACCAAGGGCTGACCCACCATTTCTTCCCCAACGGCTTTCCCGAAAACGTCCGTATTCTCGGCGTTCAGCCCAATGAAGACCAAAACGACATCATCAACAACGCCATCGCCGCCTTGCAGGAATTTCCCGACAACCGCGGCGTACTGATCATGACCGACATCTTCGGCGCCACCCCGTGCAACGCCGCACGCCGGCTGGTGCGCGAAAACAAATCCGCCATCCTGACCGGCCTCAACGCCCCGATGATGATTAAAGCCATCCAATACTCATCACAAGCTGAAAACCTCTCCGACTTCACCGAAACCGTCAAAGAAGCCGCCATCCGGGGCATTTTCGCCATTACATCCGCACCCGAAGACCTGGTGTGCAAAGAAAACGGCTAAGGCCGTCTGAAACCATTCACTTTACGAACATTTAGGGGAAATCCATGCTCAAACAAGAAATCGAAATCATCAACAAACTCGGCCTGCACGCACGCGCCTCCAGCAAATTCACCCAAACCGCCTCCCAATTCCAAAGCGAAGTCTGGGTTACCAAAAACGGCAACCGCGTCAACGGCAAAAGCATCATGGGCCTGATGATGCTGGCCGCCGCCAAAGACACCGTGATTGAGCTGGAAACAGACGGCGCAGACGAAGCCGCCGCCATGCAGGCATTGACCGACCTTATCAACGACTACTTCGGCGAGGGCGAATAATGAGCATCGTCCTACACGGTGTGGCCGCAGGCAAAGGCATCGCCATCGGCCACGCCCACCTCATCACGCGCGGTGCAGCGGAAGTTCCCCAATACGACATCGATCCCGACAAGCTCGATGCCGAAGTTACCCGTTTCGACAACGCCATCAAAGCCACGCGCAAAGAACTGGAACAGCTGCGCGGCGCGATTCCCGAAAACGCCCCGACCGAATTGGGCGCGTTCATTTCCCTGCACCTGATGCTGCTAACCGACGTTACCCTCTCGCGCGAACCCATCGACATTTTGCGCGAACAGAAAATCAACGCCGAATGGGCATTAAAACTGCAAAGCGACAAGCTCGCCGCCCAGTTCGACAGCATCGACGACGACTACCTGCGCGAACGCAAACAGGACATGCTCCAAGTCGTCCGCCGCATCCACAACAACCTTGTCGGACAAAGCAACGAAATCAACCTCGCCGGCAACCTGTTTGACGACACCGTCCTCATCGCGCACGACCTCTCGCCTGCCGATACCGTATTGTTCAAAGAGCAGCACATTACCGCCTTCGTAACCGATGCCGGCGGCCCGACCAGCCACACCGCCATCTTAGGCCGCAGCCTCGACATCCCGTCCGTCATCGGCCTGCACAACGCCCGCAAACTCATTACCGAAAACGAAATCGTCATCGTCGACGGCATCAACGGCGTCCTCATCATCGATCCCGACGAAGTCGTCCTCAACGAATACCGCCGCCTCGCCCGCGAATACCGCAGCCACAAGCGCGAACTCAACAAAATCAAAAAAACCGCCGCCACCACGGCCGACGGCATCAACATCGAACTTTTGGCCAACATCGAATCCGCCGAAGACATCAAAGCCCTGCACAACTTCGGCGCAGACGGCGTCGGCCTGTTCCGCAGCGAATTCCTCTACCTCAACCGCGACAACATGCCGACCGAAGACGAACAATACGAAGTCTATGCCGGCATCGTCAAAAAACTCAAAGGTAAAAACATCACTATCCGCACCGTCGATTTGGGTGTCGATAAAAATCCGCGCTGGTTCGGCCAAAACAGCACGCCCAACGGCAGCCTCAACCCCGCACTCGGCCTAACCGGCATCCGCCTGTGCCTCGCTGAGCCCGTCATGTTCCGCACCCAAATGCGCGCCATCCTCCGCTCCGCCGCCCACGGCCCCGTACGTATGATGTGGCCGATGATTACATCCATTTCCGAAGTGCGCCAATGCCTTATCCATCTGGACACGGCCCAACGCCAGCTGACCGAACGCGGCGAAACCTTCGGCCCGGTCAGCATCGGCTGCATGATTGAAATCCCGTCCGCCGCCATGACCGTCGGCAGCATCCTTAAGCTCGTCGACTTCGTTTCCATCGGCACCAACGACCTGATTCAATACCTCCTATCGGTCGACCGCGGTGACGACAGCGTCAGCCACCTCTACCAACCCGGCCACCCTGCCGTCCTCAAAACGCTGCAACACATTATCCGCACCGCAAACCGCATGGAAAAAGGCGTGTCCATCTGCGGCGAAATGGCCGGCGATACCGTCTTCACCCGACTGTTGCTCGGCATGGGCTTGCGTCGCTTCTCCATGAACCCCAACAACCTGCTTTCGGTTAAAAACATCATCCTGCACAGCCACACCGGCCATCTCGAAAACGATGCCACCAAAATCCTGCGCTGCGAAGACCCGGAAAAAGCCGAAAAACTGATTAAAATCCTCAACCAAAGCGAACAGGCGGAATCACAGGCCGTCTGAATCTCTAAAAAGGGCGTGTTTCGATACACGCCCTTTTTATTTGTCCCCATTTTTAGTTTATGCCCGATTCTCCCTCAAGCCCCCTTCTTCCCTATTTCGCCATTTCAAAAACCAACCTTTTTCACTTTTCCCAAACACTGCTTACAGGCCGTCTGAAAAATATAGGGCGCAAGTAAAATAAAAGTTTTTATGCCCACACCAAAGGCCGTCTGAACCCTGATTGCAAGGTTCAGACGGCCTTGTTTTCAACCGAATACCTTTTATTTTTTTGCAATAAAAAACCCTTTACCTATCCATTCCAGCTACTGCCCACTATGGCTTTAGGTACCCCATATCATTCCTTTTTACTAGGTCTTCAGTACACCCAAGCCCTATATAAACACTATCCCTTCGTTTTAATGATGAAACTTTTTATTTCGAAATATGTCTATCTCTACATTCACTTGAAAAAAGATTCAATACCTTGTAAATTTATAAAAAGATAGTAATTATCATCATATTTTAAAGGAATGATTCATGAGATTTACGCAACTTTCTGCTTTGATTGCCGCCGCCGCTTTATCAGTCGGCTCCGTATCCGCTTTTGCCAAACCCGTTCAGCTGACCGATATCCTCGGCCGTAAGGTAACTGTCGACCTGCCTGCCAAGCGCGTGGTGTTGGGCTTCTACTACCAAGACTACATGGCCATCGGCGGCAAAACCGCGCTGGACAACGTCGTTGGTTTCTCCAAAGCAGTTTGGGCCGACTGGGCGCCGCCAAGTTGGGCGGCCTTCAGCAAAGCCGTGCCTAAACTGAATCAGCTGACCGACGTGGGCGAAGTGGAAGTCGGCACTTTCTCGATTGAGAAAGTATTGGCGCTGAAACCCGATTTGCTGGTTTTGGCCGAATGGCAATACAAGGCTTTGGGTTCCGATCTCGACCGCATCAACAAAGCCGGCATCCCCATCGTCGTGTTGGACTACAACGCGCAAACGGTGGCCAAACACATTCAATCGACCAAGCTTATCGGCACGCTGACCGGCCAGCAGCAAAAAGCCGACAAACTGGCGGCAGACTACAAACGCGTTGCCGACACCATCCAAGCGCGCGTGCAAAAAGCCAACCTGCCCAAGCCTAAAGTCTATATCGAGTTCGGCAACAAAGGCCCTGCCGAACACAGCGTTACCTTCGGCAAGAGCATGTGGGGTTCGATGGCGACACTGGTCGGCGGCAACAATATCGCCGCTTCTTCGGTCGAATTCTACGGCCCGATCAATCCTGAAAAAGTCCTCGCCGCCAAACCCGACGTGATCGTGATTACCGGCCGCGAAACCGAATTGAAGAAAAATCCTGCCGCCATGGTCATGGGCTGGGGCATTCCGAAAGCGGAAGCAGAAAAACGCTTGGCAGGCTTTGCCAAACGCGCCGGCTGGGCAAACCTGCCTGCGATTAAAAACAACCGCCTCTACGCCGCCTACCACGCTAACTCGCGCACGCTGTCCGACAGCGCATCGATTCAGTTTATGGCCAAAGCGATTTATCCGCAGTTGTTTAAGGATTTCAACCCTGAAAAAACCTATTTGGACTTCTACCGCCAAAACCTGCCCGTCGTACCAAATGGTACGTTCTACCTCTATCCGAAAGGACAATAAGGTAATTTAGATTTTCAGACGGCCTTTTAAATCGGAAGGCCGTCTGAAATTTTTGCGGAAGAAAAAGGCAAACCTGTTCTCCCCTTTCACAACACTCTTTTTTAAAGGTTTGAAACATGAATGATTCGGTTGTCGCCGAGATTGTGAAAAACCAGCGCAAGTTGGAAGGCAAGCGTTGGTTGATTGTGTTGATGTTTTTAGTCATCGCAGCGGTCAGTTTCCTATTCGACATCGCCACCGGCCCTGCGATGACGGACACGCTGCCCGTCGGCGAAGTGGTCAATGTTTTGCTGGGCAAACCCGAAGTCGATGAAATGAACCGCCTGATTGTGATGGATTTGCGCCTGCCGATTGCGGTGATGGCCTTGGTGGTCGGCGCGGCTTTAGGTGTCGGCGGTGCGGAAATTCAAACGCTCCTGAACAACCCGATGGCCAGCCCTTATACGCTGGGCTTGGCGGCGGCGGCGGGTTTGGGCGCGTCAGCGGTGATTGCGTTCGGCGGTTTCGGGCTGCCTGAAACGGTCGCCGTTCCCATCGGCGCGTTTGTGATGACCATGCTGGCTTCGGGCATCTTGTTTCTGTTTGCCTCAGCGCGCCGCTTCAATTCGGCGATGTTGGTGTTGGTGGGGATTGCGCTGTTGTTCCTGTTTCAGTCGATTTTGTCGCTGATTCAATTTATCGCCGCGCCTGAGATTTCGCAGCAGATTCTGTTTTGGCTGTTCGGCAGCCTGACCAAGGCGACTTGGGAAACAGTCATCGTTACGGCGGCGGTTACGGCGGTATGCGTGTTTCTGCTTTCGCGCGACGTGTGGAAGCTGACCGCGCTGCGCTTGGGCGAAGAACGCGCCGTCGGGCTGGGCATCAATCTGCAATTTTTGCGCCTGAAAACGCTGGTGTTGGTGGCGGTAATGACGGCGACGGCCATCAGTTTTGTCGGCGTAATCGGCTTTATCGGCTTGGTTGCGCCGCATGTGGCGCGGATTCTTTTGGGCGAAGACCAACGTTTCTTCCTGCCCGGCGCGATGCTGGCGGGGGCGGCGTTTTTGTCGGTCGCCAGTGTGTTGTCCAAGGTGATTATCCCGGGCGCGCTGTTTCCGGTGGGGATTGTTACGTCGTTTGTCGGCGTGCCGTTCTTCTTCTGGATTGTATTAACGAAACGATAGGCCGTCTGAAATGTTGAAACTTGAAAACGTACACATCCGGCGCGGCGATTATGTGGTCGCCGACAATATCGATTTGACGCTGGAACAAGGCAAAGTCTATTCCGTGCTCGGCCCCAACGGCACGGGCAAATCCTCGCTGATGAAAACGATTTTCGGCGAAGTCGCGCACAAAGGCACCATCCGCTACGGCGACGAAGTGTTGAGCAAAATCCACCTGCAAAGCTGGCGCAAACGCATAGGCTATATGCCGCAGGACACCGCCGCCGAAGCCTCGCTGACCGCGCTGGAAGTCGTGTTGCTCGGCCGCATGGACGCGCTGCACATGCACGTCGGCGACGAACTGCTGCACGAAGCCGCAAGTATTATGGCGGAGCTGGGCATCGGCCATCTGGCGCACCGAGACGTCATGCGGCTTTCCGGCGGACAGCGGCAGCTCGTCATGTTTGCCCAAGTCATGCTGCGCCGTCCCGAAATCCTGATGCTGGACGAACCGGTCAGCGCGCTGGATATGCACCACCAGTTGAACCTCTTGGAGCGCGTGGTGCGATACACGCACGAACACAATCTGGTTACGCTGATGGTGTTGCACGATTTGAGCCTCGCCGCGCAGTTTTCAGACGGCGTGATTCTGCTCGGCGAAGGCAAAGTACAGGCGCAGGGCGCGCCACAGGATGTGTTGCAGGCGGACATGATCGGCAGATTGTACAAAGTGGACATCGAGCTTTTGTACGACAGCAAAGGCCTGCCCGTTATCCGCCCGATGCGGAAGAGTGCGTAACTTAACCGCTCCTGCAAATGTCGGATTTGAGCATCCGGCCTGCAAACTCCCTGCAACTTATCCCATCTCCTGCGGGAGAGGGTTAGGGAGAGGGCGGTAAGCCCAAGGCTTGCCTCTCCGACTCATCAGCCCGCCCCATATTTTTTTATCCTTAGAAAGGACTTTCTCCATGAAAAAATCCCTCTTCCTCCTGATGCTGACCGCTTCCCTTAGCGCATACGCCGCCAACCACGAAGTCAAAATGCTCGACAACGGCAAAGACGGCAGCATGGTGTTCGAGCCCGGCTACGTCAACGCCAAAGTCGGCGATACCGTTACCTTCAAAGCCACTAACAGTGGCCACTGGGTGCAAAGCAAAGCCCTGCCCGACGGCGTTGCCGACTTCCTCTCCGAAGACGGCAAAGACTTCACGCTCAAACTCGACAAAGAAGGCGTATACGTCTATACCTGCCCGCCGCACCGCATGATGAACATGAGCGGCGTGATTCAGGTCGGCAAACCGGTGAACAAAGCCAAAGCGCAAGCCGTTGTCGATGAAATGGAAAACCGCGCCATGCAAAGCAAAGGCCGTCTGAAAAAATACATGGCGCAAGTGAAGTAAACGCGTTTATGCCTGTATTAAAGGCCGTCTGAAACCTTTCAGACGGCCTGTTTCCTTTGCGTAAAACACGCATCAAAGCTATATCTTCCGTTTCAGTTTCCGATAAAATAGGCCTATTCCGACACAAGACCCGTAAGCATGATACGCCGCCTTTACGCCACGCTGTGGTACCTCGCCCCCTTCCTGATCCGCCGCCACCTGCGCCGCCGCGCCCTCAAATCCCCAGCCTATCTCGAGCATTGGGACGAGCGTTTCGGGCAGGCGTATCCCAATCCCGTACAACGCCCGATTTGGATACACGCCGTATCCGTCGGCGAAACGCGTGCAGCCGAACCTTTAGTGCAGGCATTGCGCCGCCATTTTCCCGACTCGCCGTTTCTGATTACCCAAATGACGCCGACCGGCCGCGCCACCGCGCAATCCCTGTTCCCCGATGCGCAATGTCGTTACCTGCCCTACGACAAATCCGAATGGGTCGCCCGATTTTTAACCGAACACCGCCCCATCTGCGGCATTTTGATGGAAACCGAAATCTGGCCCAACCTGATGCACGGCTGCCAAGAAGCAGGCATTCCCCTCTTTTTGGCCAACGCGCGCCTCTCCGAAAAATCCCAACGCGGCTACCTCAAAATCCGCAAGCTGGTCGAGCCTGCCATGCAGACCCTCTCCGGCTGCTTTGCCCAAACCGCCACCGATGCCGAACGCCTGCACCTTATCGGCGCATCCAACGTCCACGTTTGCGGCAACACCAAATACGACATCGCGCCCCCCGACGATTCTCGCCCTCTTGCCGCCGCCTTTAAAGAACGCATCGGCGCACGAGCCGTCGTCGTCTGCGCCAGCACGCGCGTGTACAAAGGCACAGACGAAGCCGAGCTGCTCCTCAAGGCATGGCAGTGCTATCGCGGCAATGCCTTGCTGGTCATCGTACCGCGCCACCCTGAAAACTTTCAGACGGCCTACGATACCGCCAAATCGCTTGGTTATGCCGTGCAAAAACGTAGCGACGGACAACCCGTTTCCCCCGATACACAGGTTTGGATAGGCGACAGCATGGGCGAGCTTGCCGCCTACTACCTCAGCGCAGACATTGCCTTCGTCGGCGGCAGCCTCGTTGATGCCGGCTGCCAAAACATCATCGAACCCATCTCCTGCCGCGTCCCCACCCTCTTCGGCTACTCCAACTACAACTTCGCCCAAGCCTGCAAAGGCGCAGTCGAAGCCAAAGCCGCCGTCCGCGTCGAAACCGCCGAAGCCTGGTACAGAACCACGTGCCAATATCTCGACGACGAAACGCTGCGCCAACAGCTGATCAGCCACACCGAGCAATTCATTTCGCAACACCAAGGCGCCAGTGCCAAAATTGCCAAAGCAATTGCAGATTGTTTAAATCAGCGTTAAACAATAAAAAACCGCCTGTTCATGACAAACAGGCGGAAACTGAAAAACAGTTTTTTGTTTTCAGCCGTTTAATTGACTAAGAACAGGAACAGGGTTAAGATAATCCTAACGACTGTCCGCAGTCTCAGCCATGAACGACCTTTCGGCTTGGTTCGTTTCATGTTGAAACTCTCCTTTCTAGGGAGGTTCAAATAAAACAGCCCCACTGCCATGGGGCTGTTTCACTACCTAGCCCCGCGATAATTATACCCAAACTTCCTAAAATCATTCCAAACAAATTTCCACTAAAAAGGCCGTCTGAAACCCCAATTTTTTGGGTTTCAGACGGCCTTTTCTCAACCTACAAACTTAACGTCCTGCTTTCAACACGCGGCGTGCAAACACGAACATACCGAAAACAAAAAACGCCAAGCCCAGCCATTTGGCGGCTGTATCCCAGTTTTCCAAGTTCAGGGCCAAAGGCGCATCCGAACCGCCGTTAGTTACCGAGAAGGCAATGATAAACGCCATAATCACACCGATCAGACTCTCGCCGACAATCAAACCAGCGGAGAACAGCGTACCAATACGTTCCGCATTTTTCAGACGACCTTCACGGTTTTCTTGACGGCTGGCGATGACGGATTTCAACACCGCCGCTAATACCGCGCCGATCACAATCGGCATATTCACAGACGGCGGCAGGTAAATGCCCATGCCCACGGCCAATACCGGCAAAGCACGCTTGCCGCCGGAAGATTTGCGCAATGTGAAATCGACCGCAATCAACGCCACGCCGATGCCCACGCCGGTGAAAATATAATCCCATTGCAGATTGTGCGAGAAAATACCTTGGGCGATGGTGGTCATCAAAGTTGCCTGAGGCGCGGCAAGTGCTTGGGCCGCATCCATGCCTTCACGCGGCATCGCGCCGGTAAAGCCGTAGGCTTCATACAAAAGCTCCAACACAGGCGAAATCACCAATGCACCGACAACGCAGCCGATAATCAGCGCAACCTGCTGTTTCCAAGGTGTCGCTTTTACCAGATAACCCGTTTTCAAATCCTGCAAGTTGTCATTAGAAATCGAAGCCACACAAATCACAGACGCGCCGCAAAACAGCGTCAACGCCAGCAAGAATTTGCGGTTTGCCTCATCAGCCATCAAGCCACCGGATTCGCCGACCAGCAGCAACACCAGCGAAATAATGACGATAGAGACGATGCCCACACCCGAAATCGGGCTGGAAGACGAACCGACCAAACCGGCCATATAACCGCAAGCCGCGGCCACTAAAAAGCCGATAATCGAAGCCAGCAGCGTACATACAACCACCAACAGCCAAGCCAAACCGCCGGAAATATGCGAGTCGCCGATAAAGTGGAAGAAGGACACGCCCAACACCAGCATCATCGCCAACACCCAGGCAATCATCGCCTTAGGCGACAAATCCTGTTCCGTGCGCTCAGTCATCTGCGCGCCGCCGAAATTGCGGAAAGACAGGCGCATACCCTCGACCATCGGTTTCATCAAAGTCAAAAGCGTCCAAATAGCCGCAATACCGATCGTACCCGCGCCGATAAAACGGACTTTTTCCTTCCACAAAGACATCGCAAAAGGAATCATCTCCATATCGGCAGGTTGCGGAATATGCGCCGACAGATAAGGCACGGCCACACCCCAGGCAATCGAAATACCCAGCAAAATCGCGATACCGCCGGTCAGACCGACCAAATAGCCCGCGCCCAGCAAAGCCAAAGAAAAGCCCATCGGCACTTGAAACACCGACGCGCCGCCTTTAAACCAAAAGCTCGCGCTGTCCGCCACCACGCGCAAACCGCTTGCGCAAAAGCTCATCAAACCGGCCAGAGCGCCGCCCGACACCAATTCCTTGATACCGCTGCCGCCTTCCTGCTGGTCCGCATCATGGTCGCCGACCTTCAAAATCTCAGCCGCCGCCACGCCTTCCGGATAAGGCAAATCGCTCTTCACCACCATCGCATAACGCAAAGGCACAGTGAAAATCACGCCCAAAATACCGCCGGACATACACAGCAGCGTAGTCTGCCAAAACGGAAAGCCCGCCCAATAACCGGCCATCAGCAAACCCGGCAGAATAAAAATAATACTGGAGAGCGTACCCGCGGCTGAAGCCTGAGTCTGCACCATATTATTTTCCAGAATATTGCTGCCTTTAAAAAACTTCAAAACCGCCATCGAAATTACCGCAGCCGGAATCGAAGACGCAAAAGTCAGGCCCACCTTCAAGCCCAAATACACATTAGATGCCGTAAAAATCACCGTAATCAACGCGCCGAGTATCATCCCCCGCAGCGTCAGTTCACGGAAACTCGCATAAGGATCAACCGCCTGTTTCATAAAAATCTTCCTGTATCAGGTAAACAATCAAATCAAAACTTTTCAGACGGCCTTTTGATACATCCATCAGGCCGTCTGAAAAACCTCTCTCTTACCATTTTAATGAACTATCCGATTACACGCAAAAGCCGCACAACAATCAATGACATTACTATATAGAACCACTATAATCCCAAGATTACGAAAATTTTCAATCAGAATTAAATTATTGTTTTTTCAAAATAACTATATCAAGGATTAAGATATGAGACAGACTGGTGCAAACCATGCGCTTGAACAAGCCTTCCTCAACGACCTAGATGAAAAACTTTGGTCATCTGCCGATAAACTGCGCCAGCAGCTTGATGCCGCCAATTACAAACACATCGTACTTGGCTTAATTTTCCTTAAATACATCTCCGACAGCTTCACTCATCAGCAGGAAAAAATTCAGGCAGAGCTTGGCGACCCCGAAAATCCACTCTATCTTGACCGCACTTTCTACGATACGGACGAAGAATATCAAGAAGCCTTAAGCATCGAACTGGAAAACCGCGACTACTACACCGCCGACAATGTATTCTGGGTGCCGCAGCAAGCCCGTTGGGACGAAATTAAAGCCGTTTCCATCTTAAACATTGGGGCTGAATTACCTTGGGGTGGGAAATTTTCAGGCGTGGCAAAACTCATTGACGATGCCTTCGATGCCATTGAAAAAGACAACGAAAAACTCAAAGGCGTCCTCCAACGCATCAGCGGCTATGCCGTAAACGAAGACACCCTGCGCGGGCTGATTATCCTCTTCTCCGATACCAACTTTACCCGTCCGACTTACAACGGCGAGCCCGTACATTTAGGCGCAAAAGACATTCTCGGCCACGTTTACGAATACTTCCTCGGTCGCTTTGCCCAAGCAGAAGGCAAACGCGGCGGACAGTATTTCACGCCCAAATCCATCGTTTCCCTGATTGTCGAAATGCTCGAGCCATACTCCGGCCGCGTGTATGACCCGGCAATGGGCAGCGGCGGCTTTTTCGTGCAAACCGAACGCTTTATCACCGCCCATCAAGGCAACATCAACAACGTTTCCATCTACGGGCAAGAATTCAACCCAACCACTTGGAAACTCGCCGCCATGAACATGGCGATTCGCGGCATTGATTACGACTTCGGCAAACACAACGCCGACAGCTTCACCCAGCCGCAACACATCGACAAAAAGATGGATTTCATTATGGCAAACCCGCCATTCAACATCAGCGATTGGTGGAGCGAATCCCTGGCCGATGACCCGCGCTGGGCATACGGCACGCCGCCTAAAGGCAACGCCAACTTCGCTTGGCTGCAACACATGATTTACCACCTCTCGCCAAACGGCAAAATGGCATTATTACTTGCCAACGGCTCTATGAGCAGCCAAACCAACAACGAAGGCGAAATCCGCAAAGCCATCATCAATGCCGACTTGGTGGAATGTATGGTCGCCCTACCCGGCCAACTCTTCACCAACACCCAAATCCCCGCCTGTATTTGGTTCTTAAACCGCAACAAAAAGCGCAAAGGCAAAGTATTGTTTATCGACGCCCGCCAAATCGGCTATATGAAAGACCGCGTATTGCGTGATTTCACCGCTGACGACATCGCCAAAATCGCCGACACCCTCCACGATTGGCAACAATCAGACGGCTATGAAGACCAAGCCGCTTACTGTAAATCTGCTACGTTAGAAGAAATTAAAGACAACGACTTCGTCCTCACACCGGGGCGCTACGTCGGCACCGCAGAACAAGAAGACGACGGCGAACCATTTGCAGAAAAAATGCAAAATCTGACCGCTCTTTTAAAGGAACAATTTGCTAAAAGTGCGGAATTGGAAGCGGAAATTAAGAAGAATTTAGGGGGATTGGGGTATGAGTAACTTAGGGCAACACCTGAAATTTTCTAATGGAAAAACTTCACCAAACAGAACTGATACTGGTTTTTATCCTGTCTATGGGGCTAACGGAATAATTGGTTATTCATCTGAATATAACTCTGATGAAAATACAATTATTATTGGAAGAGTTGGCTCATATTGTGGAAGTGTACATTTTTCAGATAAGAAATGTTGGGTAACAGATAATGCAATATCTGCAAGAAGTATGAATTTAAAAGAAAGTATTTTTTGGTTTTATTATTTAAAATCCTTAAATTTAAATAGCATGCGTGTAGGATCTGGCCAACCTCTTTTAAATCAAACTATTTTAAAATCTATTTCTCTTCCTGATTTAAATATCAACAAAATAAAAGTTGGGGAAATTTTGCTTAGTTTTGACCAAAAAATAGATCTCAACACCCAAATCAACCAAACCTTGGAACAAATCGCCCAAGCCCTGTTTAAAAGTTGGTTTGTCGATTTCGATCCCATGCGTGCCAAAGTTCAAGCCCTTTCAGACGGCCTAAGCCTTGAACAAGCGGAACTGGCAGCCATGCAGGCAATCAGTGGAAAAACACCCGAAGAACTGACCGCACTTTCACAAACACAGCCTGACCACTACGCCGAATTAGCCGAAACCGCCAAAGCGTTTCCGTGTGAGATGGTGGAGGTTGATGGGGTTGAAGTGCCGAAGGGGTGGGAATTATCTACGATTGGCGAAGAAGTAGAAACAGTTGGAGGAGCTACACCATCAACGAAAGAAGAAAGTTTTTGGAACAATGGAAAAATCGCTTGGACAACACCAAAAGATCTCTCTTCTGCAACAAGCCCTGTTCTAATCAATGCAGAAAGAAAAATTACTGAATTAGGTTTGAAAAAAATCAGTTCAGGATTATTACCCATTGGCACGGTTTTATTATCTTCACGCGCGCCTGTTGGATACTTGGCATTAACTAAAATTCCTGTTGCAATCAACCAAGGGTATATTGCAATAAAATGCAATAAGACTTTAAGTAACTTCTATATGTTGCAATGGTGTAAAGAAAACTTAGAAGAAATAAAAAGTAGAGCAAGTGGAACTACATTTTTAGAAATTAGCAAAACAACATTTAGAGGAATCTCTGTAATTGTTCCTGAAAAAAATATATTAATTATGTTTAATAAACAATGCGAATCGATATATGAAATGATAACAACTCACACGAAAGAAAATCAAGACCTTGAGAAAGCAAGGGACTTGTTATTACCTAGATTATTAAAAGGAGAAATTTTAAATGGCTAAAGGTATCCCCTGCTACTTTAAAAGACGTGACGTTACATACTCAACTAAAACTAAATTTCTTAAACGAATGGAAGAAATCAGAAAGTCTCATGCTTCTAATGGGAAATGCTATATCAAAAATCCTGAACACATTGCAGATTTAAAGGATTTTTTAGAAGATTTTTATTCTGATGTAGAAAGAATCCTATCAAAACATGATATTGATAACTGTAAATTCTTTGTTCAAAAATCACCTAATTACTCTACGCCTTGCATTTATATTGAATCTAATGGAGTAGCTGATGATGTTTCTACAAGCAAATTTAATCCACCTTCTGAAAAAGCAAAATTTTCTCAAGCTTGTTCTTATATTTTAATACCTAAGAAACGGGAAATAAAAAGACGGGAAATAAAAAGCCAAAAATTCAAAGAATCGGATTTAATTGGTGATCTAAATAATTATGAATTAATTCATCAAAATCCCTCTTGGGGAGAAATCGTTGACCAATTTATTCTTAAAAAGAATTTATCAGAAATATTAGGTGATGTTATTTCTGATGATACCCAAGGAAATAATGCCCCAGTATTCAAAGATGAATACTCAAATCTAAATCAAGAATTCTTAGATTTCTATGATTCTCTTGATTTGAAGTATGAATTAAAAGGCTGATTTCACTTCTGCCAAATCTCTCCTATCCCCTCTTTGCTAAAGAGGGAGATTATTTGGAAGGTTTGTTGATTACAAGCGGTCAGATTAACAGCAAAATTTGCCAATAAAAAACATATAAATCCAAATTAAGCCCGATACTATTTTCCTCTTTCGTAAAGGGGATATTTAAAACCAATACACTAAGGAGCTTATCATGCTCAACGAAAACGACATCGAACAACTCACCCTTCAACGCCTGCAATCCCTCGGTTGGGAATATCGTTACGGTAAAGACTTGCCTGTTCATGAAGGCGAGTTTGCCCGTGGCGATTTGAGCGGCGTAGTTTTTATTGAGCAACTGCGTGAGGCGGTGCGTAAGCTTAATCCGCAGCTGCCTGAAAGTGCGGTTGATTCTGTGGTGAAATCTGCGACAAAAAGCGATATTGGCGACTTGGTGGTGCGAAATCAGGCGTTTTATAAGCTGTTACGTGATGGCGTGCGGGTGGAATATCAGGCTGACGGCGAGCAAAAAATCGAGATGGCGCGCCTGGTGGATTTTGAGCATTGGGAAAACAACCGTTTTGTTGCCGTCAATCAGCTGGAAATCCGTAGCCGTAAAGGGGGCAAGCGGATTCCTGATATTATCGGCTTTGTGAATGGCCTGCCCTTGGTGGTATTTGAGCTAAAAAATCCGCTGCGTGAATCGGCGGATTTGTTGCAGGCATTTAATCAGTTTGAAACCTATAAAGATGAGATTGCCGAGCTGTTTGTTTACAACCAAACCCTGATTATTTCAGACGGCATTGCCGCGCGTTTAGGTTCGCTTTCAGCAGATTTCCAACGCTTTACGCCGTGGAAAGTGGTCGATGAAAAAAATAAAAGCGCGCGCTTATATTTTGACGATGAATTACAAAGCCTGCTCAATGGCTTGATGAAGCCTGAGGATTTATTGGACTATATCCGCTATTTCGTCTTATTTGAGCGGGATTCCAACGGTAAAACCATTAAAAAAATCGCAGCGTACCATCAATATTACGGCGTAAATGAAGCTGTAGATTCCACCATTTGGGCGACTTCAGAAAAAGGCGACCGCCGCATTGGCGTGATGTGGCACACGCAAGGTTCGGGCAAGTCGATTTCTATGTTGTTTTATGCCGGCAAACTGCTTGCGCAGCCTGAATTGAAAAATCCGACGATTGTGGTGGTCACCGACCGCAATGATTTGGACGGTCAGCTTTTCCAAACCTTTTCTTCAGGCAAAGATTTAATCAAACAAACGCCGCAACAAGTAGAAGACCGCGATCAACTGCGCCAACTGCTTGCGCAAAATGAAGTGGGCGGCGTGTTTTTTACCACGATTCAAAAATTCGCCCTAAATGAGGAAGAAAGCCGCTTCCCTGTTTTAAATGAGCGCAGCAATATTATTGTGATCAGCGATGAGGCACACCGCAGCCAATATGGCTTTACGCAAAAATTGCATAATGGCAAGTTTCAGGCAGGCTACGCCCGTCATTTGCGTGATGCGCTGCCAAATGCTTCGTTTATCGGCTTCACGGGAACACCAATCAGCTTAGAAGATAGAGACACGCAAGATGTGTTCGGGCGTTATGTATCTGTTTACGACTTGCAAGATGCGGTGGAAGATGGCGCAACCGTACCGATTGTTTATGATGATGCTCGCCAAATTCGCTTAAATAAAAAAGATCATGATGCTTTGTTTGCAGAAATTGATGCTCTACTAGAAGAGGAGCCATCGACTTCCCTGCGTTTACAGGAAAAATTACTAGGCTCACAAGCACGTCTTATCGAATTGGCCGCAGATTTTGTGCAACATTTTGCCAAACGCAATGAAGTGGTTGACAGTAAAGCAATGATAGTGGTTTCCAGTCGTCAGATTTGCGTGGATTTGTACAATGAAATCATCAAACTGCGCCCTGAATGGCATTCGGACAATATTAACGAAGGAGCAATTAAAATTGTGATGACGGGTTCTGCTTCTGATGCGCCAGAAATGCAGAAACACGTTTACAGTAAACAGGAAAAGCAAACGCTGGAACGCCGCTTTAAAGACCCGAACGATCCGCTGAAAGTGGTGATTGTGCGCGATATGTGGCTGACGGGCTTTGATGCGCCTTGTTGTAATACGATGTATATCGACAAACCGATGCAGGGGCATAACCTGATGCAAGCCATCGCCCGAGTAAACCGTGTATTCCGCAATAAAAGCCGAGAAAATGGCGGTTTGATTGTGGATTATGTCGGCATTGCCGAAAAACTCAAAGAAGCGACCCAGCAATACACCAATTCGCAAGGCAAGGGCAAGCTGACTGATAACGTGATTGATGTGTTCTTTAAAATGAAAGAGCATTTGGAATTTATCCGCAACCTGTTTGCAACGCCGGTTGAAGGGAAAACCTTTGATGTTCAGACGGCCTTAGAAAAAGATAATCCGAATGATCTTTTAATGGCTATTCGTTTTGCCGCCAACCATATTTTAAGCCTCGATCAATTACCGTTTGATGGCAAAGCACACGAGCAACATTGGTTTAATAAAAAAGAAACCGAGCCACGCAAAAAAGCCTTTTTAAAAGCGGCGGGCTTAGTGAAAAAAGGCTATATGCTATGCGGCGCATTGGCTGAAATTGAGCCATACATCCAAGAAATTGCTTTTTATGATGCGGTGCGAGCAATATTAACTAAACGCTCCCCAGGGAAAAATCCAACGGAAAGACAGATTTTGTTGAAAAAATTGGTCAATCAAGCCGTCTATTCCGAAGGCGTGATTGATTTGTTTGACCTACTGGAAAAACCGCAGCCACAAATCAGTTTGCTTTCCGAAGAGTTTTTACAAACCATCAAAAACAGCCCGACTAAGAATTTATGGGTCAGCGCGGTGGAGCGTTATTTGGCAAGCGAAATCAAAGCCAAATCAGGCGCGAACCTCACCTTGCAAAAAGACTTCGAGCAACGTTTGAAAGAAGCCCTAAATCAATACCACAACCACAATTTAAGCGTGGTAGAAATTTTGGATGAGCTCTTCAAAATGAGCCAAGACTTCCAAGAACGCTTAGCTTTAGGTGAAAAGCTGGGGCTGAAAAAAGAAGAACTCGCCTTCTACGAAGCCCTCGCTCAAAACCAAAGCGCCCGTGAACTGATGGGCGATGAAGTATTGAGCAAACTTGCCAAAGAAATTACCGATACTTTAAGACGCTCAGTTACCATCGACTGGCAATATAAAGAAGGCGTTCGCGCCAAAATGCGTATTCTCGTGAAACGAGCTTTACAGCGTTATAAATACCCGCCGGATAAACAGGAAGAAGCTGTTAGTTATGTGATTAAACAAGCGGAGGAAGTAGCCGAAGAATTACTGAGTGAGGCATAGCGTAGGATTTGGGGCAGTTTGACGGTTTCAGGTAAAATAACGCCAAATTCATCAACCGTTCAGAAAGCCGCTGCCATGTATTCACTCGTCCGCCCCATCCTGTTCCGTTTCGATGCAGAAAAGGCCCATCATTTCACGCTCAACAGTTTGCGTTCTATCGAAAAACTCGGCCTGCTGCCCAAAGTAGACAGCCACACCCGGCCAACCGAGCTGATGGGTTTGCAGCTGCCCAATCCGGTCGGCTTGGCGGCGGGTTTGGACAAAAACGGCGAGTGTATCGATGCGTTTGCCGCTTTGGGTTTCGGTTTTGTCGAAATCGGCACGGTAACGCCCAAGCCGCAGCCGGGCAATCCGCAGCCGCGCCTTTTCCGCGTTCCCGATCACCAAGGCATCATCAACCGCATGGGTTTCAATAACCACGGCATCGATGCGATGATCCGCAACATTGAAAACAGCCGCTTTAAAGGCATTTTGGGCATCAACATCGGTAAAAATGCCGTTACGCCGATTGAAAATGCGGCCGACGATTATCTGATTTGCTTGGAAAAAGCCTACGCCCACGCAAGCTACATCACGGTCAACATTTCCTCCCCCAATACGAAAAACCTGCGTGCCTTGCAAGGCGGCGACGAGTTGAGCGCATTGTTGGAAGCCTTGAAAAACAAACAGGCGCAACTGGCGGCCGCTCATGGCAAATATGTGCCGCTGGCGGTCAAAATCGCGCCGGATTTGGACGAAGCGCAAATCGACGACATCGCCCATGTGGTCAAATCCGTGGAAATGGACGGCATCATCGCCACCAACACAACCATCGACAAATCAAGCTTGGGCAGCCATCCGCTCGCAGGCGAACAAGGCGGCTTGAGCGGCTTGCCCGTACGCGAGAAAAGCAATCAGGTGTTGAAACTTTTGGCAGAACGCATTGACGGCAAGCTGCCGATTATCGGCGTCGGCGGCATTATGAACGGCGCGGACGCGGCAGAAAAAATCCGCTTGGGCGCCAGTGCGGTTCAGGTGTACAGCGGTTTGATTTATCGTGGCCCTGAGTTGATTAAAGAGTGTTTGGCTGCGTTGAAATGATACTTTCCTAAAAAACAAGGCCGTCTGAAATCTTTCAGACGGCCTTTTGATATGCTTTCATTCTTCAAACAGATTGCCTTGTGCCAATAAGGTTTTGACCGGTGCAAAATCGCGGCGGTGTTCCGGCAATACGCCGTATTGTTTCAACGCGGCCAAATGTTGCGCCGTGCCGTAGCCTTTATGGCGGTCAAACCCGTATTGCGGATAGCGTTTCGCCAATTCATACATTTCCGCATCACGTGCGGTTTTGGCCAAAACCGAAGCGGCGGAAATCTCGATGATTTTGCTGTCGCCTTTGACCACGGCTTCGGCAGGGACATTCAAATCTTTCGGCACGCGGTTGCCGTCTATCCACACTTTGTCGGGAGTAACCGACAGCCCCTCGATGGCGCGCTTCATCGCGGCCATGGTTGCGTGCAGGATGTTCAGTTGCAGGATTTCGTCGGGGTCGGCAAAGGCAATGCTCCACGCGACCGCCTGTTCCTTAATCATCTGCGCCAACATATCGCGCTTTTTTTCGCTCAGTTTTTTTGAGTCGGTCAAACCCGGCAGGTCAAAATGTTCCGGCAAAATCACTGCCGCCGCAAATACGCTGCCGACCAAAGGGCCGCGTCCCGCTTCATCCACGCCTGCGCTTAAAACCATCGCCATTTCTTCACCGCCTGTCTGATTCAAAGCCGCCATTATATCCGCTTGTGGTAGAGAAATTCTGCAATAGGACAAGCCGTTTGAGAGCGGTTCAAATTTCATCTGCTTTACCAATCAGTTATAATTTACATCCCCACATACCCATACGTTTCACAACATGCCTGCCCAATCCGAACGCCTCCATTTTTCCGAACGCTGGCTCAACGCCTACGAACGCTACCGCTATCGCCGCCATATCCACGCCGTCCGCCTCGGCTTGGCGATCGTGTTTTCCACCCTGTTGGCCAAAGTCTTCCACCTGCAACATGGCGAGTGGATCGGCATGACCGTCTTTGTCGTCCTCGGCATGCTGCAATTCCAAGGCGCGATTTACTCCAAAGCAGTCGAACGCATGCTCGGCACGGCCATCGGTTTGGGCGTCGGTTTGGCTGTTTTATGGTTGAACCAACATTATTTGCAAGATGGCGTTTTCTTCTATCTAATTATCGGTGCCGCCAGCGCAGTGGCCGGTTGGTCTGCGGTCGGCAAAAACGGCTATGTCGCCATGCTTGCCGGTTTGACCATGTGCATGCTCATCGGCGACAGCAGCCACCATTGGCTCGACAGCGGCCTGATGCGCGCCATGAACGTTTTGATTGGTGCCGCCATCGCCATTGCCGCCGCCAAACTCCTGCCCCTGCGCTCCACACTCATGTGGCGCTTCATGCTTGCCGACAACCTCACCGACTGCGCCAAAATGATTGCCGAAATCAGCAACGGCAAGCGCATGACGCGCGAGCGTTTGGAACAAAACATGATTAAAATGCGCAAAATCAACGCCCGCATGGTCAAAAGCCGCAGCCATCTGGCCGCCACATCCGGCGAAAGCCACATCAGCAACAATATGATGGAAGCCATGCAGCATGCCCACCGCAAAATCGTCACCACCACCGAGCTGCTCCTGACCACCGCCGCCAAACTGCGCGCGCCCACGCTCAACGAAAGCGAAATCCGCCTGCTCGACCGCCATTTCAACCAACTCCAACGTGAGCTGCGCCTGACCGTCCGCCTCATCAAAGGCCACTACGCCCGCCGTATCCGCATCGATACTTCGCTCAATACCGAACTAAGCAAACCGGCCGCCCGCCTGCATTACGACTGGCAAGGCTTCCTCTGGCTCAGCACCAATATGCGTAACGAAATCGCCGCTTTGGTGATCCTGTTGCAACGTTCGCGCAATAAATGGTTGGACAAAAAAGAATTGCAACGCCTGAAAGAACACCTGCGCAACGATACCGATCCAGAGCAACAATAGACCGTCTGAAAAACACAAACTCAAAATAAAAGCGAATTAGCCGCCGATGGCATCGGCCAATAAAAAAGGCCGTCTGAAACCTAATGGTTCAGACGGCCTTTCAATCAATCCAATCAACAATAAATGCCGCATAAAGCAAAATCCCCTGCGATTGCAGGGGATTTTTATATTTGGTTGCGGGAGCAGGATTCGAACCTACGACCTTCGGGTTATGAGCCCGACGAGCTACCATGCTGCTCCATCCCGCGTCAGAAGTTGTAACTATACGGAAAGACGTAATCGCTGTCAAGCGTTTTTGACAGAAAATGCGAAAAACGCCGCTTTACAAAAAACCATCCGCATGGTTTAATTTTTCGTTAATAAAGAAACAGGGGTGCTGCTTTCAAACCGAGCGGCTGAGAAATACCCTTTACACCCGAACAGGATAATACCTGCGTGGGGAGTTTCGGCAAATGTGATTTTAGACGGTTGATTGAAGATATCCACAAGGCCGTCTGAAAAAAGCAATGCTCCTGTTTCCATTTCATAACCGAGAAACAGGAGCAATTTTTTATGACTACCGCTAAAAAAACCGGCGATGATGCGCGCCGTCTTTCCGACTTGAGCGAAGACATCGGCATCCGCTTCCAATATCCCAATTCCGACCGCGTCTATATCCCAGGCAGCCGCGCCGACATCCGAGTGCCTTTGCGTGAAATCCGTCAGGACGACACCTACACGGCGCAAGGTACGGAAGCTAATCCACCAATTCCGGTGTACGACACCAGCGGCGCATACGGCGATCCGGCGGCACACATCGACTTGAAACAAGGGCTGCCGCACGTCCGCACCGCATGGCTGGACGAACGCGGCGATACCGAAATCCTGCCCAAGCTTTCCAGCGAATACGGCACCGAACGCGCACACGATCCGAAAACCGCCCATCTGCGCTTCAACCAAATCACCCGCCCTCGCCGCGCCAAAGCAGGCCGCAACGTAACCCAGCTCCACTACGCCCGCCAAGGCATCATCACGCCGGAAATGGAGTTTGTCGCCATACGCGAACGCATGAAGCTGGACGAGCTTTTCAGACGGCCTGAATACGCCAAGCTCTTGAAACAACATGCAGGGCAAAGTTTTGGCGCGAATATCCCGACCCATCCCGACCAAATCACGCCCGAATTTGTGCGCCAAGAAATCGCCGCCGGACGCGCGATTATCCCTGCCAACATCAACCACCCCGAACTCGAACCGATGATTATCGGCCGCAACTTCCGCGTCAAAATCAACGGCAACTTGGGCAACTCCGCCGTCACTTCCAGCCTGACCGAAGAAGTCGAAAAAATGGTGTGGTCGCTGCGTTGGGGAGCGGACACGATTATGGACTTATCCACAGGCGCGCACATCCACGAAACGCGCGAATGGATTATCCGCAACGCGCCCGTCCCCATCGGTACTGTGCCTATTTACCAAGCTTTGGAAAAAACCGGCGGCATCGCCGAAGACCTGACTTGGGATTTGGTGCGCGACACCTTAATCGAGCAGGCAGAACAAGGCGTGGACTATTTCACCCTGCACGCAGGCGTGTTGCTGCGTTATGTACCGATGACGGCCGACCGCCTCACAGGCATCGTATCGCGCGGCGGTTCCATCATGGCGAAATGGTGTCTCGCCCATCATCAGGAAAACTTCCTCTACACGCACTTCGACGAAATCTGCGAAATCATGAAAGCCTATGACGTGTCGTTCAGCCTCGGCGACGGCCTGCGCCCCGGCTGCATTGCCGATGCCAACGACGAATCCCAATTTGCCGAGCTGCACACCTTGGGCGAATTGACCGCCAAAGCGTGGAAACACGACGTACAAGTCATGATCGAAGGCCCGGGCCATGTACCGTTGCAACGCGTCAAAGAAAACATGACCGAAGAGCTGCAACACTGCTTTGAAGCGCCTTTCTACACCCTCGGCCCGCTCGTTACCGACATCGCCCCCGGCTACGACCACATCACCTCGGGCATAGGAGCGACCAATATCGGCTGGTACGGCACAGCCATGCTTTGCTACGTGACCCCGAAAGAGCATCTCGGCCTGCCCGACAAAGAAGACGTGCGCACCGGCATCATTACCTACAAACTCGCCGCCCACGCCGCCGACCTCGCCAAAGGCTGGCCGGGCGCACAATTACGCGACAACGCCCTGAGCAAAGCGCGTTTCGAATTCCGCTGGCGCGACCAATTCCGCTTAAGCCTCGACCCCGAACGCGCCGAGAGCTTCCACGACGAAACCCTGCCCGCCGAAGGCGCGAAAATCGCCCACTTCTGCTCAATGTGCGGCCCCAAATTCTGCTCGATGAAAATCACGCAGGAAGTGCGCGATTACGCCGACAAGCAAAAAGCCCAACGGCAAGGCATGGAAGAAAAAGCGATTGAGTTCGTCAAAAAAGGAGCGAAGCTTTACAGTTAAAACATAAAGCAAGAAAAGGCCGTCTGAAAATGTTTCAGACGGCCTTTTTAGCGAATAGTCTTTAAGCTAAGCACATACGCTCTGCGGCTGCTTATTTTTCTACTCTGCGGAAATGGTGCGGACGGAAGCCAAGCGCAGCGAGGGAAACGAAGTAGAGGCCGCCGCCCAAGGCAATCAGGACACAGAGTTGGCCTGCTTTTTTAAAGCCGCCGACGTGTACCCATTCAAACGGCAGATAATATTGCGCCAGCCACAAACCGCCGCCCATGACGACCAAAGAGATGGCCATTTTAACTAAAAACGCTGCCCAACCTTTGCCGGGGCGGTAGATGCCGTGTTTGCGCAAAAGGAAAAACAGCAAGCCTGCATTCAGACACGCGCCCAAACCAATAGCGAGGGACAGACCGACGTGTTTGAGCGGCGAAATGAAGGCAAGGTTCATCAACTGCGTGCAAATCAGCGTGAAAATAGCGACCTTAACGGGGGTTTTGATGTTTTGGCGGGCGTAGAAGCCGGGTGCCAACACTTTAATCATAATCAACCCGATCAAGCCGAAGGAATAGGCAATCAGCGCGTATTGGGTCATTTGCGCGTCGTGCAGCGTAAATTCACGGTACATGAACAAGGTCGTAACCAGAGGGAAAGACAACACGGCAAGGCCGACGGCGGCAGGCAGGGTCAGCAGCATGCACAGGCGCAAACCCCAGTCGAGCAGGCCGGAAAACTGCTCGGTATCCTGACTGGCGGCGTGTTTGGACAAAGTAGGCAATAAGATTGTACCAAGTGCCACGCCCAAAACGCCGGTCGGCAATTCCATCAGTCGGTCGGCGTAATACATCCATGACACGCTGCCGGACTGCAAAAACGAGGCAAAAATGGTGTTGATAACCAAGGAAATCTGCGCCACGCTCACACCCAAAATAGCCGGCCCCATCTGTTTCATTACGCGGTTGACCGCCGCATCTTTAAAGCTGAGTTTGGGCATTTTCAAGAAGCCCAGTTTCGCCAACCAAGGCAGTTGGAACACCAGCTGCAACACGCCGCCGACAAATACCGCCCACGCCAAAGCCATTATGGGCGGATCGAAATATGGTACGAAAAACAGGGAAAAGACGATAAAGGAGATGTTCAAAAAAGTCGGCGTAAAGGCGGGAATACCGAATTTATGATAGGAATTGAGTATTGAGCCGACAAAAGACGACAAGGAAATCAAAAAGATATAAGGAAACGTTACCCGCAGCAAGTCGATGGAGAGCTGAAACTTATCAGCTTCTTTGGCAAAACCGGGTGCAGAAACATAAATCACCCACGGCGCGGCAAGTATGCCCAGCGCGGTAACAATGACCAACACAAACGACAACATGCCGGCCACATGACGCACAAACGCCTGCGTGGCTTCGGGCGAGCGGGTTTCTTTGTATTCCGCCAAAATCGGTACGAAGGCTTGGGCAAATGCGCCCTCTGCAAACACTCGCCGCAGCAGGTTGGGCAGTTTAAACGCGACAAAAAACGCATCCGTCGCCATGCCTGCACCAAACGCACGGGCGATAATCGTATCGCGCACAAAGCCTAAAATGCGCGACACCATCGTCAGGCTGCCAACCTTGGCCAATGCTCCCAATAAATTCATGTATTTTCCTTACTTGTCTTTCAGGCCGTCTGAAAATCCGGCTTCTTCCAATACTGCCGCCGCAGCCAATGCCGCCGTATCTTTTTTCAACAGCAGATGCAAGGCGTGAAAATCCTGTTCCAACGCGGCCACGGCTTCAGGGCGGTCATACCAGTCTGCCACGGCCTGTGCCAGTTTTTCAGGGACGGCATCGTGTTGCAGCAGCTCGGGAACGGCAGCTTTACCCAACAGAATATTGGGCAAACCGACATGCGGCACTTTGATTTTGTTTTTCACATACGCATAAGTTAGCGGCGAAATTTTGTAGCTGATAACCATAGGCCGTTTACACAAGGCCACTTCCAAAGTCGCCGTACCGCTGGTGACCAATACCACGTCGGCAGCGGTGCAAACCGTATCCGACTGCTTGTCAGTCAGCGTAATGGGAAGAGCGGCAAATTCAGGCTGCGCCAAAATTTCGCTAATGCGTTTGCGCGTTGCGGCCGTCGCTACAGGCAGCAAAAACTGTGCCTGCGGATAACGTTTCAGCAGCAATAAGGCCGTCTGAAAAAACACCGCCGCCATGTAATCGATTTCACTCACGCGGCTGCCGGGCAATATGGCAAACACGGGTACGTCCGCAGGCATGCCCAGCTTCTGCCGCGCCGCCGCCCTATCCGCTTCCACGGGCATGGTTTGCGCCATCGGATGGCCGACAAACTCGGCCTTGCCGCCGGCATCGATATAAAGCTGGGGCTCCATCGGAAACAGGCACAACACGCGGTTGACCTGATGTACGATTTTATTGACCCGTTCGCGCCGCCACGCCCAAACCGACGGGCTGACGTAATGAATGGTATGAATGCCTGCCTGCTTGAGTTTTTCCGCCACGCCGAGATTAAAGTCCGGCGCATCGATGCCGATAAACACATCCGGCTTGAGGCGGATTAAATCGTTCACCAGTCCTTTGCGGATTTTCAAAATCTGCGGCAGGCGTTTGATGACTTCAACAAAACCACGCACCGCCAGCTTTTCCTGATCGTACAAACTCTCAAAGCCCTCCGCCTTCATGCGTTCGCCGCCGATGCCGGTAAACCGCGCGTTCGGGCAACGCGCCTTAATGGCACGGATTAAATGTGCGCCAAGCAAGTCGCCGGAAGCTTCGCCGACGCTGATGGCGATAAGGGGGGAAGAATTGGAATTCATACTGTTGAGGTTCGGAAGCTAAAAGATTTTGGGGCGGTCATTTGCCCACCCGTTTTCAGACGGCATCGACAGCAAACGGGCAGAAACCTGCCCTACTACGCGGATTTTTGCAATCCAAAGGCCGTCTGAAAAAGTTTCAGACGGCCTTCAATCCATCAATCAACGGATAATGCCGCGTGTGGATTGTGCAAAAAAGTCTTTAAATACCGCCAATTCGCTTTGTGTTTCGGCGCGTTTCAGAATCTCTGCCTTAGCCTCTTCAAACGGAATGCCGCGATGGTAAATGGTCTTATACGCATCTTTGACGGAGGCGATTTGCTCGGCAGTGAAACCATTGCGGCGCATACCTTCGCTGTTGAGGCCGGCCGGTTCGGCGCGGTAGCCTGCAGCCATAAAGTACGGCGGTACGTCTTTGTGTACGCCGGCGGCAAACGCGGTCATGGCGTAGTCACCGATTTGGCAGAATTGGAACACCAGCGTGTAGCCGCCCAAGACGACGTAGTCACCGATGGTAACGTGGCCTGCGAGTGAGGCGTTGTTGGCGAAGATGGTATGGTTGCCGACCACGCAGTCATGGGCGAGGTGGCAGTAGGCCATAATCCAGTTGTCGTCGCCGATACGGGTTTCGCCGATGCCGGTAACCGTACCGAGGTTGAACGTCGTAAATTCGCGAATGGTGTTGCCGTTGCCGATAATCAGCTTGGTCGGCTCGTCGCGGTATTTTTTGTCCTGCGGAATCTCGCCGAGGCTGGCAAATTGGAAAATGCGGTTGTTTTCACCGATGGTCGTATGACCGTTGATGACGACGTGCGGGCCGATTTCGGTATTCGCACCGATTTGGACATTGGGGCCGATGATGCTGTATGGGCCGACTTTGACGCTGGAGTCGAGTTCGGCTTTAGGGTCGATGACGGCGGTCGGATGGATAAGGGTCATGCTGTCTCCTTGCTGTCTGATACAGGTATTGCCTGCAAGATGCCGTCTGAACTTTCAGACGGCCTGTCCCATTCTTACACCACGCGTTTGGCGCACATAATCACGGCTTCAACGGCAACTTGGCCGTCGACTTTGGCAACGGCATTGAATTTGCCGATACCGCGTTTGTTGGTCAACAGCTCAACTTCAAAAACCAGTTGGTCGCCGGGGATGACTTGGCGTTTAAAACGGGCGTCGTCGATACCGGCGAAGAAGAAGAATTCGTTTTCTTTACGGCCGCCTTCGCTGAGGATGGCGAGTGTGCCGCACGCTTGCGCCATGGCTTCGATAATCAGTACGCCGGGCATCACGGGCAGGTCGGGAAAGTGGCCTTGGAACTGCGGCTCGTTCATGGTGACGTTTTTAATCGCAGTCAGGGTTTTCATCGGTTCGAACGCGGTAATGCGGTCGAGTTGCAAAAACGGATAACGGTGTGGGATAAGTTTTTGAATGTCTTTGGCTTCGATCGGGAGTTGTACGTCCATGATGTTCGTCTTTCCTTGTTTGTATTGGGTTTAAACGTATTCGGATGCGGGGGCGCGGACTGTTTGCGCCGCCTTTAGGCTTCGTCGCTGTCGGCAAGCTGTTTTTCCAGCGTTTTGAGGCGTTTGTTCATTTCGCTCAAACGGTGGATATAAACGGCATTGCGCGCCCAGTCTTTGTAGTCCGACATCGGGAAAATACCGGCCAAATGCTGGCCACTTTCGGTAATGCTGTGGGTAACGGATGTACCGCCGCCGATGGTGGTTTTATCGGCGATTTCGATGTGTCCGACCGTGCCGACGCCGCCGCCGATAATGCAATAATTGCCGATGGTGACGCTGCCGGAAATACCGGTTTTGGCGGCGATAACGGTGTGCGAACCAATTTTGCAGTTGTGGCCGATTTGGACTTGGTTGTCGATTTTGGTGCCGTTGCCGACGGTCGTGTCGCTCATTGCGCCGCGGTCGATATTGGTGTTCGAACCGATTTCCACATCATCGCCCAGCGTGACTGCGCCGGTTTGCGGAATTTTAAACCATGAATCTCCGGCGAAGGCCAAGCCGAAACCGTCCGCGCCGATGACGGCGCCGCTGTGGATTTCGACACGGTTGCCCAAAGTGCAGCCGTAATAGATAACGGCGTTGGGATGCAACACGACTTCATCGCCCAACGTGCAATCGTGTTGGACAACGGCATTGGCCAAAATACGGCAGCCTTCGCCCAATACGGCATTCGCGCCGATATAGGCATTTGCGCCGATTTCGCAGCTTGCCGGCACTTTGGCGCTGGCCTCGACAACGGCAGTCGGATGTACGCCGCCCTGCGCTTTGACAATCGGCGAGAACAATCGTGCCACTTTGGCAAAATAAAGATAAGGGTCGGCAGCCACAATCAGGTTACGGCCTGCAAATTCGTCTGCGGCTTTCGGCGACACAATCACTGCGCCTGCCCGGCTGTCGTGTACTTCGGCTTTGTATTTCGGGTTGGCCAAAAAGCTGATGTGTTCCGCCTGCGCCTGATCCAACGGACGGACGGCGGTAATGGCGATGTCTTCGCCTTTCCATTCGCCGCCGAGTTGGGAAATGATTTGGGACAGGGTGTATGCTTGTGAAGTCATGATAATCTGCCGTCAAGATGTCAGGCCGTCTGAAAGATGCCGGTTTGGGTTTCAGACGGCCTTAGGTTTGTCTGTATGGTTACATTCGCTGCCAAGCAGGGTCAGTGAGCATTTAGGGCTTTAATAACGCTGTCGGTAATATCGTAGCGGCCGTTGACGTAAATCACGTCCTGCAAAATGAAGTCGTAACCTTCGCGTTTGGCCAAATCGACGATAACGCGGTTGGCATTTTGCTGGAGCGCGGCGAATTCTTCATTGCGGCGCAGGTTGTAGTCTTCAGCCAACTCGGCCTGCTCCTTGCGGAATTTTTGTACCAGATTGCGCCATTTTTGGGTTTCCGCTTCCCTTTGGCTGTCGCTGAGTTTGTCGCTACTCAGTTTTTTCTCCAAAGCCTCGCCTTCCTGCTGCAGCTTTTGCAAGGCGGTTTGACGGCTTTTGAACTCTTTTTCCAAAGTCGTCTGAATGCTTTGCGCCTGCTTGGATTCCTGATAAACGCGCTCGGTATTGATAAAACCGATTTTCTGCACGCCATCCGCCGCCGCTTGCGGCAAAAGCACGAAACCCGGCAGGGCTACGGCGAGGACACGGAGGGTGTCGGCTATTTTACTCATGATAAAAATCCTTGCTTGAAAACAAACGGGCAGTTTGCAATAAGCTTGCCGCCAATCTGCCATGAGGCCGTCTGAAACGGACAAACCCGGTTTCAGACGGCCTAAACATCATCAGAATGTCGTACCGAGTTGGAATTGGAAGCGTTGGATTTCGTCGCCTTCTTTTTTCTTAATCGGATAAGCATAACTGAACTTCATCGGACCCAGCGGAGAGAGCCAAGTCACGGCAGCACCGGCAGAGTAACGCAATTCGTTTTTGAATGTCGATTTGTGCGTTGTGCCTACGCCATACACGTTTTGGAGCGCGCCGTTGGTGTAATAAGAATTGCTGCTGCTGTCGTTGTAGGTTTTGTCATCCCACACGCTGCCCGCATCGGCAAACAGGCTCAGACGGACGGTACGAGAGTCTTTAATGCCCGGCATCGGGAAGAGCAACTCTGCGGAAACGTTGGCTTTTTTGTTACCGCCGTAGCTGATTTTCTCGCCGTATTCGTCATAGACTTTCGGGCCCAGCGTACCGCTTTCAAAGCCGCGAACAGAACCTAAGCCGCCGCCGTAGAAGTTTTCAAAGAACGGCATGGTTTTGGTTTTGCCGTAGCCGTTGCCATAACCGACTTCGCCACCCAGCATCAGCGTGAAATCTTTGCTCAATGGGAAGAACCAAGTTTGGTTGTGGGTCAGGGTGTAGTATTGCAGGTCGCTGCCCGGCAAGGCGATTTCGCCGTTTACGCCGGTCAGGTAACCGCGGGTCGGCCACAAGGCATTGTCGGTTTTGTTGCGGCCCCAGCCGATGGTACCTTTGTACAACCAGCCTTTGAAGCTACCCACGCCGCTACCGTCGCCTTTACCGTATTGATTGATAAAGTCGGCATAACGTTTAGGCGCGCCTTTGTAGGTGTTCACGGTCAGACGCTCTGCGGCCAAACCGAAGTTCACACGGTCATATTCGGTAACCGGAATACCGATACGCAAACCGCCGCCGAAAGTTGTGGTTTTATATTGTTTCGCGCTGGAAGAAGCTTTACGCGGGTCGTAAGTCTTACCATAAAGGTCGTAGCCCAAGCTTACGCCGTCAGGTGTGAAGTATGGGTCGGTAAACGACAACGAGCCGTTTACTGTGGTTTTACTGCGGGAAGCGCGCAGTGCAACGGATTTACCCGTACCGAACAGGTTGTCTTGAGCCACACCGGCAGACATCACCAAACCGGTATCCTGAACCCAACCTGCGCTCAAGTCGAGCGAGCCTGTAGAACGTTCGGTCAGGCTCATGTTCAGGTCGACTTGGTCAGGCGTATTGGCCACAGGAACTGCATCAAATTGAACGTTGTCGAAGTAGCCCAACAACTCAACGCGCTCTTTAGAACGTTGCAGTTTGGCAGAGTCGTAAGGCGCCGATTCCATTTGGCGCAACTCGCGGCGGATGACTTCATCACGGGTTTTGTTGTTGCCGGTAATGTTGATTTCGTTCACATAGATTTTGCGGCCCGGTTGAACGGTCAACACAAAATCAACGGTATGCGTTTCGGCATTTGGAATCGGTTGGACATTGATTTCGCTGAATGCGTAACCTGCCTGACCCATGCGGTTTTGGATGGCTTCGAGCGAATTGGACATTTGCGCGCGCTCGTACCATTTGCCCGGCTTCATGGTCAGCAGTTTTTCCAAATCTTCTTTCGGCACTTCCAGCGTATCGCCTTCGATGCGTACATTGCCCCAACGGAAGCGGTCGCCTTCGCTGACGGTTACTTTAATGGTTTGCTTAGTTTTGTCTTCGTTGGTTTGGATGTCAGTATCCAAAATACGGAAGTTGAAGTAACCGTTGTTTTGGTAGTAATTGGTGATTTTTTCCATGTCCTGAGCAAATTTTTGCTCATTGAACTGGTTGCTCTTGGTAATCCAAGTCCACATGCCGCCTTCGCTCAGGGACATTTGTTTCAGCAGGCGGCGGTCGGAATAAACTTCGTTGCCTTCAAATGAAATATCGGTAATCTTGGTAGATTTGCCCTCTTCGATGGCAATATCGATAGATACGCGGTTACGGGCGAGTTTGGTTACAGTCGGAGTGATTTGGACAGACTGTTTGCCACGGCTCAAATACTCTTCTTTCAAACCGGCAACGGCTTGGTTCAGCGTTGCTTGGTTGAAGTATTGGGATTGCGCCAAACCGAAGGCTTCAAGGTTTTTCTTGATGGCATCGTTTTGCAGCATTTTCGCGCCGGTAATATTGAGCGAGCTGATGGTCGGACGCTCAATCACGGTCAGCAGGACTTGATTGTCCATGGTCTCGACGCGTACGTCGTCAAAGAAACCGGTTGCGTAGAGTTTTTTGATGATTTCTTCACTGCGCGCATCATTGAAATTATCACCGACTTTAACGGGCAGGTAGTTGAAGACGGTACTCGGCTCGGTGCGTTGCAGGCCTTCGACGCGGATGTCCTGAATGGTAAAGTCAGCCAATGCCAGTGGAGACAGGCTCAATACCATTAAAGCGGAAGCAATCTGGTTCAGTTTCATAAATTATCCAAACAAACGGTTGATGTCATTAAAGAAAGCCACAGCCATCATCAAAAGCATGGCTGCCAGTCCGAAGCGCAAGCCGACTGCCTGTATGCGCTCGCTCAAAGGCTTTCCGCGTATCCATTCGGCGGTGTAGAAAACCAAATGTCCGCCGTCCAAAACGGGCACGGGCAAAAGGTTCAACACGCCTAAGCTGATGCTGACCAAGGCCAGAAATTCGAGGTAGCTCTGCAATCCGAGTTTGGCGGATTGTCCGGCGACATCGGCAATGGTCAGGGGACCGGAAATATGGTTCAAAGAGGCATTGCCTGTAACCAGTTTTCCGAAAAATTTGAGGGTCGTCCACGAATAGTTGACGGTTTTGTTCCAACCCAATTCAAAGGCTTGGGCAACGGAAGGCGTATAACGGTAGCGGATGGTCTTATCCCACTCTTTATCCGCCTGGGCGGCAAGCCCTGCTCTACCCACCAGCACGCCTGCCGACTGCTCAACGCTGTCCGGCCGGATAGCGGTCGCCAGTATTTTACCGTCGCGTTCGTAAGTCAGCTCGATTCGTTTACCGGGGCTGGCGCGGAAGAGTTCCGTCCATGCCTGCCAGCTCTCGATGGGCTTCCCATCGGCGGTCAGCAGTTTGTCGTTTTCCTTCAAGCCTGCTTTTTCGGCCGGACTGTTGGCCAAGACTTTGCCGACGCGGTTAGTAATTCTAAAAGGCAAAAGGCCGATGTTGCCTTGGTTTTTCGCAACTTTACCTGCTTCAGGCGTGCCGGCGGCATCAATTATGCGGATGGCTTGGGTATTTGAGGCCGTCTGAACGGCGACTTTTACAGGACCGGCTTCAAGGTTCAACACCATCTCGGTTTGCGCATCGCTCCAGTCTTTTACGGCAATTCCGTTGACCGATACAATTTTATCGCCTGCCTGAAAACCTGCTTTGGCGGCAATACTGGCAGGCTCGACCATGCCAACATAGGGGCGCAACTCGGTTACGCCGAAGGAAAAGCTCAAACCGTAAAGCAAAACGGCCAAAATCAAATTGGTCAAAGGGCCGGCGGCGACAATGGCGATGCGCTTGGCCGGATGCTGTTTGTCAAAGGCGTAGGGCAAATCTGCTTCTGCCACCTCGCCTTCGCGCGTATCGACCATTTTAACGTAACCGCCCAGCGGAATCGGGGCAAAACACCACTCGGTATCGCCGCGTTTTCGGGTGAAAAAGGGCTTACCGAAGCCGACGGAAAAGCGCACGACTTTAACGCCGCACCAGCGGGCAACAATATAGTGTCCGAACTCATGCAGGCTGACCAAAATCAGAATGGCGACGATAAAGGCTAAAAAGGTTTGCAAAAAAATCCCCTGAATGGAATGTGATAATCAACGGATAAGGCCGTCTGAAAACCGATTATAAAGGCAGTTGTTCCATTTTGTCTGCCTAAATGCCAAGCGGTTGACGTTTCAGACGGCCTGTCATTGAAGCTTTATGTTTGTCGATAAAGGCTTCTGCCTGTCTGCGTGTTTGCGCGTCTTGCGCCAGCAGGCCTTCGATATCGTGACGGCCGTCTGAAAAATCTTGTGCAAGGCAGTGGGCAACGACTTTGGCAATATCGGTAAACTTGATGCGTTTATCTAAAAAAGCGGCCACGGCAACTTCGTTGGCAGCGTTCAACACGCAAGGCGCGGCACCGCCTGCATTCATGGCCTGATAGGCAAGTTTCAAACATGGGAACCGGTCAAAGTCAGGCTTTTGGAAGGTCAATGCGGACAATGCGCCGAAATCCAGCTCGCCCACGCCGGAATCGATACGTTCGGGCAGGCCCAAGCAATAAGCAATCGGCGTACGCATATCGGGATTACCCAACTGCGCCAATACTGAACCATCGCGATAACGCACCATGCTGTGTATCACGGATTGCGGATGGATGACGACTTCCAGTTTTTCCGGCGGACAGTTAAACAGCCAATGCGCCTCAATCAACTCCAAGCCCTTATTCATCATTGATGCGGAATCGACGGAAATTTTGCGCCCCATGCTCCAATTCGGATGCTTGACCGCCTGCTCGGGCGTAATGCTGTCAAATGTACTTAAATCGGTGTTAAGGAAGGGGCCGCCCGATGCGGTCAGAATAATCGAATTGATACCGTGCTCATTCAGACGGCCTGTGTAATCCCTTGGCAATACTTGGAAGATGGCGTTGTGTTCGCTGTCAATCGGCAAGACGGTGGCGCCGTTTTGACGGGCGGTTTCCATAAACAATGCGCCGGAAACCACCAGTGTTTCTTTGTTTGCCAGATAAATGGTTTTGCCTTTTTGAGCGGCGGCCAAAGCCGACGGCAAACCGGCCGCGCCGACAATGGCACACATCACGCCGCTGACTTCATCGGCAGAGGCGACATCAATCAAGGCTTGAGAACCACATAAGACCTGCGTACTGATACCTTCTTGTTTGAGTTTCTTTTCCAGCTCTGCCGCATGACCGGCATCGCCGACAACGGCATATTCTGGGCGGAACTGTTTGCATTGCGCCGCCAGCTTGTCCACCTGCCTATGCCCTGCCAGCGCGAACACGTGGAATTTTTCGGGATGGCGGGAAACAACGTCTAAGGTGCTTTCGCCTATGCTGCCGGTACTGCCTAATATGGTCAGAACTTGTTGTGTCATGGTGTGTTCTTTGTGTGCTGTGCAAACGGTATTCATTGTGTTTGAAATAGATTTCTTTGCCGTTTCCAATTTTCAGACGGCCTTTTGCCTCCCGGCTGAAAGGCCGTCTGAAAGAATTACTCAATGCCGTATTCGATGGTAACAACCAGTCGGACTTGTTTACCGACGGTGCTTTTATCGTAAGAACCGCCGTATTCGTCATCCTCGCTGCTGCCGGTGTCGGCATAGATGTTGAACGAGCCTTGCGAAGCAGAACGCATGGCACCCACTTTGCCGCCGCCGGTTTTGGCAAACTCAGCCGCGCGTTTCTGCGCATCCTCAGTCGCCTGCGTAATCAAATCGCGTTTGATGGTTTCCAAATTGCCCAACAAATATTGCGGATTGTCGAAGCGGATAAATTCGTTTTGCGCACGGAAATTCAAAATAGCACGCTGGGCGGCTTGGATTTTGTCCAGTTTTTTGGTGTTGACCACAATATTGAGATCGCCATCGTAGCCGTTGGGCGTACGGGTTACGTTGCCCAGTTCGTCTCGGGTTTCATTGAAAACGCGCGACACTTCGGGCAGGCCCACTTTCATTTCAGCCGCCGTAAAGCCTTGCTCGCCCAAAAACTTAGACAGCTTCTTGCGTCTTGCCGTCAGTAAATCCAAAACTTCCTGATAGCTTTCGCCGTGCGCGTTCACGCCCGTATTCCACGTCGAGCTGTCGGATTGGAAGTTTTTCTCCGCCAAACCTTTTACGGTAATCGTCCCGGGTTGACGCAGATTCTTAAACTGCACGCCCAAAATAAACGCCGCTGCCATCAATCCCAGTGCCAACAATACGCCCAAGATCGATAAAGATGAAATCTGTTTTTGTTCGGACATAATCAGCTCCCTCAACCACGTCAGACAGACGGTTTAAAACAAATATACAAAGGCGGCATAAATGCTGATAACGGCAATCAGGCTGTCCACACGGTCGAACACGCCGCCGTGTCCCGGCAACAGATTGCTGCTGTCTTTGATACCGGCTGCACGTTTGAGCCAGCTTTCCAGCAAATCGCCGCACACGCTAACAACGGTCAGAATCAAGCCGATCAAAATAGTTTTTAACCAACCGGCTTCAAAAGCCAGCCAACCGGCTTTCCATACGATGGTCATGTACACGGCAACGCACAATGCACCGCCGATCGCACCTTCCCAGCTTTTACCCGGGCTGATGGTCGGCGCAATTTTGCGCTTGCCAAACGATTTGCCACAGAAATACGCGCCAATATCGGCGACCCACACCAAACCCATAATCGCCAATAAAGACAGCGCGTCTTCAGGCTGAGGGCGCAGGTAAACCAGTGCAAACCAAAACGGCATCACCAACAACCAACCGACCGTGTAAGCCTGCCAGCCACCGTTCAACTTCCATTTCGCCTTCAGCCACCAAGGCATGACAATCAGCCAAAACGCCAATACAACATACCAAACCAAATCAGGCAACTGCCAACCGCCGGCATAGGCAATCACACCGAACACCAGCGTTGAAGCCAAATAATGATTGATTTTCAGCTTGTCCAAGCCACTCATGCGGGCATATTCCCACAAAGTCAGCATGGCAATCAGGCCGCAAAACGCAGCCCACAGCCACATAGGTGCATAAAACAGCATACCCAGCATCAGCGGCAAAAGCCACAGCGCCGTCAAAATCCGTTGTTTCAACATAGTTCTCAACCCCGTTGCTGCTCAACCGGCAGCTGTTCGGAAGTCCGCCCGAAGCGGCGTTCCCGTTTTTGGAACGAAGTAATCGCCTCATTCAGCGATTTCTCATTAAAATCAGGCCACAGAGTATCCGTAAAATACAATTCAGCGTACGCCATCTGCCACAGAAGGAAATTGCTGATACGCGTCTCGCCGCCGGTTCGGATAAACAAATCCGGCTCGGGTGCATCGCCCAACATCAAATAGCGCGACAACGCCTCTTCCGTAATCTCAGTTGCACCCTCGGCAATCAACTGATTTGCCGCCTGCAAAATATCCCAGCGGCCGCCATAATCGGCGGCAATGCTCAAAGTCAAACCGGTATTATTTGCCGTCAATGCCTCTGCCGCCTCAATCCCCTTCAGGATTTCAGCGTTAAACCGCTCACGGCTGCCGATGACTCTCAAGCGCATATTGTTATCGTGCAAACGGCGCACCTGCTTTTGCAAAGCCTGCAAAAACAGCCCCATCAGAAAAGAAACCTCTTCCTCGGGGCGTCGCCAGTTTTCAGTCGAAAAAGCAAACACGGTCAAATACCGCACACCCAGTTCAGCACAATGCTTCACCATGTTCTCCAGCGCATCCAAGCCGCGCTTATGCCCCATCACACGGGGAAGAAAACGCTTCTTTGCCCAACGTCCGTTGCCGTCCATAATCACAGCAATATGTCGGGGGATGGCAGAGTGTTCCAAAATCGTCTGCGTACTGCTTTTCATGTCTGCCTTTCAGGGAGCAAACCGTCCAAAGGCCGTCTGAACGATTTGCACACAGGATTAAATCGCCATCAAATCTTCTTCTTTGGCAGCCAAGAGCTTGTCTGCTTCAGCAATATATTTGTCGGTCAACTTCTGAACCGCTTCCTCGCCACGGCGTGCTTCATCTTCAGAAATCTCTTTGTCTTTCAACAATTTTTTGATGTGGTCGTTTGCATCACGACGCACATTACGGATAGACACACGACCCTCTTCCGCCTCACCGCGTACCACTTTGATCAAATCTTTACGGCGTTCCTCAGTCAACATAGGCATAGGGACACGGATCAAATCGCCAACAGAAGCAGGGTTCAGGCCCAAGTTGGAATCACGGATCGCTTTCTCAACTTTTGAAGCCATATTACTCTCGAACGGTTTCACACCAATCGTACGCGCATCCAAAAGCGTTACGTTTGCTACTTGGCTCACAGGCACCATGCTGCCCCAGTATTCCACTTCCACTTGGTCAAGCAGGCCGGTATGCGCACGGCCGGTACGCACTTTAGCCAAGTTTTCTTTCAACACTTCCAGAGAACGCTGCATTTTGCCTTCAGCTGTCTTTTGAATATCATTAATCATCTTATACTTTCAATTTCATAGGAATAAAACAGGATTAACCGAGAATAGTACCGTTAAACCGCCCCCACGACAAGGCTTTACGCCCCAACAGCCTTGTTTTCTAACCGATATTTAACATCAAACAAAATAAAGGCCGTCTGAAAATCTTTCAGACGGCCTTTTCCTAATTCAAATCCTACTCTCTATTTCGCTCATTCCAAAAGTAACGCCATACGAAGCATGGGAAGGCAAAAATCAGGTAGAGGCAGACAACGGTCGCGTAAAACTCCCAATCTTGAGCATGTACGGCACCAGCGCGCGATTCGAGGATATAGGCAAGGATCGCGGTAAGAAGGAAACCTGCCAGCAATTCGATCAAGTGATGGCCGATATGTTTGCGTTTCAGGGCGATGATGCCGAAGAATTTGGTGGTAATAAATGGTGCGTTGGCAAAGATAAGTGCCAACAGCAAAAGAATGTACATGGATGCAGTCATGGTGGTCTTTCTGTTTTCAGACGGCCTGTGTGTGATTTTAACATGTTAAATGGGCATTCTTACCCATCATTATCCGTGGAATATTCAATATCTTGATGATACCTGCTTGATGATTGTTCAAAGGCTCGAGACCGTCTGAACTTGGGTATATTTCATCCGAATGAGAATCCTAACAAAAACGGCGACTTTGGAACAGCCGCCGTCGGTTTTGTTTAAAGCTTACAGGGTATTTTCCAATGCTTTGGCACACCAGTCGATAACGGTTTGCGGCATGATACCCCACAGGAGCAGCAAGAAGGCATTGACCGTCAGAACAAATTTAGCGGCATAGTTACTGCCGACCGGCTGGTCATGATCAGGCGCATCGAAGTAGATGACTTTGACCACGCGCAGGTAGTAGAACGCGCCAATCAGCGACATGATGACGGCAAATACGGACAACCAAACATGGCCTTGTTTCAAGAGTGCCATAATCACTCCGAATTTGGCGTAAAAACCCATCAGCGGTGGAATACCCGCCATGGAGAACATAGACAGCAACATCAGGAAGGCAAACCATGCATGGCGTTGGTTAAGGCCTGCGAGGTCTTTGATGTTTTCACATTCAATGTCTTTGGTGGACAATACCATCAAAACGCCGAAGCTGACTGCCGCCATCAAAGCATAGGTAATGGCGTAATACAAACCTGCGGTAAAGCCGACTGCGCCTGCCATAAACGCCAACAAGATAAAGCCCATGTGCGATACGGTGGAATAGGCAAGCATACGTTTGATATTGGTTTGCATGATGGCGGCAAGGTTACCGACCACCAAAGATGCAACGGCAAGGATGGCCAACATCGGCGCCCAGTCTGAATGTATGGTACCCATACCGGTAACAAGGATACGGAACGCAAAGACAACGGCGGCAATTTTCGGAGCCGTACCCACAAAGGCGGTAACAGAGGTCGGCGCGCCATCGTACACATCGGGTACCCACATATGGAATGGAACCGCACCCAATTTAAATGCAATGGCGACGACAATAAACACCATACCCAATTTCAACAACCATTCATTGGCCTGTTCATTGAAAGCAGAAGCCAAGACGGAAGCAAAATCGAGGGAACCGGTAGCGCCGTAAACCATGGAAATACCATAGAGTAGCAAGCCGGAGGCCAACGCGCCCAATACGAAGTATTTCAGCGCGGCCTCGGCAGAGCGGCCGGAATCGCGGCGCAGGGCAATCATGGCGTACAGCGACAAAGACAACAATTCCAAACCAATATACGCAGTCAGGAAATGTGCCGAGCTGACCATGACGCTCATACCCAACAGAGCAAACAGCGACAGGGTATAAAACTCGCCTTTAAAAATTTGGCGGTCTTGATTGTACGGTTTACTGTAAATAAACAGACCGAACGTCAGTGCATACAGCACCAGTTTTGCCAAACGGGACATGCCGTCTGCAATATACATACCGTGAAAGGCATCGACACTGCCCTGCTCCCATACCGCCAATTGGGTGACGGCCACGATAATGACCGTTCCCAAACTCATCAGATGGGTCAGATAGCGGTTTTTATCGCAAATCCACAAGTCTACCAGCAATACGACACCCAATAGCGCAAGCAGCACGATTTCGGGCATGGCGGGCATTAAATTCAAATCAGACCAGTTCATTTACACACCTCAAATCTTGCTTTGTGCCACATGGGCAATCAAATCGTTTGCCGCTTGATGTACCACTTCGATAAACGCTTGCGGATACAGACCCATGCCCAAAACAGCAATCGCCAAAATCGCCAAAATCGCAAATTCGCGGCAATTGATGTCTTTCATTTCGGCAACGTGCGGATTGTGGATCGCACCAAAAATAACGCGTTTATACATCCACAGGGTATAAGACGCACCGTAAATCAGGGTCATGGCAGCCAACGCGCCTACCCAGAAATTCACTTTAACCGCGCCCATAATCACCATAAACTCGCCCACGAAGCCTGAAGTCGCAGGCAGACCGGCATTAGCCATACCGAACAACATCATAAACGCCGCAAACTTAGGCATCACATTGACCACGCCGCCATAATCGGCAATATTGCGGGTATGCAGGCGGTCGTACATCACGCCGATACACATAAACATCGCGGCAGACACAAAACCGTGGGAAATCATTTGAATGATTGCACCTTTCAATGCCCAATCATTCAATTGGCCGTTCACAAACAGGAACATACCCAAAGTAACAAAACCCATATGGCTGATGGAAGAGTACGCCACCAGTTTTTTCATATCGGTTTGCACCAAAGCTACCATACCGATGTAAATCACGGCAATCAGGCTCAACACGATGATCACGGGGGCAAAATAGCGAGCCGCATCCGGCATAATCGGCAGGATGAAGCGCAAGAAACCATACGCACCCAGTTTCAGCGTAATTGCCGCCAACACCATCGAACCGCCGGTCGGCGCTTCAACGTGGGCATCCGGCAACCAAGTGTGCACGGGGAACATCGGCACTTTTACGGCGAATGACAGGAAGAACGCCACAAACAAAAGCTGTTGTACGCCCAACGGAATCTGTTTGATGTTTTGGAAATCGACAATAGAGAAGCTGCCTGTTTGATAGTACAGGTAAACCATGGCAACTAGCATCAAGAGTGAACCCATCAGCGTATAGAGGAACAGCTTGACCGACGCATAGACGCGGCGCGGACCGCCCCATACACCGATAATCAGGTACAGCGGAATCAGCATACCCTCGAAGAACACATAAAACAGAATCGCATCCTGCGCGGCAAACGCGCCATTAATCAAACCCGACATCATCAGGAATGCCGCCATATACTGCGCCGGACGTTTCTGAATGACTTCCCAACCGGCCAATACCACCAACAGCGTAATAAACGCATTCAAGATAATAAAGAGCACTGAAATACCGTCCACGCCCAATGCGTAGTTGATTTTCAGCAGCGGAATCCACTCGTGGAACTCGGTAAACTGATAGCCGCCGCTCAAACGGTCGAAACCGGTAAACAGGGGCAGCGTTACCAAGAAACCGGCAAGCGCACCCATGAAGGCAAGCATACGCGCCAGCGGCGCACGGCTGTCCTTACCGGTCGCCAAAACCAGCACACCTGCGGCGATGGGTATCCATATTGCCAAGCTGAGTAGGTAGTTGGAAAACATAGTGGTTAACCTGTGGTTAAAATAAAAAATATAGTTGTATGGGTTGGTCTTTCAGACAGCGTTTTAAGAGGCCGTCTGAAAAAGGTTTGTTCAGGCTTTTGCTATTTGTCTCAAGCTAATTCTGCCGAATCTTTTAGCCTCATTCTTTCATGTAAATCTTTAATCTTATTAACATCGGTATCGTGGGATAAGATTTCTAAATTATTCACACTGGCAGTCGCATAATGAAACATATCGAATTTACGTTTTTCTAAATTCTTCGGCGTATTATCACGTTCGGCTTCAAACTTATCAAAGCGGTACAGATTACTTGCCAAATCAGAAACATTCTGTGTAATGTCCAAAGATTCAAACTGTGTCAAAACATCGGTCAATCGAGACAATTTTTCAGATTTTCCCCAATCCACACCGCGCAAAACTTCATAACGGATAAGCGGGGTAATCACAAAACGATTGTCATCCTGTTGCAACTTTTCCGCCATATCGCTCAATACGGCTTTCCGCTTTTCTTCATCACTGTCATCATCCGCCAAATAAACCAAGTAATTAGTATCTAAAAGATAAACCGTCATTATTTATCCCCTAATCCGCCCAATTCCTGACGTACCAATTTTAATAAGGCTTTTTTTGCCTGTTCTTGATTACGTTCTTGGGCGCGTTCTATCTTCTTCTTATTCAAATCTACGCCGAATGCTTCGTTGAGCAAATCCACAAAAGAAGCATTACTTGGATAGTCAATCATCTCGCCATAGACCACACCGTCCTCCTTGCTACGTACCAAACGGTAGGCTTCTCCCTGCTCCAACTGACTGATGACTAAAGACGAATGCGTGGTAATAAAAAACGTTGTGTTCGGAAACAATTTTTTCAGCAGCGGTACAATTTTGATCTGCCATTCGTTATGCAAATGGCTTTCTATTTCGTCAATTAGAACCACCCCCTTAACCTCTGCGATTTGTTCTTCATTAGTAAAATAGCTATAACCCGCAATAATAGATTGAATAATCTTCACAATAGATGTAAATCCACTAGATAAATCTGAAAGCTCCCGTCTTTCACCTTCGACTTTGATAAATACTTCGTAACCAGACTTTTCTAAGAATTTTTCATCGATTCGACTATCTATTTTGTTCAATAACGAAACCAATACTTCTAACTCTATCTGACGATTATCCTCTTTTGCTTGGAATTGGTTAGCAGAGTTGGCACGTTGAATAACCCACTCTTTAACATTCGTATTCATATTCAGATTTTTGAAATTTTCTTCAGTATGGTCATACCAGAAAATATAAAAGAGCCCATCTAAATATTTTTCCATTCGCTTTTCATGCTTCTCCAATTCTGGTATAGCAGAATGCGTATATTTAATGCCACCACGATTCTGCGCAGCCAAATAAACAATTGGCAAATCGTGGGTATAGCCTGAAAAAAACGTCCTTCCTTCACGCCCGATCTGACAAGTTTCATTTTCATCAAATTTTTGAGTGAAAATTAGACTTTCCACTTTTTTAAAAGGTAATTTATTTACATTAATGTAATGACCTTTTTCCAATGCAGATGAATTGGTAAAGAGCAAAACTGTAAACAAACATTCCAAAAATTTAGTCTTACCCACACCATTCTCGCCAATCATCGTATAAACACGCTGATTGGGTTGGAAATCTACCTGCATCGTGCCGACACCGGTTACATGCTCAAAACGAACCGTACCGTCAAACAGTCGTTTATCCATATTATCTGCCCTTCTATTTTTCAGACAGCCTGATTATCTGAAATGTCAGATGCAGTCTGAAACTCTAATCTATTGCCGCCTGAAACCTTCTTTTCAGATGACCTCAAACACTGCCCTCTTTCTCAAGTTTCCTTTTTCAGACGACCTCTACACCAGCGATGAACAGGCCGTCTGAAATCCCGCTTTTATCGGAACAATCCCCAGAAGGTCATGCCGAGCAGTACCAATACGCCGAATACCATAGCGGCGGCATAGGTGTAGATAAAGCCGGTTTGGGCTTTACGCACTTGCGCGGCAATCGTGCCGACCAGTTTGGCAGAGCCGTTGACAATACCGTTGTCGATAATGGCAGTATCGCCGACTTTCCAGAAGAAGGTACCCAATGCGCGCGTGCCTTTGGCGAAAACGTTGAAATACAGGGCGTCGAGGTAGTATTTGTTTTCAAACAAAACGTAAACCGGACGGAACGCCTGTGCAATTCTCGCAGGCAGGTGCGGCAGTTTGACGTACAAGAGCCATGCGCTCAACACGCCTGCGATAGCAAGGTAAAGTACAGGCGAATGCAGGCTGTGCGACACCATTGCCAATGCGCCGTGGAACTCTTCCTTCATGATGTGCATGGTCGGATGCGCATCGGTATTAACGAAAATCACGTCTTTGAAAAAATCGCCGTAAAGCATAGGCTCGATGGCAACATAGCCGATGATGACGGACGGAATGGCAAGCAAAATCAAAGGCAGGGTAACGACCAGCGGGCTTTCGTGCGGATTGTCGTTTTTGCCCAAGCCGTGATGCTCTTCGCCATGATGATTATCATGATGTTCAGGCAGGCTGCGCCATTTCTCTTCGCCGTGGAACACCATAAAGTATTGGCGGAATGCGTAAAACGCGGTAACAAACACGCTGGCGAGGACGGCAAAATAGGCAAAGCCACTGCCCGGCAGGGTGCTGTATTTCGCCGCTTCGATAATCGAATCTTTGGAATAGAAGCCGGAGAAGAACGGCGTACCGATCAGCGACAAGTTACCGATCAGCATGGTCAGCCAAGTAATCGGCATGTATTTTTTCAGGTTGCCCATGTGGCGCATGTCTTGGTCGTGGTGCATACCGATAATCGCGCTACCTGCGGCCAAGAACAACAAGGCTTTAAAGAAAGCGTGGGTCATCACATGGAACATCGCCACGGAATAGGCAGACGCACCCAGAGCCACAGTCATATAGCCCAGTTGCGACAGGGTGGAATACGCAACCACACGTTTGATGTCGTTTTGAATCACGCCTAAGAAGCCCATAAACAGGGCGGTAATCGCACCAATCACCATGATTACTGACAGCGCAGTGCTGCTCATCTCATAAATCGGCGACATACGCGATACCATGAACAGACCGGCGGTAACCATGGTTGCGGCGTGAATCAATGCAGAAATCGGTGTCGGGCCTTCCATCGAATCAGGCAGCCAGACGTGCAGCGGGAATTGCGCCGATTTACCCATCGCGCCCACAAACAGGAGCAGGCAGGTTACGGTAATCAACGACCATTCCACGCCGGGGAAAAGCTGGATGGTGGAATTTTGTACGTTGGGCAGATAGGCGAATACGTCCTGATAACGCAGGCTACCGCCGAAATAGGCAAGCACCAAGCCGATACCGAGCAAAAAGCCGAAGTCGCCGACACGGTTAATCAAAAAGGCTTTCAGGTTGGCAAATGTTGCGCTTGGACGTTTGAAATAGAAACCGATCAAGAGATACGACACCAAGCCCACAGCCTCCCAGCCGAAGAAGAGCTGGATGAAGTTGTTGCTCATAATCAGCATCAACATGCTGAAAGTAAACAAAGAAATATAGCTGAAGAAGCGTTGGTAGCCGACTTTTTCATCGTGCATATAGCCGATGGTGTAGATATGTACCATCAACGACACGCCGGTTACTACGACCATCATCATCGCCGTCATCGTATCGACCAAGAAGCCGACGGAGAAATCCAAGCCACCCATTGTCAACCAGGTATAAACGTTCTCGTCAAACTTGGTACGGCTGCCATTGAGGAATCCCCACAGCACATAAGCTGACAGCACGGCAGACACCGCCACACCGAGTATCGTAACCGTATGCGCACCGGCACGTCCGATTTTGTTACCGAACAAACCCGCAATCAGCGAGCCTGCCAAAGGCACAAGGGCAATTACCAAATATAAAGTCATGTCGTTCATGATTACCCTTTCAACTCATCCAAATCGGCAACGTTGATTGTTTTTCTGTTACGGTACACCAATACCATAATCGCCAAACCGATGGCGGATTCGGCAGCGGCAACGGTCAGTACGAAGAATACGAAAATCTGTCCGGCAGTATCGCCCAAATATTGGGAGAAAGCGATAAAGTTGAAGTTCACCGCCAAGAGCATCAGCTCGATAGACATCAGCAATACCAGCACGTTTTTGCGGTTCATAAAGATACCCATTGCGCTGATACCGAACAGGAGCGCACCCAATACCAAATAATGCGTCAAGGTAATCATGCTTTGCCCTCCCCTTCCGGCTTGAGGCCGTCTGAAACTTCGCTTTCTTCGGCAGATTCGACTTGCGGTTTGACCGCTTCCATTTTCACCAGACGCATACGGCCTTGGTCGGCGCGTACTTTAACTTGGTCTGCAGGGTCCATACGTTTCGGATTGAAAGTTTTGCGGTGAACCAGCGCAATCGCGGCTACCATACCCAACAGCAGCAATACCGCCGCCAACTCAAACGGCAACAGGTAGTCGGTATAAATACGGCTGCCCAAATCGCGGATATTGTTGTAATCGGCGGGAATGTCTTTCATCAGACCAAATGCGGCCAAGTCGGTTTTCGGATTGACCAAAATCAGGATCAGGGCAACCGCCAACAATGTGCCGACCACACCGGCAACAGGCGCATGACGCCAGAAACCGGCGCGCATGGCTTCGATGTCGATATTCAGCATCATCACGACGAACAGGAACAACACCATCACGGCGCCGACGTAAACCACCACCAGCGTCACACCCAAGAATTCGGCCTGCATCAGCATCCAAATCATCGCGCTTACGCAGAAGGTCAGCACCAGATGCAAAGCGGCATGCACGGGGTTTTTAGCAGTAACGGTACGAACCGCACCGTACAAAACGATGGCGGCAAGGATATAGAACAGAATCGCGGAAAAAGTCATTCGTCTGCTCCTTAACGATACGGCGCGTCAGCGGCTTTGCGTTTGGCGATTTCGGGTTCGTATTTGTCGCCAATGGCCAAAAGAATCGGTTTGGTCATGTGCAAGTCGCCTTTTTTCTCGCCGTGGTATTCAAAAATATGGGTTTCTACAATCGCATCGGTCGGGCAGGCCTCTTCGCAGAAACCGCAGAAGATGCACTTGGTCAGGTCGATGTCGTAACGCTTGGTGCGGCGCGTGCCGTCTTCGCGTTCTTCCGATTCGATGTTAATCGCCATTGCCGGACACACCGCCTCACACAATTTGCACGCAATACAGCGCTCTTCGCCGTTCGGATAACGGCGTTGCGCGTGCAAGCCGCGGAAACGCACGGATTGCGGCGTTTTCTCTTCGGGGAAATAAATTGTGTCTTTGCGGGCAAAAAAGTTTTTGAGCGTTACGCCCAAGCCTTTTACCAATTCGCCAAGCAGAAAGGTTTTTACTAAGTTAGCCATATTATGTTCCCTCAAAACAGGGATTTCGTTAGGTATTCAAAATCGCTTTGTTCAGACGGCCTCAAGATGCCGTCTGAAACTTATTTCCACAAATTCAGCGGTGAAATCATCCACACGCCCAAAATCACGATGTAGGCGAAGCCGATCGGAATCAGCACTTTCCAGCCCAAACGCATGATTTGGTCGTAACGGTAGCGTGGGAAAGTTGCACGGATCCACAGATACCAGTACAGCACCGCCGCCATTTTCACGAACATCCAGAATGCGGAAGGCGTACCGATAAAGCCCCAGCTTTGAGGGAACGGAGACAGCCAGCCGCCGAGAAACATCAGCGATGTCAGCGCGGCAATCAGAATCATGAAAATGTATTCAGCAAGGAAGAACAGCGCGAATGCGAAGCCGGAGTATTCAACGTGGTGACCGGCAACGATTTCAGATTCACCCTCTGCCACGTCAAACGGCGCGCGGTTGGTTTCGGCAACGGCGGAAATCAGATAGACGATGAAGATGGGGAAGAGCGGCAACCAGTTCCAAGAGAATACCGAACCGCCGGCAATACCTTTGGCTTGTGCGGCAACGATGTCGGAGAAGTTCATGCTGCCCGATACCATCACAACGCACACCAGCGCGGCACTCATGGCAATCTCGTAGGAAATGCTTTGCGCGGAAGCACGCATTGCGCCCAAGAACGAATATTTGGAATTGGAAGCCCAGCCTGCGATGATCACGCCGTAAACCGACAGCGAGGTAATCATCAGGATGTACAAAAGGCCGATATTGATGTTGGTCAGCACCCATTCTTCGTTGAACGGAATCACTGCCCACGCCGCGAAAGATGGGGCGAGTGACATAATCGGGCCGATGTAGAACAGGGCTTTGTTTGACAGCTTCGGACGGGTTACCTCTTTAAACAAGAGTTTGAACACGTCGGCAAACGGCTGGATCAGACCCCACGGGCCGGTTACGTTCGGGCCGACACGAAGCTGCATAAATCCAATGACTTTACGTTCGAAATACGTCAGGTAGGCAACGGTCAGAATCAGCGGAATCAGGATAATCACGATTTTGACGATGACGGATACCACCAAGCCTACGGTGATACCCAAATCGCCCAGACCGAGCGTTGCGGCAAAGAGGTTTTGGAACCATTCTTGCATGATCAAGCTCCCGCCAGTTCAATAGTGTCCATCAACGCACCCAGCGCGGCATTTTCGGTATGCAGCGGCAGATGCACCACGTTTTCAGGCAAACCGGCATCGGCTTTGACTGCAACCGATACACTTGCGCCGTTTTGTTTGGCGATAGCAGTTTGTCCGTCTTGCAGGCTCAAGCGTGCCAATGTGTTTGGATTTACACGCGCGGCAGGCACGGCGGCATGGCTGGTTTCTTGCAACGGTGCGGAACGGCGTACGATAGAATCAGTGTGATAAATACCGACGCCGCCGACACGGACGAGACGGTCTGAGGCCGTCTGAACGCCCTCCCCTGTCCATGTGCTGCGGTTGTCCAGTTTGGACGGCAGACTTTCTGCATCCAGCGCATCTTTCAGAATCGCAGCGGTATCGTGGTATTCAAAACCTTTCAGGTCAAACAGGTTGCCCAATACGCGCAACACTTTCCACATCGGACGCGAATCACCGAAGCCTTGTACCACGCCGTGGAAAGATTGCAGACGGCCTTCCATATTGATGAAGCTGCCTGATGTTTCGGTAAACGGCGCAATCGGCAACAATACGTCGCACACGTCCAGCAGCGTTTCGCTGACAAACGGTGTAAACGCCATCACGCTTTTCGCCTGTTTCAACGCGGCCACGGCTTTTGCGCCGTCCGCCGTATCGATTTCAGGCTCGACGTTGAGCAGCAAGACTGCCTGTTTCGGCGCGTTTACCATTTCGACAACGCTCTCGCCGGAGTTTACATTCAAGACATCCGCACCAACGCTGTTGGCGGCTTGCGGCAAAATGCCCAACACTGCACCGGTCGCGTCTGCCAGCTCTTGCGCGGCGGCGTAAATCGCGGCGTAATCAGGATGGTTTTGCACTTCCGCGCCCAAAATCACCGCTGCTTTTTCAGCGTTTTTCAGGCTGGCGGTAACGGCGTGTTCCGCATTGGCAGACAGGTTTTTCAGACGGCCTGCCCACTCGTCGGGATGTACGGCTTCTTGAGACAGAAGCGGCATAAACAATTCTTCTTTACTGCTGGCCAATACGCTCAAGGCCATACGGTCTTTGGCGGCGCGGCGCAGGCGGGCGGTCAGGAGCGGCTGTTCTTTGCGCAAATTCGCGCCGACTACCAATACGGCATCGTTGTCAGCCAAAGATTCAATGCTTTGTCCCAACCATTGCGCACCCTTAAGGCCGTCTGAAAGACGTTTGTCTTGTTGGCACAAACGGGTGGCAAAGTTTTTAACACCCAAGCCGTCGGCGAGTTTTTTGGCCAGATACAGCTCTTCAACCGTATTCATCGGGTTGGCCCAAACACCGACTTGGTTTTGGTTGCCGTCTTTGGCGATACATTCAATCGCGCTGCGGACATATTCCAACGCGGTTTTCCAATCCACGTCCATCCACTCGCCACCCTGTTTGATTTTCGGGTTTTTCAGACGGCTTTCGTGATACAGGCCTTCGTAGGCGAAACGGTCGCGGTCGGACAGCCAGCATTCGTTGATGGCTTCGTTTTCCAACGGCAACACGCGGCGGACGGTATGGTCTTTGGTTTGTACAATCAGGTTGCTACCCAAAGCATCATGGGCAGAAACGGATTTACGGCGGTTTAGCTCCCAAGTACGCGCGTTGAAGCGGAACGGTTTGCTGGTCAATGCGCCGACAGGACACAAATCGATGACGTTGCCTGACAATTCGGTTTCCACTGCTTTACCGATAAAAGGCATGATCTCGGAATGTTCGCCGCGGTTGGCCATGGCGATTTCTTGCACGCCGGCGATTTCTTCAGTGAAACGAACGCAACGGGTACAGTGGATACAACGGCTCATTTCCTCGGCGGAAACCAAAGGACCCATGTCTTTGCCGACGACGGAACGTTTTTCTTCGGTATAACGGCTGGTGGTTTTGCCGTAGCCCATCGCCAAATCCTGCAACTGGCATTCGCCGCCTTGGTCGCAGGTCGGACAATCAAGCGGATGGTTGATGAGCAGGAACTCCATCACGCCTTCTTGCGCCTCTCGGGCTTTTGCCGAATGCGTACGCACAATCATGCCGTCTGTAACCGGCGTGGCACAGGCGGGCAGGGGTTTGGGGGCTTTTTCCACATCCACCAAACACATACGGCAGTTGGCGGCGATGGAAAGTTTTTTGTGGTAACAGAAATGCGGGATATAAGTACCGAGCTTGTGCGCGGCTTCAATTACCGTCGCGCCCTGCTCCACAGATACCTGTTTGCCGTCGATTTCGATTTGTAACATGGTTCGTTCCTAGTTACGGGTATTTAATAAATAATTCTTTTAGAGGCCGTCTGAAAACTTAGCACCACTTATTCGGTTTCATCGGTCCGCCGTGTTCGATGTAATGCACAAACTCATCACGGAAATGCTTAGTAAAGCTGCGGACTGGGAAGACGGCGGCATCGGCAAGGGCGCAGATAGTGCGGCCTGCCATTTGATTACCGACAGAATCCAGCAGATCCAAGTCTTCCATGCGGCCTTTACCTTCTACGATGCGGTGGACGATGCGGTAGAGCCAGCCTGTACCTTCTCGGCAAGGCGTACATTGGCCGCAAGACTCGTCGTAGTAGAAGTAGCTCAGGCGCTCAAGGGCTTTCACCATGCACACGTCTTCGTCCATGACGATAATCGCGCCGGAACCCAACATCGAGCCTGCTTTGGAAATCGAGTCATAGTCCATATTGGTCTGCATCATGATATCGGCAGGCAACACGGGCGCGGACGAACCGCCGGGAATAACGGCTTTAAGTTTTTTACCGCCGCGCATACCGCCCGCCATTTTCAGGACTTCGGCAAACGGCGTACCCAATGGCACTTCATAGTTGCCCGGACGCTCGACATGGCCGGAAATACAGAACAATTTGGTACCGCCTGCATTCGGAATACCTTTATCGGCAAATACCTGTCCGCCGTCGCGGATAATGAAGGGGATGGAGGAGAACGTTTCGGTATTGTTGATGGTAGTCGGTTTGCCGTACAGGCCGAACGAAGCAGGGAATGGCGGCTTAAAGCGCGGCTGGCCTTTTTTGCCTTCCAACGACTCGAGCAATGCGGTTTCTTCGCCGCAAATATATGCGCCGTAGCCGTGGTGGGCGAAGAGTTCGAATTCGAAGTCCGAACCTAAAATATTTTTACCCAAAAAACCTGCGGCGCGTGCTTGGGCTAGTGCAGCTTCAAAACGTTGATAACCTTCGAAAATTTCGCCGTGAATGTAGTTGTAACCCGCTTTCGCGCCCATCGCGTAACCAGCGATAATCATGCCTTCAATCAGGGCATGAGGGTTGAACATGATGATGTCGCGGTCTTTAAACGTACCCGGTTCGCCTTCGTCGGTGTTGCAGACGACGTATTTTTCGCCGGGGAAAGAACGGGGCATAAAGCTCCATTTCAAGCCGGTCGGAAAGCCCGCACCGCCGCGCCCGCGCAAGCCGGAGGTTTTGACTTCGTCAATCACGTCGGTTTGCGAGATGTTTTCGGACAGGATTCTACGCAGCGCGCTGTAACCGCCGCGTTTGACGTATTCGTCCAATGTCCAGCAATCGGGATTGGCGGTATCCACTTGGTCAAAAATCACGCCTGATTGGTAAATAGCCATTTTTGGTTTTGCCTAACTTAACTTTTAGGGTTTCTTTTTTATTTTCAGGTAACCGGAAAATTTATTTAGCGTACACGCTTATAATCATCCAATTTGATAATGCCATTTTTTTCTACAACTTTTACATCAGTAACGCCTTTGTGCCCCATGTCTCGATAACTCACACGGTACCAACCTTTATTTTTAATAATAGGCTGGATATTAGATAAAATACTCGTGCCGTCACCATCTTGCGCTTCTGTCCGTAGTTCCCAAGTGCCATAACAAGGAGCATCTTCACAATCATATTCAGCACTATAAGCACGTTCTAATTTTTTCAAAAAGCGAGATGTCCCGAAACGTTGCGCATCGACACCTAATTCTTCGTTACCAAAAACATACTGCTTATAAAATTGAGAAATAATTTCGTTGGCTTCACTATCTGTAAAATCTGCAAACGCATAATTGGTTGTAGCAACAAATAATGAAATAGCTAAAATAACTTTTCTCATAATTTAAAGCCTTCCTTATCGAAAAGTTTCAGACGGCCTTTTATTTCAGTTCGGCAAGTTTCTTGTCAATCGCTTCTTCGGTCATAAAGCTGCACATGCTGTGGTTGTTGACCAGCATGACCGGAGCGTCACCACATGCACCCATGCATTCGCCTTCGACAAGGGTAAATTTGCCGTCGGGCGTGGTTTCGCCGTAGCCGATACCGAGTTTTTGTTTGAGGTATTCGCCGGTAGCCATACCGCCGCGCAGGGCGCAGGGCAGGTTGGTACAAACGGTCAATTTATATTTACCGACAGGCTCAAGGTCGTACATATTGTAGAAAGTAGCGACTTCGTAGGCTTGTGCAGGCGAGATGCCGATATAGTCTGCGACAAAAGCGATGGTCTCGGGAGCAAGCCAGCCTTTTTCGGTTTGGGCAATACGCAATGCGCCCATAATGGCGGAGCGGCGTTGGTCGGCAGGATATTTTGCCAACTCAATATCAATTTGTTTTAAGGATTCTGCGGATAACATTATCGGTCAACCTCCCCGAATACGATGTCCTGCGTACCGATGATGGCAACGACGTCGGCCAGCATGTGGCCTTTTGCCATTTCATCCATGCCTTGCAGGTGGGCGAAGCCGGGTGCGCGGATTTTCAGGCGGTAGGGTTTGTTTGCGCCGTCTGAAATGATGTAAACGCCGAACTCGCCTTTCGGATGTTCGACAGCGGTGTAGGTCTCACCCTCGGGAACGTGCATACCCTCGGTAAAGAGTTTGAAATGGTGAATCAGGTCTTCCATACCTGTTTTCATTTCGGTACGTTTGGGCGGAGCAAATTTGTGGTTTGTGGTAATGACTGGACCCGGATTGACACGCAACCACTCGGAACATTGTTTGATGATGCGTACGGATTGACGCATTTCTTCCATACGGCAGAGGTAGCGGTCGTAGCAGTCGCCGTTGACGCCGACGGGGATGTCGAAATCCATTTTGTCGTACACTTCGTAAGGCTGTGTCTTACGCACGTCCCATTCCACGCCGGAACCGCGCAACATCACGCCGGTAAAGCCTTTTTGCATGGCGCGCTCAGGAGTGACAACGCCGATGCCGACGGTACGCTGTTTCCAAATACGGTTGTCGGTCAGGAGGGTTTCGAGTGTGTCGATGTTTTTCGGGAAACGTTCGCAGAAGGCGTCGATAAAGTCGAGCATGGTGCCTTCACGGGATTCATTGAGCTGCTTCAATACTTTGGCATTGCGGAATTTGCTGCTCTCGTATTTGGGCATGAAGTCGGGCAGGTCACGGTAAACGCCGCCGGGACGGAAATAGGCTGCGTGCATACGTGCGCCGGACACGGCTTCGTACAAGTCCATCAGCTCTTCACGATCGCGGAAGGCGTAAAGAATGGCGGTCATCGCGCCAATATCGAAGGCGTGCGAACCGATGCCCATCAAGTGATTGAGGATGCGTGTTACTTCGGCGAACATCACGCGGATGTATTGGGCGCGGATAGGTACATCGATACCGGCAAGTTTTTCTACCGCCAAGCAATACGCCTGCTCGTTGACCATCATGGAAACGTAGTCCAAACGGTCCATATAGGGCAGGGCTTGCAGATAGGTTTTGGTTTCAGCCAGTTTTTCAGTACCGCGGTGCAGAAGGCCGATGTGCGGGTCGGCACGGACGATGGTTTCGCCCTCCAACTCCAAAATCATACGCAATACGCCGTGCGCCGCAGGGTGTTGCGGGCCGAAGTTGATGGTGTAGTTTCTTAATTTATTGGCCACCGTAGTTCTCCTCACGGACGATACGCGGCGTGATCTCGCGCGGCTCAATGGTAACAGGTTGGTAAATCACGCGTTTTTGCTCTTCGTCGTAACGCATTTCCACATAGCCGGAAATCGGGAAGTCTTTGCGGAACGGATGTCCGACAAAGCCGTAATCGGTCAGGATGCGGCGCAAGTCCGGGTGGTTGTTGAACATGATGCCGTACATATCGAAGGCTTCGCGTTCGTACCAATCCGCGCTGTTGTAAATATCGACTACGGATTCGACTACTGGGAAGTCGTCGTCTGAAACCCAGACGCGTACGCGGATGCGTTGATTGTTTTTAACGGAAAGCAGCTGGCTGACGACGGCAAAGCGTTTGCCCTGCCATACTTCGTTTTTGTAAGTGCTGTAATCGACACCGCACAAGTCAACCAGAAGCTCGAAATGCAGCTCTTCATGGTCGCGCAATGCGGTCATGACTGAAATATAGTGTTCGGGCAGACACTCGACGGTAATCTCGCCCAAAGCTGAAATGACTTTGCTTGCCTGATCGCCAAGCACGCCGATGACGGTCTCGTATAAGTTTTGAATGCTTGCCATATCGTCCTCTCCTTACTCGTCACGCGCGATGGTGGAAGTGCGCTTGATTTTTTGTTGGAGCTGAATCAGGCCGTAAATCAGGGCTTCCGCAGTCGGTGGACAACCCGGCACATAAACGTCTACCGGCACGACGCGGTCGGCACCGCGCACAACGGAATAAGAATAGTGATAATAGCCGCCGCCGTTGGCACACGAGCCCATAGACAATACCCAGCGCGGCTCGGCGAGCTGGTCATACACGCGGCGCAGCGCGGGCGCCATTTTGTTGGTGAGCGTACCCGCCACAATCATCAGGTCGGCCTGACGTGGGGACGGACGGAAAATGATACCGAAACGGTCAAGGTCATAACGCGCCATACCCGCATGCATCATTTCCACGGCGCAGCAGGCCAAGCCGAAAGTAACCGGCCACAATGAACCGGTACGCATATAGTTCAACACCGTATCCGCGCTGGTGGTGATGAAACCTTTTTTCAAAACGCCTTCTATTCCCATTCCAGCGCACCTTTTTTCCATTCGTAAATAAAGCCTACCGTCAAAACGACGATAAACACCAGCATAGACCAGAAGCCGTATGCGCCCAAATCTTTGAACACGACAGCCCACGGCAACATGAACGCGACCTCCAAATCAAACAGGATGAAGAGGATGGCGACGAGGTAATAGCGCACGTCGAACTTCATCCTTGCGTTTTCAAAGGCTTCAAAACCGCATTCGTAAGCCGCGTCTTTTTCGGCATAGTGACGTTTCGGGCCTAAAATTGTGCCGAGCAGAATAAACAGTACGCCGGCCGCAAGGCCGACGAGGATGAATACGAGGACGGGAAAGTAACTGGCCAACATGGTCGTACCTAACTGGTTGACAGACAAATCTTAAAAATAGATTACCATTTTATCGAATTTCAAAAGCCATTTAAAGGTAAATATCAGCAAATCAGCAAAAAAACCCTAATAAATTCAATAAAGTTATGAGAACAATTCTTATTCTTATTTAATATTTCCAAATTTTAATTTCGTTTTAATCATGTATCATTTAATTCGGATTTTCCGCCTGTCCGATTTACTTCAAAAATCTGGAAAACCGTCCTTTCCCAAACCTCAATAAAAGCATCAGGCCGTCTGAAAACTGATTATTTTCAGACGGCCTGTGTACATCACATTATTTTAAATAGAAAAATCAATCGACACCTTTGAGCATACGGTTCAATACCGGGGCGAGTACCAGCAGGATACCGCAGGTTACTGCGCCGATAGTGGCCAGCATCCAGTAGAAATCCAATGGCAACTGAGCATTGTAGTAGTCTTTAAACAACACTCCGCCCAAGGTAAAGCCGATGGACAATGCTAAGAAATTCAACGCAACCATTTGTGTTTTAAACATGCTCGGTGCGATTTTGGTGGAAAACGACAACGAAATCGGCGACAGCATCAACTCGCCTATCGTAATCGCCAGCAACACCAGCATAAACACGATAATCGGCATCGGGGTTCCGGATGAAATATACGGAATAAAACTCAAATAAGAGACGCCGGTTACCAACATGGCCAGTGCAAACTTCAACGGCGTTTTAGGTTGGCGTTTGCCCATTTTCGTCCACACCGCCGCCATCACGCCGGAAAAGAGGACCACCCACATGGCCTGTATCGAATCTTTCCATGAAACAGGCACGGTAAAGCCGAAGAAAGTACGGTCCACCGTTTCGTCAAAATAAACCGTTGCAACGGTGTACACCTGAAACCAAACCGCCCAGAACATACAAATGGTCAAAAACAGCGGAATATAGGCCACAATATAGCGTTTATTGGCCGCTTCAACGTGGCTGCTGCCCAACAGGCGCGCAAAATAAGCGACGACGGTAACGATAACCACGCCCAAGAGCCAGCGGGAGAAGTTTTCAAGGGTGAGCGCGCCGGAAGCAATCACGCTGCCCAACACCAAAACCAGCAATACGCCGACAGCCATGGCGGTCTGCACCTTTTCAGGACGCAACGGATTGGGAACCGGCGTATGCGGCAGGTTTTTACGGCCGCGCGAATACCACAACAGGCCGAATGCCATGCCGACGGCCGCTGCGCCGAAACCGTAATGGAAACCCATCCTGTCTTGCAAAATACCGGTCAACAACGGGCCTAAGAAGCCGCCGATATTGATGGAAATATAGAAAATAGAGAAACCGGCATCGCGCAATTCGCGCAGGTCTTCCCGTTCATACAAAGAACCGACCATCGAACCGGCAGACGATTTCACGCCGCCGCTGCCCAGCGCGATAAACACCAAGCCCAGCAGCAATCCCATCAAACCCGGCACAATCGCCAATAAAATATGGCCGGTCATCACGACGATGCCGGCGATAAACAGGGTACGCTCCGCACCCCAAATGCGGTCGGCCAACCACGCACCGAGAATGGTGGACAGGTAAACGCTGCCGCCGTACGCGCCAACGATACCGCCGGCCAAGGCTTTATCCATACCCAAACCGCCTTGACTCGCGGTGTAATACAGATAAATCAGCAGGATGCCCTGCATACCGTAGAAGGAAAAACGCTCCCACAGCTCAATATGGAATAGGGTGGATAATTGCAAAGGATGGCCGAAGAAAGTTTTCTCGGCAGAAGACAGCTTTTGACCGGACATTTAATAAGTTCTCCTAATATATCGGACAGGATCAGGCTTCAGACGGCCTATTGCACCTACCAATCATTTTTATAGAAACTATATATTACCGCCAATCTTTGCATTTGCAAAACATGTTTTAATATTTGCAAAATAATGTTTCTTTCAAACTGAAAAATGCCGTCTGAAATCTTTCAGACGGCCTGTTTATCTCTTACGGTTTACACACCTTGTTTCAGGCTGGCTTCGATGAAGCCGTCCAAATCGCCGTCCAATACGGCTTTGGTGTTGCCGACTTCGTAGCCTGTACGCAAGTCTTTGATGCGTGAGGAATCCAAAACGTATGAGCGGATTTGGCTGCCCCAACCCACATCGGATTTGCCTTCTTCCAATGCCTGTTTCTCTTCGTTGCGTTTGCGCATTTCCAATTCGTACAGTTTGGATTTCAACATTTCCATCGCGGCCGCTTTGTTGGCGTGTTGCGAACGGTCGTTTTGACATTGCACCACAATCCCTGTCGGCTCGTGGGTAATACGCACGGCGGAGTCGGTTTTGTTGATGTGCTGACCGCCTGCGCCTGATGCGCGATAGGTGTCGATACGCAAATCGGCGGGGTTGATTTCGATTTCGATGGAATCGTCGATTTCGGGGTACACGAACACGGATGAAAAAGACGTATGGCGTTTGTTATTCGAGTCAAACGGCGAGTATCGCACCAAGCGGTGAACGCCGGTTTCGGTACGCAGCAAGCCGTAGGCGTATTCGCCTTCCACGCGGATGGTGGCGCGGTTAATGCCTGCGATTTCGCCGTCGTCTTCTTCAAGGATTTCGATTTTGAAGCCTTTGCGCTCGGCGTAGCGGCTGTACATGCGGAACAGCATACCCGCCCAGTCTTCCGCTTCCGTACCGCCCGCGCCTGCGGTGATGTCGATAAAGCAGTTGTTCGGGTCGGCTGGCTGGTTGAACATTCGTTTGAATTCGAGATCGGCCATTTGTTTTTCCAAACCGGCCACGTCTTCCTGTACGGCGGCGAAACCTTCTTCGTCGTTTTCTTCGACGGCCATTTCGATCAGCATGCGGTTGTCTTCGATGCCTGTAGCGATGTTGTCGAGGGTTACCACGATGCCTTCGAGGATTTTGCGCTCTTTGCCGATTTCTTGGGCGCGTTTGGGGTCGTTCCAGAGTTCCGGGTCTTCGGAGAGGCCGATGACTTCTTCAAGGCGGTCTTTTTTGCCTTGGTAGTCCATATAGACGCGGATGTCTTCGCTGCGCTTCTCCAAGTCGTTTAGGGTGTTGTTAAGCTGGTTGATTACTTCGGCTTCCATGATTCTTGTGTTCTTTCAAAATTTTAGGGGCGTATTGTAAGGGATTTGCCTGTTTTTTTCCATGACCGGGCCGTCTGAAAATGTGCGGTTTGGATTTTCAGACGGCCTCGGTTTTAAATTTTTCCATCCAAAGCCGCCAGTCGTTGTCTATCGGCGCTTGTACGGTCATCCGGCTGCCGTCTTCTATGCTTTGAAAACTGAGGCTCTGCGCGTGCAACATCAGGCGTTGCGTGCCGATATGTTCGGCAACGGCATGGTTTTGGCGCAAATCGCCGTAGTTGGTGTCGCCGACGATGGGGTGGAAAATGTGTTTCATATGGCGGCGGAGTTGGTGCTTGCGGCCGGTGTGCGGCGTGAGTTCGGCCCACGAATAACGCGAGGTCGGATAACGCAGGGCGGATTGGAACGGCAACTCGGTTTGTGCCAGACAGCGGTAGGCGGTTTGCGCTTCCTGCAATGTGGCTTCGGTCTGCGCTTCGGCAATTTTGTCGGGCATATATTTGAGGGCGTAATCAATCAGGCCGTCTGAAGGCAGATGACCGCGAACAATCGCCCAATAGGTTTTTTCGATGGTTTTGTTTTCAAACTGCTGCGTCAATAACCGCGCGGCTTCCGTATCGAGTGCAAACAGCAAGACGCCGGAAGTCGGGCGGTCGAGGCGGTGGACGGGATAGACGTGCTGCCCGATTTGGTCGCGCAGGGTCTGCACGGCAAAACGGGTTTCGTGTTTGTCTAACCAGCTTCGGTGCACCAGCATTCCGGCAGGTTTGTTGACGGCGATGGTGCGGCTGTCGCGGTGGATAATATCGAGCATGGCGGAGCAGTTGAATAAAAGCAGATATTGTAACGGGCTTTTTAAAATGTGGCAGGCACACTTGCCGCCGAAACCCAACTTTCAGACGGCCTGCCCCTTTCAGGTTACAATACGGCACATAAAAACACGAAGGAAAAGCCGTGAGCCTGCTCAAAAAACTGCCCAAACCCATGCTTCCCGACGAAACACGCCGCGATATTCAGGCGCGCGAGTCGTATCATGTATTGAAGATTATTTCCGAATTTGTCGAAGCCGGCGAAGAATTGCGCGCCATTCAGCCGGCCGTCAGCATTTACGGCAGCGCGCGCACGCCTGAAAACCATCCCGACTACGCGTTCACATTACGCTTGGCGCGCAAACTGTCGGATGCCGGATTTTCCGTCATTTCCGGCGGCGGGCCGGGCATTATGGAAGCAGCCAACAAAGGCGCGTTTGCAGGCGCAAGTCCGGCGGTGGGGTTGAATATCGTGTTGCCGCACGAGCAAAAAGCCAATCCGTATCAGGATTTGTCGATTAAATTCCAACACTTCTTCCCGCGCAAAGTCATGTTCGTCAAACACGCCGTGGCGTATGTCGTCATGCCCGGCGGTTTCGGCACGCTGGACGAATTGTTTGAAAGCCTGACTTTGGTGCAAACCGGCAAGACGCCCGACCGCCCGATTATCTTAGTAGGCAAAGCATTTTGGGCAGGGCTGTTGGACTGGATACGCGAGCAGTTGCTGGGCAGAAACCTGATTTTGGAAGAGGATTTGAACTTGATCCACGTCATCGATGACGAAGACGAGATTATCGAAGAAATCTTCGCCCATTACGAAAACCGCCTGGAAGACTTGTCCGAACACCAAAATGCTTGGTCGCTGGGGCTGTAAAATAAGGTTTCAACTGAAAAAAGGCGGTTATCCCACCTACCCTTTGCTTCATTAATAAAGGCCGTCTGAAAATGTTTTCAGACGGCCTTTTATCTTCTTTCAAAGCGTTTAATTGTTTTCCCACTCGACATGCTCACTCAAGAAGCCGCCGCTTTGGTGCGCCCAAAGTTTAGCATACAAGCCTTGTTTCGCGAGCAACTCGGTGTGGCTGCCTTCTTCGATGATGCGGCCTTTGTCCAAGACGATGAGGCGGTCCATCGCGGCGATGGTGGAGAGGCGGTGGGCGATGGCAATCACGGTTTTGCCTTCCATCATTTTGTCGAGGCTTTCTTGGATGGCAGCTTCGACTTCGGAGTCGAGCGCGCTGGTGGCTTCGTCAAGCAACAGAATCGGTGCGTCTTTGAGCATAACGCGGGCGATGGCGATACGTTGGCGTTGGCCGCCGGAAAGTTTCACGCCGCGTTCGCCAACGTGTGCGTCATAGCCGCGTCGGCCTTTGGCATCGCTTAAGTTAGGAATAAAACCGGTGGCCTCGGCGCGTTCGGCGGCAGAAATCATTTCGGCTTCGGTCGCATCGGGACGGCCGTAGATAATGTTGTCACGGACGGAGCGGTGCAGCAGGGAAGTATCTTGCGTTACCAAACCGATTTGGGCGCGCAGACTTTCTTGGGTAACGCTGTCCACGTTTTGGCCGTCGATCGAAATCGTGCCGCTTTGCGGTTCGTAAAAACGCAGGAGCAGGTTGACGATGGTGGATTTACCCGCGCCGCTGCGGCCGATCAAGCCGACTTTTTCGCCGGGTTTGATGTTCAGATTAAAGCCGTTAAGGAGCGGTTTGCCTGCTTCGTAGGAGAAATCGACGTGATCAAACTTGATTTCGCCTCGGGTAACTTTAAGCGGCAGGGCTTGCGGTTTATCGAGGATGGTGTGGGGTTTGGACAGGGTCGCCATGCCATCGTTGACGGTACCGATGTTTTCAAACAATCGGGCAGACTCCCACATGATGTATTGCGACAAACCGTTCACACGCAATGCCATGGCCGTGGCGGTGGCTACCGCGCCTACGCCGACTTGGCCGTGATACCAAAGCCAAATACCCAAGGCGGTTGTGCCGACGGTCAGCGAGCTGTTGACGATAAAGCTGCAGGTGTGCAGCAGCGTTGCCAAACGCATTTGGGCATGGACGGTTACCATAAATTCTTCCATCGATTGCTTGGCATAGGCGGCCTCGCGTGCGCCGTGGGAGAAAAGTTTGACGGTGGCGATATTGGAGTAGGCGTCGGTAATGCGGCCAGTCATCAGCGAGCGCGCATCGGCCTGACGCGCAGCGGTTTTGCCGAGTTTGGGAATCAGAAAGCGCATAATCATCGCGAATCCAATCATCCAGCAAATAAACGGCACGATAAGCCAAGCATCGAATGAGGACAGAATCACGCCGGAAGTGATGAAGTACACCAGCACATACACAACCATATCGGCGACGGTCATCACGACATCGCGCAGCGCCAGCGCGGTCTGCATGACTTTGGCGGACACGCGTCCTGCAAATTCGTCCTGATAAAAGCCCAAGCTTTGACCCAGCATCAGGCGGTGGAAATTCCAGCGCAGGCGCATGGGGAACACGCCTTGCAGGGTTTGCAGGCGTACACTGGACGCGAAAAAGGTCCAAACGGCAAAAAATGCCACCATAGCCATCATGCCGATTAATGCGTGGCCTTTTTCAACAAAAAGCGTTTGCGGTGTATACGCGCCGAGCCAGTCAACCACCTTGCCCATAAATTGGAACATCAAGGCTTCCATGATGCCGACGCCGACCGTAAACACGGCCAACACGGCGATCCATTTACGCACGCCTTCAATGTTGCTCCAAATAAACCGCCACAACCCTTTTTCTGGCGTTTTCGGAGCGGCTTCTGGATAAGGGTCGATGCGGGACTCGAACCATGAGAATATTTTTTTAATCATTGTTTTTGCAAATTTAATAAGACGGTCAGGCCGTCTGAAAAGAGGTGTTCAAATACATTCAAGACTGTATTTTACGGGAAAAATCCAACTGATGACAGCGGATACCGCCAGGCCGACCAAACCAATCTATCGGCTTGACCATCTAAAAATCCCTTTTCCTTTACCCAAAGCAAAGGCCGTCTGAAACTTTTCAGACGGCCTTTGCTGGATTTAGGTTGCCCTTAAAAATCACTCTTTCCGTTGACGGCCCAAATCGGCAGCGGCAGTAAACAAAACGTCGGTGGAAGAGTTCAACGCAGTTTCTGCAGAGTCTTGAATCACGCCGATGATGAAGCCGACGGCAACCACCTGCATGGCCACATCGTTATCGATACCGAACAGGCTGCACGCCAAAGGAATCAGCAGCAACGAACCGCCGGCCACACCGGATGCACCGCACGCGCTGACAGTTGCCACCAGGCTCAGCAGCAGGGCAGTAGCGAAGTCAACCGTAATGCCTTGCGTGTGCGCCGCAGCCATCGCCAAAACGGTAATGGTGATTGCCGCACCGGCCATATTGATGGTAGCACCCAATGGAATGGAGATAGAGTAAGTGTCTTCGTGCAGACCCAGTTTTTTCGCCAATGCCATGTTCACAGGGATATTGGCGGCGGAAGAACGGGTAAAGAAAGCATACACGCCGCTTTCGCGCAGGCAGGTAAACACCAGCGGGAAAGGGTTGCGGCGGATTTGCGTCCACACAATAATCGGGTTGACCACCAAAGCGATAAACAGCATACAGCCGAGCAATACGGCCAACAGCTGCATATAACCGGCAAGCGCTTCAAAACCAGTTTCCGCAATGGTAGAAGACACCAAGCCGAAAATACCCAGCGGCGCAAAACGGATAATCCATTTCACAACGGTCGAAACGGTATCAGCCAAATCGGCCGCCACTTGGCGGGTTGTATCCGAACCGTGATGGCGCAAAGCCGCGCCCAAAACCAAAGCCCAAGCCAAAATACCGATATAGTTGGCATTGGCCAGCGCATTAATCGGGTTGGCCACCAAATTCATCAACAGCGTTTTCAATACTTCGACAATGCCGGAAGGCGGCGCAACGGACACATCGCCTGCCGCACGCAGAATCAGCGTGGTCGGGAATGCCATACTGGCGACAACCGCCACCACGGCCGCGGCAAACGTACCGAAAATATACAAAATCAAAATCGGTTTGATGTGGGCCTGATTGCCTTTTTGGTGTTGCGCAATGGCGGCAGTCACCAAAACAAATACCAAAATCGGCGCGATAGCCTTAAGCGCACCGACAAACAGGCTGCCCAGCAGTCCTGCGCTGATACCGACTTGCGGCGAAACTGCGCCCACAAGAATACCTAAAACCAAGCCGATGGCGATTTGTACCACCAGGCTGACGCTGTTGATCGCGTTTAAAAGCGGATTGCCACTTGCCATATCCGTTCCTTCAATTTAAAGATATGTTAAAAAAGTCTTACATTCTAAAATAAAAAATCATTTGTCGGCGAGGTTTTCATGCACACCTCACAAAAACAGCATTAAAGTTTAGCATTTATGACACAGTTAGCACTTTATGCCAAAAATACAGTCAAATCCGCTCAAACCCTACTTTAAAGTATACCCATACTGTTGCCTTATCCCTCTGTATCTTGATTTCAGACGGCCTGAAATCTGCGCCATAAGGCCGCATACAAAGGCAACTTCACCAGTAAAAATACAAAACATAAATATTACAATCGTATAGAAACAAACCAAAATCCGCCCTTAAGTCGCCTTTTGCAACGTCATCGCGCTAAATTTCCGTTTACAACCATAGCCTGAAACCTTGCAGAAATAATGTTAAAATCCCCAAACTGAAGAATTGTCGCTGTCAAACACACATCATGACCAAACTGACCTACCCTGTTTTATTTGCATCATTGGCGCTCGCCTACGGACACGCGTTGGCAGTAGATACTTCCGTTCCCAAAGCAGAAGACTACGAGGCTGTTCCCGAATCCGAAATGCCCAAGCAGCCCAAAGACGACCAAACAGGCAAACTCAAGCCCAAATTCCCCGTCAAAATCGACACCCAAGACAGCGAAGTCAAAGAAATGCTTGAAGAATACCTGCCGCTGATTACCCAGCAGCAGGACGAAGAGCTGGACAAAGAGCAGGTCGGCTTCCTCGCCGAAGAGGCTCCCGACAACGTCAAAACGATGCTCCGGACCAAAGGCTACTTCAACAGCAACGTCAATATTCAAGACCACGGCGAAAGCTATACCGTCAACGTCACCCCCGGCCCGCGCACCAAAGTCGACAACGTCAGCGTGGCCATCCTTGGCGACGTATTGAATGATGACAACTTGGCCGAGTACTACCAAAATGCGATGGAAAACTGGCAACAGCCCGTTGGCGAAAACTTCGACCAAGATGGCTGGAGTGCAAGTAAAACCTCCGTCCTCAGCGCGGTAACACGCAAAAAATACCCTTTGGCGAAACTCACTACCACCCAAGCCACCATCAATCCCAATACCCAAAAAGCCGATTTGAACGTCATCGTAGAGAGCAACCGCCCCATTTACTTTGGCGAGTTCCAAATCACCGGCACGCGCCGCTACCCTGAAAGCGTGGTTTCCGGCATGGCGCGCTTCCAACCCGGTTCGCCTTACGACTTAGACAAAATCCTCGACCTGCAACAGGCGCTCGAACAAAACGGCCACTACTCCGGCGCGTCCGTACAGGCTGACTTCGATCAACTGCAAGGCGACCGCGTTCCCGTCAAAATCAACGTGACCGAAGTCAAACGCCACAAACTGGAAACCGGTATCCGCTACGACTCCGAATACGGAATCGGCGGCCGCATCGCCTACGACTATTACAACCTCTTTAACAAAGGCTACATCGGTTCCATCGTTTGGGACATGGATAAATACGAAACCACGCTGGCTGCCGGTATCAGCCAACCGCGCAACAACCGCGGCAACTACTGGACCAGCAACGTTTCCTACAACCGCTCGACCACGCAAAACCTTGAAAAACGCGCCCTGACCAGCGGTATTTGGTATGTCCGCGACCGCAATAATATCGATGCCCGCTTCGGCCTCGAATTCATTACCGAAGACCGCAAGGTCCCCGACACCAGCTACGATTTAGGCCGAAGCCATGCCACCATGCTGACTGCCTCATGGAAACGGCAAAGCATCGAAACCGAGCTGCACCCTCAAAACGGCTATTACCTCGACGGCAAAATCGGGGCAACTTTGGGCAAATTCCTCTCCTCCACCCAAATGGCACGCGCCACGGCACGGGCAGGCTATTTCTTCACGCCTGAAAACAAAAAACTCGGTACATTCATCGTACGCGGACAGGCAGGCTACGTTTATGCCCGCGAAGGCGAAGAAGTGCCGTCCAGCCTGATGTTCCGTACCGGCGGCGCAACTTCCGTACGCGGTTACGAACTCGACAGCATCGGCTTGGCCGGACCCAACGGCTCCGTCCTGCCGCAACGCGCCTTGGTGGTCGGCAGCCTCGAATATCAATTCCCGGTTACCAAAAGCTTCTCCGGCGCCATCTTCCACGATGTCGGCGATGCGGCGAGCAACTTCAAACACATGACCTTAAAACACGGTACCGGCTTGGGCGTGCGCTGGTTCAGCCCGGTTGCGCCGTTCTCCTTCGACATTGCCTACGGCCACCACGACAAAAAAATTCGCTGGCACATCAGCTTAGGCACAAGGTTTTAAAAAAATATACTCACCATCCATTCTTTCAGACGGCCTCAGCCATTCCAGGCCGTCTGAACAACAGACAAACAGAAAAATATCATGACCGATACTGCAAACACTTCCACGCCGTCTGAACAACAGCCCACCCCGCCAAAGCGCAAAAAACGCCTGTTACGCGGCTTTGTCCTGTCCGCCTTGAGCGTATTGACCGTTTCTGCCGGCGCAATCGGCTGGCTGGTCGGTACGGAATCGGGTTTGCGTTTCGGTTTGTACAAGATCCCGTCATGGTTCGGCGTCAAAATCTCTTCGGACACACTGAAAGGCACGCTGATTGAAGGTTTTGAAGGCGACAAATGGTTGATTGAAACAGACGGTGCGGATGTCAAAATCAGCAGCTTCCGCTTTGATTGGAAACCGTCCGAGCTGTTCCGTCCGTCTTTGCACATTACCGAAGTCGTGGCCGGCGACATCGCCATTGTGACCAAGCGCACGCCGCCCAAAGAAGAAGAGCCTTCAAAAGGCCTGCCCGACAGCATAGACCTGCCCGTTACCGCCTATCTCGACCGTTTGGAAACCGGCAAAATCAGCGTGGGCAAGCATTTTGACAAGCAGACCGTCTATCTCGACCATCTGCACGCAGCCTATCATTACGACAAAAAAGAACACCGCCTCCACATCAAAACCGCCGACACGCCATGGAGCAGCTCGACAGGCGCGGTGGTGCTCGGTTTGAACAAACCCTACGTCCTCAATACCGCCATCTACACCAAAGGCCAGCTTGAGGGCGAAACCATACACGGCACGGTGCGCCTGTGGGGCAGCCTGCAAGACGTATCCACCGACTTGCTGCTCGATAGCGACAACGTTCATTTGTCTGCCAAATCCACCATCCACCCATTCGCCGACAGCCTCAACGAAACCGTCGGCGAAATCCTGATTAAAGGTTCCAACATCAATCCGCAGGCCTTCCTGCCCAGCCTGCCCAAAGCGCGCCTGAATTTCGACGCCACCACCATTCCGTCGTTTACCAACGGCGTTGCGTTGGAGGGCTCGATTGACTTAGAAAACGACCAAGCCGGTTTTGCTGATGAAAATCATATCCCCGTCAAACGCATCCTCGGCGAATTCATCGTCGACGATAAAGGCACGGTCATGATTGAAGACATCGGCGTCGATCTGCTCAAAGACGGCAGCATCGATGTATCCGGCTCAATCGATACCGCCCAAGACCAGCTCAAACTCGCACTGGGCATCAACAATACCGGCGCAGACGACTTTGTCCGTCAAAACATCGCAGGCCGTCTGAACGGCAGTATCGACGTCAAAGGCGAAACCTCCTCCCCTGTCGTCAACTGGAATCTCGACAGCGGATTTGCGCGTACAGACGGCATGCTGTTTTTCCAAACCGACAAACAGCTCGGCCAGCGCACGCTCAAGCTCGACAAAGTCCGCCTGATTCCGCAAAACGGCGGCGAACTCAATGCCAAAGGCTCGCTCGAACTCTTCAAAGACCGCAAACTGCAATTGGACATCGTCAGCAAAGCCTTCAACCCTGCGCGCATCGATCCGCAGCTTCCGCAAGGCAGCGTCAACGGCAACATCAACTTAACCGGTATACTGGCGCAAGAGAAATTCGCCGGCAAAATGCAGTTCGCACCAAGTACGCTCAACGGCGTTCCGCTCAGCGGCAAAGCCGACGTCGCCTATGAAAACAAACACCTTGCGCGCGCCCTGACCGACCTGACCCTCGGCAGCAACATCGTCAAAACCAACGGCAGCTTCGGCCAAAAAGGCGACCGCCTCAACCTCAACATTACTGCCCCCGATTTGTCGCGTTTCGGCTTCGGCTTGGGCGGCCTGCTCAACGCGCGCGGCTACATCTCCGGCAGTTTTTCAGACGGCCTCAAAACCCTTGAAGCCGATTTGAACGGCGAAGCGCGCAACTTCAAAGTCGCCAATACCGTAAATATCCGCACCCTCGACTTCAAACTTAAAGGTTCGCCCGACACCAACCGTCCGTTGAGTGCCGATATTAAAGGCGAACACATCGCCGTCTCCGGCGGCGCGGCCATGATTGACAACGTCAACCTGCTCATCAGCGGCACAGGCTCGCACCACCACATCCGCGGCAACAGCAGCATGGCGGTGGACAACAAACGCTACAAGCTCGACCTCAACGCCACCGGCGGCCTCAACAAAGACCAAACCCAATGGAAAGGCACGGTCGACACGCTCGACATCAACGGCGCGTTCAACCTCAAACTGCAAAACCGCCTCAACCTCGAAGCCGGCAGCGAACGCGTTTCCCTCAGCAGCGCGCGCTGGGCAGCCATGGGCGGCAGCCTCAACCTGCAAAATTTCGTTTGGGACAAAAAAGCCGGCATTACCAGTAAAGGCAGCGCGCAAAATCTGCACATTACCGAATTGCACAACTTCTACACCCCGCCCATCGAACACAACCTCGTCTTGGGCGGCGACTGGGATTTGGCGTACAGTCAAAACGCGCGCGGCTTCCTCAACATCAACCGTCAAAGCGGCGACATCATCCTGCCGGTCAAAGACCCGAAAAACAAACAGCCTTTGGGACTTTCCGCGCTCGCCCTGCGCACCCGTTTCCAAAACGGCCGCATCGACAGCACGCTGGAAGGCAACACCCGCTTCGGTAAAGTTGACGGCACGCTCGGCATCGCCCAACAGTTCGGCAACAACATCAACAACGCCCCCGTCAGCGGCAAAGTCAATATCAGCGTTCCCGATTTAGGCTCGCTCAAATCCTTTATGCCGGCGACAGCCCAAGGCATTGCAGGCCGTCTGAACGCGACCGCCACCATCGGCGGCCGACTCGGTTCGCCTACCGTCAACAGCAACCTCGACCTCCAAACCAATTACGGCCGTGCCGACGGTACTGTCAACATCGGTCAGGGTACCAGCTTCGACACCGCCCCCCTGAGCGGCAAACTCAACCTGAACGTTGCCAACCTCGAAGTCTTCCGCAACTTCCTGCCCGTCGGCCAAACCCTCAAAGGCCGTCTGAACGCCGCCGTCAACTTGGCAGGCCGTCTGAACGATCCGCAACTAAGCGGCCTGATTAACGGCGACAACCTCTACTACCGCCATCAAACCCAAGGCCTGATTCTCGACAACGGCGTATTGCGTTCGCGCCTGCAGGGTCAAAAATGGGTGATCGACAGCCTCAAATTCCACCGTGGCGGCACGATTGAGCTCAAAGGTGCGGTCAACCTTGCCAACGCCAACCCCGATGTCGACGTGGACATCGTCTTCGACAAATACCGCACCCTCTCGCGTCCAAACCGCCAACTGCAGCTCTCCGGCGCGGCCAAAGTCCTCTACAATCCGGAAAAAGGCGTATCGCTCAACGGCACGCTCAACACCGACTACGGCAGATTTGGTTCGCAAAAATCCTCCATGCCGACCCTCGATGACGACGTGGTTGTACTGGGCGAAACCAAAAAAGAAGCAACGGCCACCACGCCGATTAATATGAACCTTGTCTTGAACATCAACGACAATGTCCGTTTTGTCGGCTACGGCGCAGACGTTACCATCGGCGGCAAACTGGCCATCACATCACATCCGGGCGAAGCCGTCCAAGGCGTCGGTACCGTGCGCGTTGTCAAAGGCCGCTACAAAGCCTACGGCCAAGACCTCGACATCACCAAAGGCTCGGTTTCCTTTGTCGGCCCGCTGACCGATCCGAACCTCAACATCCGTGCCGAACGTCGTCTCTCCCCGGTCGGCGCAGGTGTCGAAGTCCTCGGCAGCCTCAGCAATCCGCGCGTAACCTTGGTTGCCAAAGAAGCCATGAGTGAAAAAGACAAACTCTCCTGGCTCATCCTCAACCGTGCCAGCAGCGGCAGCGACGGCGACAACGCCACACTCTCCGCTGCCGCCAGCGCGCTGCTTGCCGGTCAAGTCAACGACCGCATCGGCCTTGTCGATGATTTGGGCTTTACCAGCAAACGCAGCCGCAACGCCCAAACCGGCGAGCTCAACCCTGCCGAACAAGTCCTGACCGTCGGCAAACAGCTCACCAACAACCTCTACGCAGGTTACGAATACGGCATCTCCAGCGCCGAACAATCCGTCAAACTCGTGTACCAACTGACCCGCGCTATCCAAGCCGTTGCCCGCATCGGCACGCGCTCCTCCGGCGGCGAGTTGAAATACACCATCCGCTTTGACAACTGGTTCGGCAAAGACGAACCCGAGCTGGAAGAACAACACTAAAAGCCGTGAAAAAGGCCGTCTGAAATTCATCTTTCAGACGGCCTTTATCTTGTTCTACCGTATTAGAATCTTCAGCCATGCCTCAAAAAACAAAGGTCAACGGCGCAAGTTTAAAAATAAATGCAGCTAAAAAAGTGAGTGGCAAACCATGGCTTATTCAAGGTTAGCGATAAATCAAACAGATACAAAAAGGCCGTCTGAAACTGACAGGGGCAGGTTTCAGACGGCCTTTTTTTAATCATCGAAATATCTTGTGCATGGCGTTGCTGATTAATTCGAGCTGTTTCTTATATTCACGGCAACGGGGGCAGAGCGACAGGTGGACGGCAAGGGCAATGCGGTTAAAAAGACTGAGACGCACTTGGTCTTGCTGTTTGGAAATCAGATCGGTTATTTTGCGGCATTTTTTCATGGCATTTTCCTGTCAGGCATGGGAGAACCATTTGATTTGCAGGCACTGGCGCAAGGTTTCACGCGCGCGGTGCATGATGGTGTGATAGTTGGCATGGCTGATGCCGCATTGCTCGCGGATTTCATCGCTTGAAAAACCGAGAATCTCTTTCATGGTAAACACGCGGGCGGTGTTTTCTGGCAGATAGTAGAGGCAGGTCTGCAGAACTTGGTAGAACTCTTTATTGTTCAAACTGGCTTCGGGCGAGTCCCAACCCTGAGGCTGTCCTTCATCCGTCCAATGCCCGTCGGCGGCAAAATGTCCTTCAAAGGCTTCATCCAAAGCTTCTTCGTCGCGCGTGACGAAAACTTGGCGTTGCCGTCCGATTTGGCGCAGGCAGTCGGTAATTTTGTTTTTTAAGATTGCAAACAGCCAGCTGCTCACTTGGGCGTCGCCTTTGAAACCCTCGGCCGCACGGTAGGCGGAAAGCATGGTTTCCTGTACGAGGTCTTCCGCCAAATCGGGGCGGTCGGGCAGCTGGATATGGGCAAAGCGCAGCAGCAGTTTACGGGATTCGGCAAGTTCGGCATCAGTCAGTTCGGGTAGGGCCATAATGTATCAGTATGAAAGGAATGATCAATATACTTTTGATTTTACGCTGATACGGCAAGAGTATGCGATTGAATCTATAAACGATTTCAGTAGTATTTTTGTTTCGCCGAAACCGACTGCGCCCGTTTCAGACGGCCTTGATTTATGCTGCAACCAAAATGCCCTGTTCCAGCCATTCCGTCCATTTCTGCCTTAATGCGTCCTGCCAAGCATTTTCAGACGGCATGAACTCTGCCAGCATGGTTTGCAGGCCGTTTAGGGAAGCGAGCGTTTCTACCAGTGTTTCCAGCAATAATGCGCCGAATCCATCAAGCGTTTGATACATCACGTCGTCTTCCTTATCGCGCCACACCAAAACGGCGGTTTCCGCCTCCTGTAATTCGTCCGTCACGTCATACTGATAACGGCGCACAAAGGCGGCGGGAGAAAGGGTGTAAGCCAAATCGTCTGAATCGGCATGGGTTGTTTGGCTATCGGTCTGAGCGGTTTCGGCGAGCAGCTGGGTGTGTTCAAAGTCCATCAATGCCAAGAGATCGTCTGAAAGCGGCAAGCTTTGGCAATATCGGAGGAACTCGCCGGGGATTTCTTGAAAATAGGGCGTTTGGGCGCGCGCGTCGCGGACGAAACCTTCTTTCAGACGGCCCCATTCTTCGCTGTCAAAGTATTGCAGCGTTTCGGTATAGCAGCGGTCGATAAAGCTGTGAATATTGTTGCGTATCAGGCGGATATAGACATTCAACCGCTCTTGCGGCAATCCGTCTGCGGCTTTGCCTTCGCGTATGGCTTGGGCAAAGCGGTGTTGGTATTGGGCGGAAGTTTCAGGCTGCACGGCGGTATTCCTTTCCGGCACGCATTTGATAGTCGGCGATTTTGGCGACTTCGGCTTCGAGTTCGGCAAAAGGCGGAAAATTGAAATCGCGTTCCAACAGGGTGGGCGGAATCATCGGCAGTTTGGCATAGGCGAGTTCGAGTAAATCCCAAACGGTCGGCAAAACCGCCGCGCCATGCGTATCAATCAAAAGCTCGGGCGTTTCCACATCATGTCCGGCAATATGGATATAGCACACGCGCCCTGCATCCACATTTTCTAAAAAGGCTTCAGGCGACAACAGGCCGTGATTGACGGCGTTGACGTAAATATTGTTCACGTCCAAATGAATGCCGCAGTCGGCTTCACGGGCAACTGCGTTAAGGAACTCAACCTCGTTCATCTCGGCAAGCGGAGAATGCAGGTAGTAGGAGGTATTTTCTACGGCAATACGGCAGCCCAACCGGTCTTGCACTTCGCGGATACGGCGCGCGGTATGTTGCACCATTTCTTCAGTGAAAGGCAGCGGCAACAAATCGTAAAGATGACCGCCGTCGTGGCAATAGCTCAAATGGTCGGAGAAAAACGTGCAGTCATAACGGCGCATCATTTCTTTGATTCCGTCTATCAAATCGGTATCCAGTGGGGCTTGTCCGCCCAACGACATGGATAATCCGTGCAACGCCAGCGGCAGCCGTTCCGCCACGCGGTCAAACTGTTTGCGCGCCCTGCCGCCCATTTTCAGCCAGTTTTCGGGGGCGGCTTCGATAAAGCGTATCGGGCTGTCGTCTGAAAGCGAGAGGAAGTCTTCCGCCAAGTCGCGGCGGTAGCCCAAGCCTGCATGTTGAATCATGGTGATGTCCTGTTATGGTGCCGTATGAACGACAAAGTCGCATTTTCGTTTGTAAAATGCGACTTTGTTAAAGGTATGTTCAGGATTATTTAGAACCGCATTTACCTTCGCCGCATTTGCCTTCTACTACTTTGGCAGCTTTGGCTTTAGATGCTTTGCCTTTTTTGGCGTGTGCTTTTTTCATGGCTGCGCCGCAAGAACCTTCACCGGCTTTGGCAGCCGCGCCGCAAGTACCTTCGGCAGCTTTAACAGTTTTCTCAACGGCCACGTCGCTGGCAGCTTTATCAGCGGCAACAACACCGGCAGCCAAAGACAGGGACAGTGCACCGGCCAGAGCAGCAGCTACATTTTTTTTCATTTCAACTTCCTTTTTAAAATATGGGTTTAAAAACAAATCAAGGGATAATATCGGGCATTTAAAGTCGGCCCGCGACCATTAATCCTTAAAGATAATCCTTAAAGAAAATGCTTGATACGGCAACAGCGTTTCTTCAGCAGGGCATCCAAAGACAAACGGCCTGCGCCCTGCAATAGGACAGGAAATAAAACCACCAAATAAATCAGTGCCATTTTATAACCGTTGTCGCACACATTGTACCCCAAGCCGGCATGTACCGCAGACCATGCGACAGCCGTTACAACCATCAATCCCAGCGCGGACAGCCGCGTTGCCAAGCCGACGATGAGCAACGCAGGCAAAACCAGTTCCGCCCACATGGCCAAATTCCAGTTGACCGTATCCGGCAACAAATTGAACGGAAAGGGAAATTGACTGTTTATTTCTGCAAACCAGTTTTCCCCGTTCCATTTTTCCAGGCCGGATTCAAGAAATTCATACGCGGCAAAAAGCCTGAGCGTCAACAAGCCGAAAGCAGCCTGCCAAGAGGGGTTGGATGAGGTGTTCATTTATTTTCCTAATCGATGTGTGTCGAATGGGATGAGACGAAAAATCCATCGGCACCATCCCATCTTTCATGCCTGTTTAGACGCGGCAGCTTTAAAAAACTGACGAAATAAATAAAGTTATTTTCTTATTCATTGTTTTATAAAGATTAAAAATTCAAAAGGCCGTCTGAAACACCATGCTTGATTGGGTTTCAGACGGCCTCTAATGATGAACGCGGTCAATCAATCCGCTTGTTTACACAATTCGACAATTTCTGCGCCGTATTTGTCGGTTTTCTCCTCATTCATGCCGTGGATTTCCGCCAGCTCCGCCAAATCTTGCGGCCGTCGGGCGGCAATGGCGCGCAAGGTGACTTTGCTGCATATCTGATAGGCTTCGAGCCCTTCATGGCGGGCAGTATCGATATTCCACTGAAGCAGACGACGCATCAATCGGCGTTTGCGTTTGTCCTCTTCACTCAGGCCGTCTGAAAATGGGCGGCAGATGTTTAAAATGCCCTCGCCGTATTGTTCGATACGTTTTTCGCCGAGTTTATACACGCCTAAAAGGTCGATGGGTTCGGCAGGCGTATTGGTCAGCAAATCATCCATGCTTTCGTTGGAGAACACCGTACCCAGCGTTACTTGATCGGCACTTGCCTGCTGCTCGCGCCAAGTTTCCAAAGCCTGTTTTAAGGCCTGTTCGCGCTCGCCTAAGCTGTGGATAACTTGTGCGCTGTCTGTGGAAACCGTACCGGCTTCAGCCGTTTCGCAAACGTCGAGTATCTCTAAACCGAATTTATTGATTTTCGCCTCGCCCAAGCCGTAGATTTGATGTAAATCTTCCAAACTTCGGGGCATTTTTTCGACAATATCGCGCAGGGTTTTGTCGCCGCAAACCACATAGGCCGGCACTTCCTCTGCCCGGGCGCGTTGTTGCCGCCACTGGCGCAATGCCTGCCACAAACGCTCTTCACGCTCGGTACGCAACCAATCGTCTTTCGGCTTTTGGGTGGCCGTTTTTTCACGGCGCAAGGGACGCAACATGACTTCAGTTTCGCCCTTGAGGACTTTTTTTGCCGCTTCGGTCAGCTGCAGGGCTTGATGCTGCTCGACGTTGACGGTGAGATAGCCCAGGCTGATGCACTGGCGGATAACGCTGCGCCATTCCTTGTCGGTCTGTTCGCTGCCGATGCCGAATGTGGATAACTTGTCATGGCCGTTGCGCTGTATCCAATCGTCGCTTTTGCCGCGCAAAAGGTTGGTGATGTAACCGGCGGCAAAACGTTGTCCGGCGCGGTACACGCAGCTGAGTAATTTTTGCACCAACACCGTGCCGTCAAACCGTACGGGCGGATGCAGGCAGTTGTCGCAATGGCCGCAGGGTTCGGATTCTTCGCCGAAATGTTTGAGCAGCAACACGCGGCGGCAAGCGGCGGTTTCGCAGACGGAAAGCATGGCATCGAGTTTTTGCATTTCGATTTGCTTTTGCACTTCGTCGCTGTTGCCTTCGGCAATCCGTTCACGCAGCAACACCCAATCGTTCAAGCCGTAACACAGCCAGCTCACAGCAGGCAGCCCGTCACGGCCGGCGCGCCCCGATTCCTGATAGAAATGTTCGACACTTTGGGGCATATCGAGATGGGCGACAAAGCGCACGTCGGGTTTGTCTATGCCCATGCCGAACGCCACGGTCGCCACCACAATAATATTGTCTTCATGCGTAAAGCGGCGTTGGTTTTCCTCGCGCACATCCATGCTCAAACCGGCATGATACGGAATCGCCTCCAAGCCGTTTTCACACAAAAACTGCGCCACATCCTCGACTTTTTTGCGGCTTAAACAATACACAATGCCGCTTTGCCCATGCATCTGCTTACGGATAAAATCCAGCAATTGTTTTTTGCCATTATTTTTTTCGATAACCTGATAATAAATATTCGGGCGGTCAAAGCTGGAGATAAATTCGGGCGCATTGTCCAAGTGCAGATAATGCTTGATGTCGGCGCGCGTGGCCGCATCGGCGGTAGCGGTCAGGGCGATGCGCGGGATGTTCGGATAGCGTTCGGCAAGCATGCCGAGCTGTTGATATTCGGGGCGGAAATCGTGTCCCCATTGGCTGACGCAATGCGCCTCATCAATGGCAAACAGGCTGACGGTTTGTTGGTCGAGAAAACGTAAAAAGCGGTCGGTAACCAAGCGTTCCGGTGCGACATAAAGCAGTTTCAGACGGCCTTGGGCAAGCTTGTCGGCAATCTCGCGCGCCTCATCTGCCGATGTGCTGCTGTTGACTGCCGCCGCTTCAATCCCGGCCACATGCAGGCTGGCTACTTGGTCGTTCATCAGCGCAATCAGCGGCGATACGACAACCGCCACGCCTTCGCGCATCAGCGCCGGAATCTGGTAACACAAAGACTTGCCCCCGCCCGTCGGCATCAGCACCATCAAACTCTCGCCGCCGGCCAAAGCATTGACGATAGCCTCCTGCTTGCCACGAAATTCGGGATAACCGAATACTTCGTGCAAAATCTGTTTGGCGGTCGGCTGAGGCATAATGGTTCCGTAGAATAGGGGAAAGCGTTATTTTAACGGTTTTACACCCGCATATGTGCGGAACATTTTGCCGCCGCTTTTTCAGACGGCCTGAAATTCAATCCTATTCAATTTATTTAATTTTAAATAAAGATTTATTTTATTTTGAATGAAATGCACAAAGGCCGTCTGAATCCTAATCTTCGGATTTCAGACGGCCTTTCAAAGATAAAATCTTTAGGCTTTTTTGACGAACTCAGATTTCAAGTTCATCGCGCTGCCATCGATTTTACAACCGATATTGTGGTCGCCCTCTTGCAGGCGGATGCCTTTGACTTTGGTGCCTTGCTTGATGACCATAGAGCTGCCTTTGACTTTCAAATCTTTAATCAAGACAACCGTATCGCCATCTTGCAATACCGCGCCGTTGGCATCTTTGACTTCCAAGGCATCATCGCTTGCAGCCGCAGCATCGGCCTCGTTCCACTCATGGGCACACTCAGGGCAAACGTATTGAGCACCGTCTTCGTAAGTGTATTCCGAGTGGCATTTCGGGCAGGGAGGTAGGGACATGAGGTTTCCTTATAAATATGATAAAAGAAGCGTAAAACGCAAATAATACAATGTCTAAATTATTGATTCGCCTTGCTGCCGCCTGCGCCGTAAACGGCATTCCACGCCGCGTCCAACATCTGGCCGGCTTGTTGCAGCTTGGCATTTTGCTGCTCTTTCTGAGCCAAGGCCGTCTGAATTTCGCCTTTCAAACGGTCAATATCAGATTGCGCAGCCTGCAAACGGCGCTGCGCGCTTTCCAAATCGCTTTGCAGGGAAATGATTTTGCTGTCGTTGCTGTTTTGCTCATGCAAAGCGGCACGGTAAACCGATTGGACAGACAGCAAACGGTCTTCCGCCTCACCGGCATACGCGGCGGCGGCAGATAACATCATCAGGGCAAGTAAGGTTTTTTTCATGGGTTTTCCTTTAAAGTTGTTTGATTGGTAAAGTAAAGCGCAGAGCCGATTTTTCAGCCGCCAAGTTTACATAATATGCTGGTTGGTCTTTATTCTTGATGGTTTATTTTATCCAATCCGGACATTCAGGCTGCCGATAAAAGTTAATTCAATCGGCAGTTGTAACAGGCAGGTGGCTATTATTTTCTCATATTCTCCGCCTTATTCCATTATTTTCTGGTTTTATTAGAAAAGGCCGTCTGAAAAATTTTTAGACGGCCTTTTTGAGTTTCACAATGATGGCTCTGCCTCTCGTCAAAAAGCTTTCCTGTATTTTTAAATTACAGTCATATTTAAATATGTAAATATGATTTATTTATTGTAAAATTTATTCTTTAGTCATGCCGGAGCATATGGTGTTGCGGCTGTCTGCATCTTTTTTAATTCTTCTTCCATGAGAACCCTATGATGAAAAGCAACCATCTCGCCTATGCCGTTTTGGCAGCCCTACTATCTATCCAAACCCTGCCGGCTTCTGCAGCCAAAGCTGATACCGCTTCTGCCGTCGAGGCATCCGGGCAAGAAGCGCAACAAGCCTCAGACTCTATCGCGAACTACGTTGATGACGAGATCGTCCAAGGCCCGGCAACCGTTGATTTGGGCAATCAGGCCAAACTGAAACTGCCTGCAAAAATGGTCTTTGTGAAAAAAAATCGCGCCAATGCCATAATGAGGGAAGCAGGCAACGCCACAGATCCCAACCGCTACGGCCTGATTCTCCCCGAGTCGGAAAACGAGGACGGTGATACTAATTGGATGGTAGACCTAACCTTTACCGATTCCGGCTATATCAAAGACGATGATGCCAAAGAATGGGATGTTGAGGCCATGCTCGAGCAGCTGAAAGAAGGCACCGAGGAACAAAATAAAGAGCGTGCCTCCCGCAACCTGCCGGAATTGGAAACACGCGGCTGGGTAGAAAAACCGCAATATGATGCAAAGACCCATCGTCTGATTTGGTCGATTGACGTTCTGAATAAAAACGAACCCGATCCCAATCCTGCCATCAACTACAATACTTTCCAGCTGGGACGCGAAGGCTATATTGAATTGACTATGATCACCGATTTGAAAAGCATAGATCAATACAAACCTATTGTGCAAGAATTGTTGGGTAATATCGAATTCAATGAAGGCAAGCGCTACAGCGATTTCAATGCCGCAACCGACAAAGTGGCTGAATACGGACTGGCTGCCTTGGTTGGCGGTATCGCTGCAAAAAAACTGGGATTATTAGCTTTGGCCGGCGCATTACTGGCTAAATTCGGCAAATTGATTATTTTCGGTGCTGTTGCAGCAGGCGCATTGTTTAAAGGCCTGTGGCGCAAAAAAGATAAAAATAAACCGAACGAAGAAGAATAAATAAATCCTGTTCAAAATAAAAAGGCCGTCTGAAAACTTGGCATCCCTAGTTTTCAGACGGCCTTTTATCATTCATGCCTTACGAACGGATCCGTTTCAACACTTCTTCTTTGCCGATTAAAGCCAATACGGCATCGACGCTTGGGGTTTTTGCCGTACCGCAGACAGCGAGGCGCAAAGGCATACCGAGTTTGCCCATTTTGATGCCTTCTTCGTCGCAGAAAGGTTTGAAGAGGTCGTGGATGACTTCGGCGTTCCAGTCTTCCAAACCTTCAAGGCGTTCGGCAAAGCGCAGCATACGGGCGGCGGCTTCGTCGTCCCAGTGTTTCTGCACGTCCGCTTCGGCAGGGGTTTGTTTGACGTAGAAGTAGAGGCACTCATCAGCAAGTGTGTTCAGGTCTTGGGCGCGGTCTTTGACCAATGCCAACACATCTTCCAAAGCAGGCTTGCTTGTTTCGTGGATATCGCGCAGGGCGAGGCGTGGTTTCACCATTTCGGCCAATTTCTCGTTGGCGGTGATTTTGATGTGTTCGCCGTTGATCCAGTAGAGTTTTTTCAAGTCCATGCGGCTTGGAGACGGGGAAACGTCTTTCAAATCAAACCATTCGATGAATTGTTCCATCGTGAAAAATTCGTCGTCGCCGTGCGCCCAGCCCAAACGTGCCAAATAGTTGAGCATGGCTTCGGGCAGGATGCCCATTGCGCCGAAATCGGTAATGGCAACGGTATCGCCGCTGCGTTTGGAGATTTTTTTGCCTTGTTCGTTGAGAATCATGGGCAGGTGGCCGTATTCGGGTAGGGTGGCGCCAATGGCTTTTAAGATGTTGATTTGTTTCGGCGTGTTGTTCACATGGTCGTCGCCGCGGATAACGTGGGTAACGCCCATGTCGTAGTCGTCCACCACGACGCAGAAGTTGTAGGTCGGCGTGCCGTCGGCGCGGGCGATAATCAGGTCGTCGAGTGCTTCGTTGGGGATGGAGATTTCGCCTTTGACCAAGTCCGTCCATTTGGTCACGCCGTCCAAAGGCGTTTTGAAACGGACAACAGGTTGCACGTCGGCAGGGATTTCGGGCAGGGTTTTGCCTTCTTCCGGACGCCAGCGGCGGTCGTAAGTCGCCGTGCCTTCTTTTTCTGCTTTCTCGCGCATGGCTTCCAGCTCTTCTTTGCTGCAATAGCAGTAGTAGGCATGGCCTTTTTCTAAAAGTTCGGCGATGACTTCTTTATAGCGGTCGAAACGGCGGGTTTGGTACACGACGTTGTCGGCGTTGTCGTAGTTCAGGCCGACCCATTTCATGCCGTCGAGGATGATGTTGACGGATTCGGCAGTAGAGCGCGCCAAGTCGGTGTCTTCGATACGCAATAGGAACTCGCCTTTATGATGGCGGGCAAACGCCCATGAAAACAAGGCGGTGCGTACGCCGCCGATGTGCAGGTAGCCGGTGGGGCTGGGGGCGAAACGGGTTTTGACGGTCATGATGGCTCCAAAGTCTTTGAAAACAGGTATTTTACTTTTTCGGCAAGGTTTAAACAATGTACGGCCGTCTGAAAATAATGTCAGCGCAGAAGGACCATCTGGGAACTTTTCTCCTAAAAACAAGACAAATGATAATTATTTCTTTGAAAGTATCCGCTCATGAACAAACGCGCTTTATTTACCGCCCTCGCCCTCCTGCCCCTTTTTGCCCAAGCTGAAATCAAAACTATCAAAGACGTATTGGGACGCGAAGTCAAAGTCGATGTCCCTGTCAAACGCGCGGTTTTGGCGTTTTACTATCCCGACTATATCGCGGTAACGGGCGCGGACAAATTTAAAAACGTCATCGGCATTTCGCGTGAGTTTTGGGAGAAATTCAATCCCGGCAGCTGGGCGATGTTCAAACAGAAGCTGCCTACGCTGCAAAACATTGCGGACATCGGCAACATCAGCACCGGCACGTTTTCACTGGAGAAAACGCTCGCGCTCAAGCCGGACGTATTGATTCTGGCCGACTGGCAGTATAAGGCCATCGCCACCCATCTGCCGCGCATTAAAGCGGCAGGCATACCCGTCGTCGTGGTCGATTTCAACGCCGAAACCGTCGCGCGGCACACGCGCAGTGCGGAAATTTTCGGCGAACTCAACGGTACGCAGGCGCGCGCCCAAAAAATTGCCGCCGAATACGCCCGAGGCATTGCCGACATCCAAAAACGCGTCGCGCGTGCCAAGCAGTCCAAACCGAAAATCTATATCGAGTTCGGCGACAAAGGCCCGTCCGAATACAGCTACACCTTCGGCAAAGATATGTGGGGCGCGATTGCCGACACAGCAGGCGGCAACAATATCGCCGCGCCTTACGTTAAAAACTGGGGACCGATAAACCCTGAAAAATTCCTGACGGCCAAACCCGACGTCATCGTCATTTCGGGGACGGAAAACGGCCATAAAGACAAGCCTGGCATTATGGCGATGGGCATAGGCATCAGCCAGGCCGATGCGCAACGCCGCCTGGCCGGATTTGTCAACCGCAAAGGCTGGGCAGACATTCCTGCCGTCAAAAACAAACGCGTTTACGGCATCTACCACACCGCCTCCCGCTCGCTCACCGATTTGGCCAGCGCGCAATTTATCGCCAAAACCCTGTATCCGCAGCAGTTTGCCGACATAGACCCAAACAAGACCTATCTGGACTTCTACCGCAAATACCTGCCCGTCGTGCCGGACGGTACGTTTTACATCCGATTGAAATAGCGGCTGCAAAAATCATAGGCTCAGGCCGTCTGAAGATTCAGACGGCCTGAACATGTTATGCCGATAAAGATTTAATGAGTATAATTACTGTTCTTTCAACAAAATTACTGGGTACGTATGAACGGATAAAACCAAATCGACCGGTCTCAGGCTCCGGTCGTCAGCATCAGCGAATGGTTGGTTGGTAACCAGCTTGATTTTGATGATTCCGCTGGTCAATCTGATCATGATGTTTGTGTGGGCATTCAGCTCAAACACCAATCCGAATAAAGCCAATTATTTCAAGGCTGCCTTGATTCTGTTTGCTATCGTAATGGCAATTTATCTGGTGCTGGCCGTAGTCTTTTTGGGCAGTATAGCTGCAAATCAATATCAATAAGTAAGAATACATTTAGGCCGTCTGAAACCTAAAAGGCTTCAGACGGCCTTTTGTATGGCTTGCCCAAGGCTCAACTGCTTATCCAATTCCAAACCGCATCGCTCCATTTGCCGATACGGTAGAGAAACAAAGAATAGCTCTCCTGCATCAGAAACTTGGCTTTCTTGCTGCGCTCATCAAAGCGCGTGGTCGGTGTGGCAGAGAACTGCGCGTCTGACAAGCCCAAATCGGCGGCCATTTCTTCGGCGCGAGCCAAATGATACGGGTCGCTGACAACGATAATGCTGCCGACTCCGTTGGCGTGCATGATGGGGACGACATTGCGCAGGTTTTCGTAAGTGTTGCGCGACGTGTTTTCAAACAGGATATTGTGCGCCGGTATGCCCTGCTTGAGCGCGTATCGGCGCCCCACTTCGGCTTCGGTCATAAATCCTTTTTTGGGCGTACCGCCGGTGAAAATGATTTTGCCGACCCGATGGCTTTGGTAGAGCGTGATGGCATGGTTGATGCGCTCACGGAATACCGGCGACGGGCGTTTGTCCCACGCCGCCGCACCCAACACCACCGCCGCATCGGCATGAGCGTCCTTCGGCAAGGTTTGCAAACCTGTCCGGTAAATCTGCCATGTGCCACTCAAAAAAATACCGCACACCAACAAAACGCTCAAAGCAAGGCCGCGAAATAGGTAGTATCGCAAGCCATTGCGGCTTTTAAGCAGGGAAATCATCTTCAGACGGCCTTATCCAACCCCGTCAGCCGAGTAGGGCGGCAATGTTTTCCAACGGACGGCCGATGGCTGCGCGCGTAGGCGTTACCAAAACGGGACGCTCAAGCAGGGCAGGGTGTTCGACGATTGCCTGAAGCAGGGCGGCATTGTCCAAATCGGGATTGTCCAAACCCAATTCTTTGTACAAATCGTCTTTCGTGCGCATCATGCCGCGCACCGATTCGATACCGAGTTTGGCAAACATATCCTGCAAAATCGCCAAATCGGGCGCGGTATCCAGATATTTGACTACGTCGGCGGCAACGCCTTTTTCTTCGAGCAAAGCCAGCGCGGCACGCGATTTGCTGCAACGCGGGTTGTGATAAAGTGTGAATTCAGACGGCATGAAAGTCTCCGTATTATTGCAAAATCATTCAATGATGGCGGTTATTATCGTCTGCAACTGATTTTTACTCAAACTTTTTACTTGATATCTTGATACGAATCGGTAGGCATGCCCACCAAACCGTTTTACAATAAACACAATTTCGATTGGCAACCTCAAGGATACAACCATGAAAGCCTTAACCGCCCTTCTACTGTCCGCCACCGTTTTTACCGCTGCACCGGCCTTTGCCGCCGACGAAACGGCAGGTTGGCAGGACAACAAACCGCAAAGCCTGGAATCGCTCAAAGCCCCCGTGCGCGTGGTCAACCTTTGGGCAACCTGGTGCGGCCCCTGCCGTAAAGAAATGCCCGCCATGTCCGCATGGTACAAAGCGCAGAAAAAAGGCAGCGTCGATATGGTCGGCATCGCGCTGGATACGACCGACAACATCGGCAAGTTCCTGAAACAAACGCCGGTCAGCTATCCGATTTGGCGTTACACCGGCGCCAACAGCCGCAATTTCATGAAAGCCCACGGCAACAACGTCGGCGTATTGCCCTTCACTGTCGTCGAAGCGCCGAAATGCGGCTACAAACAAACCATTACCGGCGAAGTCAACGAAAAAAGCCTGACCGCCGCCGTAAATTTGGCCAAAACCAAATGTAAATAAAACAGCGGATAGGGTGCTTAACCTACGCTGCTGATACCGAGGCCGTCTGAAACCCAACCGTTCAGACGGCCTTTTTTCAAACCATATTACTTTGTGTTGCAAACCGACAGTGTCTCCACAGGCAGAACCGGGGTTTCACTATCAAAAAGCAGCCGAAATATTTATAATCTGCGAATATCCCCATTTTTTCAGACGGCATGTTGCCCTATCGATGACGCCGGCCGTCTGAATCCCTATTTTCAGGAAAACCCATGATCCGTTTCGAACAAGTTTCCAAAACCTATCCCGGCGGTTTCGAAGCCCTGAAAAATGTCAGTTTCCAGATTAACAAAGGTGAGATGATTTTTATCGCCGGCCATTCGGGTTCGGGCAAATCCACCATTTTGAAGCTGATTTCAGGCATTACCAAGCCTACCAAAGGCAAGGTTTGGTTCAACAATCAAGACCTCGGCACCTTGAGCGACAATCAGATCGGCTTTATGCGCCAACATATCGGCATTGTCTTCCAAGACCACAAAATCCTCTACGACCGTAATGTCTTGCAAAACGTTATCCTGCCTTTGCGGATTAGCGGCTACCAGCCGCGCAAAGCGGAAGAGCGCGCGCGTATTGCGATTGAGAAAGTCGGCTTGAAAGGCCGCGAAAACGATATGCCCATCACTTTGTCCGGCGGCGAACAACAGCGCTTGTGCATCGCGCGCGCAGTGGTTCACCAACCCAGCCTGCTGATTGCCGACGAGCCGTCCGCCAGCCTCGACCGCGCCTATGCGCTGGATATTATGGAATTGTTCAAAACCTTCCATGAAGCAGGCACGACCGTGATCGTTGCGGCGCACGATGAAACGCTGATGGCGGATTACGGCCACCGCGTCTTGCGCCTGCAGAAAGGACGCCTCGCATGAGCATGATTCATTACATCTCTCTACACGTCGAATCGGCGCGCGCCGCGCTCAAAGAGCTTCTGCGCCAACCCATCGGCACGCTGCTGACCCTGCTCATGCTTGCCGTTGCCATGACCTTGCCGCTCTTTATGTATTTGGGCATCCAAAGCGGTCAAAGCGTATTGGGCAAACTCAACGAATCGCCGCAGATTACGGTTTATATGGACACCGATGCGGCAAGTTCTGATGCCGATACGGTAAAAAACCTGCTCCAACGCGACAGCCGTATCGATAAAGTCCGCTTTATCAGCAAACAGGAAGGTTTGGAAGAATTGCAGACCAATCTCGACCAAAACCTCGTTTCCATGCTCGATGGCAACCCGTTGCCCGATGTCTTTATCGTTACGCCCGACCCTGCCACTTCTCCGGATCAGATGCAGGCCATCTATAAAGACATTACCAAACTGCCGCGCGTCGAATCGGCAACCATGGATACGGAATGGGTACAAACCCTTTATCGTATTAACGAATTTATCCGCAAGATTTTGTGGTTCCTCTCGCTGACTTTGGGCATGGCCTTTGTCTTGGTGGCACACAACACCATCCGCCTGCAAATCCTCAGCCGCAAGGAAGAGTTGGAAATCACCAAGCTGTTAGGTGCGCCTGCTTCCTTCATCCGCCGCCCTTTCCTTTATCAGGCAATGTGGCAGAGTATTTTCTCCGCCGCCGTCAGCTTGGGCTTGTCGGCTTGGCTGCTGGCCGAAGTACGGCCGCTGGTGGACGCGATTTTCAAACCCTACGGTCTGAACATCGGCTGGCGTTTCTTCACATTTAGCGAAGTGTCGCTGGTATTCGGCTTCGTCATCGCGCTGGGCGTATTCGGCGCATGGTTGGCCACCACGCAACACCTCTTAGGCTTCAAAGCCAAAAAATAAGCCTTAGCAAACAGGCCGTCTGAACCATTCAGACGGCCTGAAATCTTATCCTTTCGCAACTTAAACAAACCTTGTGAAAATTTAATACTGCCAAATCTAACAGCAAGGGCATAATCCCTTATAATTGATGGTTTATTATCCATCTCATTTCATTTGTGCGGCATAAGCCGTGCAGACAAATAACGAAAGACATCCTGTGGACAAACTCAAAATCTCTGCCAACGGCCCCCTCAACGGCGAAATCATCGTATCCGGCGCAAAAAACGCCGCCCTGCCGCTGATGTGTGCCGGTCTGCTGACTTCCGGCACTTTACGCTTGAAAAACGTACCCATGCTCGCCGACGTCAAAACCACCCAAAAACTGCTGCAAGGCATGGGCGCACGCGTTTTGACCGACAATATCTCCGAATTTGAAATCAACGGCGGCACCGTCAACAACACCTGCGCACCTTACGAGCTGGTAAAAACCATGCGCGCATCCATCTTGGTTTTGGGCCCGACCCTCGCCCGCTTCGGCGAAGCTCAAGTCAGCCTGCCCGGCGGTTGCGCCATCGGTTCGCGTCCGGTTGACCAACACCTCAAAGGCCTCGAAACCATGGGTGCGGAAATCACCATCGAACACGGTTACGTCAAAGCCAAAGGCCGTCTGAAAGGCACGCGCGTCACCATGGATGTCGTAACCGTCGGCGGCACTGAAAACCTGCTGATGGCGGCCACGCTCGCCGAAGGCACCACCATCCTCGAAAACTGCGCCATCGAGCCTGAAGTCGTCGATTTGGCCGAATGCCTCGTCAAAATGGGCGCAAAAATCAGCGGCATCGGTACAGCAACCATGACCATCGAAGGTGTAAAAGAGCTGCACGGCTGCGAACACAGCGTCGTTCCCGACCGTATCGAAGCCGGTACTTTCCTTTGCGCCGTCGCCATGACCGGCGGCAAAGTCGTCCTGCGTAATGCCGCCCCCAAAACCATGGAAGTTGTGTTAAACAAACTGACAGAAGCTGGCGCCATCATCGAAGCAGGCGACAACTGGATTTCCATCGACATGCAACAACGCCCCAAAGCCGTGGACATCCGTACCGTCGTCCACCCTGGCTTTCCAACCGACATGCAGGCGCAGTTTATGGCCATGAACGCCATTGCCGAAGGCAGCAGCCGCGTGGTGGAAACCATTTTTGAAAACCGCTTCATGCACGTTCCCGAACTCAACCGCATGGGCGCAGACATCACCACCGAAGGCAACACCGCCTACATCAAAGGCGTGGAAAAACTCTCCGGCGCCGTCGTGATGGCAACCGACCTGCGCGCCTCCGCCAGCCTCGTCATGGCCGGTTTGGTCGCTGATGGCGAAACCATCGTCGAACGCATCTACCACCTCGACCGCGGCTATGAATACATCGAGAAAAAACTCGGCGGCGTAGGCGCAAAAATCGAACGCGTACGCGGTTAATCCCACACACAGCCGATAAATAAAAGGCCGTCTGAAACACCGGCAATCGGGTTTCAGACGGCCTTTGCGTATTGTTTTGCGGTATAATTCCCGACATCTTTATCCATTGTTTTTAAAAGCACAAACCATGACACGCAAAATCCTTGTCACTTCCGCGCTGCCGTATGCCAACGGCAGCATCCACCTCGGCCACATGGTCGAACACATCCAAACTGACGTTTGGGTACGCTTCCAAAAACTGCGCGGCCACGAATGCTACTACTGCTGCGCCGACGACACCCACGGCACACCCGTGATGCTTGCCGCTCAAAAACAAGGCATCGCGCCCGAAGACATGATTGCCAAAGTGCGCGAAGAGCACCTCGCCGACTTTACCGGCTTCGGCATCGGCTACGACAATTATTACAGCACCCATTCCCCTGAAAACAAACAGTTTTCCCAAGACATTTACCGCGCGCTGAAATCCAACGGCAAAATCGAAAGCCGCGTCATCGAGCAGCTTTTCGACCCCGAAAAACAAATGTTCCTGCCCGACCGCTTCGTCAAAGGCGAATGCCCGAAATGCCACGCCCAAGACCAATACGGCGACAACTGCGAAGTCTGCGGCACGACCTATTCCCCGACCGAACTGATTAACCCGTATTCCGCCGTATCCGGTGCCAAACCCGAATTGCGCGAATCCGAACACTTCTTCTTCAAACTGGGCGAATGCGCCGACTTCCTCAAAGCATGGACTTCCGGCAACAACCCGCACGACGGCAAGCCCCATCTTCAACCCGAAGCCCTCAACAAAATGAAAGAATGGCTGGGCGAAGGCGAGGAAACCACCCTGTCCGACTGGGACATTTCCCGCGACGCGCCGTATTTCGGTTTCGAAATCCCCGACGCGCCGGGCAAATACTTCTACGTCTGGCTGGACGCGCCCGTCGGCTACATGGCGTCGTTTAAAAACCTGTGCGACCGCATCGGCGTCGATTTTGACGAATACTTCAAAGCCGACAGCCAAACCGAGATGTACCATTTCATCGGCAAAGACATCCTCTATTTCCACGCCCTGTTCTGGCCCGCCATGCTGCATTTCTCCGGCCACCGCACCCCGACCGGCGTGTACGCACACGGCTTCCTGACCGTTGACGGACAAAAAATGTCCAAATCGCGCGGCACCTTCATCACTGCCAAATCCTATCTGGAACAAGGCCTGAACCCTGAGTGGATGCGCTACTATATTGCCGCCAAACTCAACAGCAAAATCGAAGACATCGATTTGAACCTGCAAGACTTTATCAGCCGCGTAAACAGCGACCTCGTCGGCAAATACGTCAACATCGCCGCCCGCGCTTCAGGTTTCATCGCCAAACGCTTTGAAGGCCGTCTGAAAGACGTTGCCGACAGCGAATTGCTGGCAAAACTGACTGCGCAAAGCGAAGCCATTGCCGAATGCTACGAAAGCCGCGAATACGCCAAAGCCCTGCGCGACATCATGGCCTTGGCGGACATTGTCAACGAATACGTTGATGCCAACAAACCTTGGGAACTGGCGAAACAAGAAGGCCAAGACGCACGCCTGCACGAAGTATGCAGCGAGCTCATCAACGCCTTTACCATGTTGACCGCCTACCTCGCCCCCGTATTGCCGAAAGTGGCCGAAAACGCCGCCAAATTCCTGAATTTGGAAGCCATCACTTGGGCAAATACATGCGAAACCTTGGGCGAACATGCCATCAACAAATACGAACATTTAATGCAACGAGTGGAGCAAAAACAAGTGGACGATTTAATCGAAGCCAACAAACAAAGCATCGCCGCAGCAGCTGCGCCTGCCGCCGAAGAGAGCAAATACGAAAAAGTCGCCGAACAGGCCAGCTTTGACGACTTCATGAAAATCGATATGCGCGTCGCCAAAGTATTGAACTGCGAAGCCGTCGAAGGCAGCACCAAACTTTTGAAATTCGACCTCGATTTCGGTTTTGAAAAACGCATCATCTTCTCCGGCATCGCCGCGTCTTATCCCAACCCCGCTGAGTTGAACGGCCGCATGGTCATCGCCGTCGCCAACTTCGCCCCGCGCAAAATGGCAAAATTCGGCGTATCCGAAGGCATGATCCTCTCCGCCGCCACAGCAGAGGGCAAACTGAAGTTGCTCGATGTCGACGCAGGCGCACAACCCGGGGATAAAGTGGGCTAAGTATCAAATATTAAGGAGAAACCATGTTAAACCTTTCCGCACCGGTACTTAAAGAAATCGAGTTGCTTCATGATGCAGGCTTATCGGTTGGCGCTATTATTACAGTATTGCGTCTGAAGTTTCCGGTAGAGCTCCATGATCGGGAGGACAAACAAATTGAAGAAGCCGTGCTTCTCATGATCAATCCGCCACGAAAAGCACCGTCTCTTTCCCGCTAAGATACTGATACCGGTTGAAAGGTAAATTTGGTTATACTTCAACAAAAGGGCCGTCTGAAAGTTTCAGACGGCCCTTTTATTTATCCAAACGCTTAGTTTCCGTTCAATCTTTATCTTAACAATTCATCGGTAATGCGTTGCAGAAATTCGATGCGCTCGGGTTTGGCTTCGCCTGATTCGGCAACGGCTTTGACGGCGCAGCCGGGTTCGGCGCGGTGGGTGCAGTTGTGGAAACGGCACTGGCCGATAAGGTGGCGCAGGTCGGGGAAGTATTGCAATAAATCGGCGGCTTGGAGATGGTGCAGGCCGAATTCTTGCAGGCCGGGGGAATCGATGAGTCGGGTTTCTGCGTCTAAATCGTACAGTTGGGCGTGGGTGGTGGTGTGTTTGCCGGAGTCGAGCGCGGTGGAAATGTCACCGGTTCGGGCGGCTTGGTTGCCGAGTAGGGCGTTGGTCAGGGTGGACTTGCCCATGCCGCTTTGTCCGAGCAGGATGTTGGTTTGCCCTTCTAAAATGGGACGCAGGATGTCGGCGTTTTCCAATGCGTTGGTTTCGACCACGGGGTAGCCGAGGGTTTCGTAGAATTTGAGTTTCTCGCGCCATTTGGCGGTTTCGGGGAGGTCTGCTTTGTTGAGGACGATAACGGCGTCGATGCCGGCCGCTTCTGCCGCGAGGAGGGCGCGTTGCAACAGGGCTTCGCTGGGTGAGGGGCTGGCAGCGGTTACGATGAGCAGTTGGGTAACGTTGGCGGCAATCAGTTTGGTTTTCCATGCGTCTTGGCGGTAGAGCAGGCTTTCGCGCGGGAGGTAGTCTTCAATCACGACTTGTTCGCCGTTGATGGGGCTGATGCGGACTTGGTCGCCGCAGGCGAAATCGACGCGTTTTTTGCGGGTGGTGGCGTCATATGTTTGACCGTCGGGAGTGCGGACAATATAGCGGCGGCCATAGCTGGTAATGATTTGGGCGGTATCGGTCATGATGGGGTTTATTGTTTGGAATGGTGTGATTGTACCGAAAGTCGGCTATGGCCGTCTGAAAACTTGTTTGCACCTTTTAACTTTCTTTGGCTTGGTTTTTTGGTGTTTCTGCCCTATATTTGCAATGTATTTGTTTTCAGGAGATTTTTTATGGATTTCAGTCAGTTGCTCAATCAGGTTTTGGGTGCGGCTCAAAAAGGCAGCAAAGCGGTGGCGGACAGCCCGCTCAATTCTTTCGGCGGCGGCGCGTTGACGGGTGCTTTGGCATCGATGCTGTTGAAAAAGAAAAATGCGAAGAAGCTGGTCAAGGCCGGCTCGGTCGCCGCTTTGGGTTTTCTGGCTTATAAAGGCTATCAAAACTGGAAGCAAAACCGCCAGCAGGACGAATTGCCGCAAAGTGCGTTCCAACCTGCCGGCCTGATTGGTGAAAACCACAGCCGTGTGATTTTGCAAACAATGATTGCGGCGGCGGCTTCAGACGGCCTGATTGACGATGCAGAACGCGCGGCCATTGAGCGTGAAAGCGGCAGCGATGCGGAAACGGCGGCATGGTTGCAGGCGGAATATGCGCAACCGGCCTCTATCGAGCAAATTGCCGCTTCGGTTGGCAGCGACGAGGCTTTGGCAGCCGAAACTTATCTGGCGGCCAGATTGGTCTGCGCGGACTTGTCGCGCAAGGAAATCGTGTTCCTGAGCCGTTTGTCCCAAGCTTTGAATTTGGACGACCAACTGGTCGAAAGCTTGGAAAAACAGCTCGAATTGGCTTAAGCTTGATTTAAAAGGCCGTCTGAAACCTGATTTCAGACGGCCTTTCGACTTAATTTCAGAGTAGAATAACCCTTTCGACATATTAAAGGCTGTCTGAACATGAATAAACTTTTTTCCACATTCAAAACGTTTTTAGCCGCTTCGTCCGTCTTGGTATTGGCTGCCTGTCCGAGTGGCAACGCGCCGCAATCCAAACCTTCTACGCAGGGTCAAAATACGGTTTCGCGTCCTGCACCCAAACCGAAAGCCACGGTTGCGCTGGCTTTGGGCGGCGGCGCGTCCAAAGGCTTTGCCCATATCGGCATTATTAAGGTTTTGAAAGAAAACAATATTCCGGTCAAAATCGTTACCGGCACATCCGCAGGCTCGATTGTCGGCAGTATGTACGCTTCGGGAATGTCGCCCGACCGCCTCGAATTGGAAGCGGAAATTTTGGGTAAAACCGATTTGGTGGATTTGACCTTGTCCACCAGCGGCTTTATCAAAGGCGAAAAACTGCAAAACTACATCAACCGCAAAGTCGGCAACCGCCCGATGCAGCAGTTCCCCATCAAATTTGCCGCCGTTGCGACCGATTTTGAAAGCGGCAAACCAGTGGTATTTAACGTAGGTAATGCCGGACAGGCCGTCCGCGCTTCTGCGTCGATTCCGAACGTGTTCCAACCAGTCGTTATCGGCAGCCGCAAATATGTAGACGGCGGCCTGTCTCAACCCGTACCGGTCAGCGCGGCGAAAAAAATGGGGGCAAACTTCATCATTGCCGTCGATATTTCCGCCCGTCCGGCCAAAAATGTCAGCCAAGGCATGTTCTCCTATCTTGACCAAACCTTCAACGTAATGAGTCAAACTGCGTTGCGCCAAGAATTGGGACAAGCCAATGTGGTCATCAAACCGCAGGTTTTAGAGCTGGGTTCGGTTGGCGGTTTCGACCAAAAACAACGCGCCATCCAACTGGGCGAACAGGCCGCACGCGCAGCCCTGCCTGAAATCAAACGCAAACTGGCGGCATATCAGTATTAATCATCCGCCGTTTGAACAGGCCGTCTGAAAAACATACTTTCAGACGGCCTTTCTTGTGCAAATCTGCTAAAATCACGCGTTTCCTACAAATCATAAAATCCTAAAAAAATGAATATCTTTTACGAAGAGTCCGGCCAATTCAAAGTTGCCTCTATTGTCCAAAAAAACGACGCCACCTACCAAGTCGATACCCAACACGGCAAACGCACCAAAGTGAAGGCAAACAATGTCTTTGCCGAATTTGACGGCGATATGGCGGCGTTTTTGGAGAACGCGCAGGCTCAGGCGGCGGACATCGACACCGATTTATTGTGGGAAGTATGCGGCGAAGAGGAGTTTACCGCCGAAGCCATCGCCGAAGAATATTACGGCCATGCACCGACCAAAACCGAGCTGGCGGCGACCTTGATTGCGCTTTACGCCGCGCCGATGTATTTCTACAAAAAAGCCAAAGGCGTGTTCAAAGCCGCGCCCGAAGAAACTTTGAAACAAGCGCTTGCCGCCATCGAACGCAAAAAACAGCAAGACGCGCAAATCGACGCTTGGGCGGAAGCCTTGAAACGCGGCGAGATGCCGTCTGAAATCGCGGCGGATTTGAAAACCATCCTGCACGCGCCCGACAAGCAGTCGCTGACCTACAAAGCCTTTACCAAAGCCGCCGACGCGCTAAAAATCTCCGCCTACGAACTGGCGAAAAAAACGGGCGGCATTACGTCCATTCCCCAATACCTGCAAGATGGGTTTGAAATCAAATACTTCCCCAAAGGAACAGGTTTTCCCGACCTTCCGCTTCCTGAAATGCCCGACTTGCCCAAGGCCGACGTTACTGCCTTTTCCATTGACGACGAATCGACCACCGAAGTCGATGATGCTTTGAGCCTGACCGATTTGGGCAACGGCATGAAGCGCGTCGGTATCCACATCGCCGCGCCGTCGCTTGCCATTAAACCAGGCGACAAAATGGAAAAAAACATCATGGAACGCTTAAGCACGGTCTATTTCCCCGGCGGCAAAATCACCATGCTGCCTGAAAACTGGATTGCCGCGTTCAGCCTCGATGCGGGCGCGTACCGTCCTGCCGTCAGCATTTATTTTGATGTGGACAGCGAGTTCAACGTCGGCGAGCCGACCTGCAAAATCGAAGCCGTCAACATCGCCGAAAATCTGCGCATCCAAACCATCGAGCCGCATTTCAACGCCGAAACCGGCTTGGACGAAGCAGACGAAATGATGTTCGCCCATCATCAAGACCTGATTTGGTTCTATCAATTTGCCATCGCCTTGCAAAAAGCGCGCGGCAAATACGAGCCCGACCGTGCGCCACAATACGATTACAGCATCGAATTGGATGAGGAAGGCAACGTATCCGTCGTCCGCCGCGAACGCGGTTCGCCCATCGATACGCTGGTCAGCGAGATGATGATTCTTGCCAACAGCACTTGGGCGCAAATGTTGGATGAAAACGAGCTGCCCGGCCTTTTCCGCGTCCAACCGGCAGGCAAAGTACGCATGAGCACCAAATCCGAGCCACACATCGGCATGGGCGTGCAGCATTACGGCTGGTTTACCTCGCCGCTGCGCCGCGCCGCCGACTACATCAACCAAAAACAGCTGATCAGCCTGATCGACGACTCTACCGAGCCGCTGTATCAAAACAGCGATGCCGAGCTTTTCGCCGCACTGCGCGACTTTGATGCCGCCTATACAGCCTACGCCGACTTCCAACGCCAAATGGAAGCTTACTGGAGCCTCGTCTATCTGCAACAACAAGGCACGAGCGAGCTGACGGCCACCATCCTCAAAGAAGACCTCGTCCGCATTGAAGGTCTGCCGCTGGTAACGCGCGCGACCGGTATTCCGTTTGACGCGCTGCCCAAATCGCAGGCATTGTTCAAAATCACTGAATTGGATGCCGAGAAGCAGTTTATCGCGCTCAACTATCAAAAAGCCGTTTTACCGGGCTGATAACGTTATTTAGTTTGAAAAAAGGCCGTCTGAACAAAGAAACAGAAATCTTTGATTTCGTTTTCATCCCTGTTCAGACGGCCTTCATCATCTAAAAATGCTACAATTCCCCTTTTCTGCCCATCATTTCAAACCATGAAAAAAAATGCCCCCCAATCCTTTGAAGAAGCCTTATCCCGCCTTGAAACCCTGACCCAGGCCATGCAAAGCAGCGAAATGCCGCTGGAAGACGCTTTGGCCGCCTATCAGGAAGGCAACGAATTGGTCAGATACTGCCAAACCAAATTGGCGGAAGTCGAGCAGAAACTGCAAGTCTTGGATGCCGGCGAACTGAAGGAGTTGAACCTTGAACCCGGCGAATGAACTCAAAACATGGCAGCAAAAAGCCCAAGCGCAAACCGAATTACTGCTGGCGCATTTCTTGCCGTCTGAAAGCCAAGTGCCGCACACGCTGCACGAAGCCATGCGTTACGTTACCCTCGGCGGCGGCAAACGGCTGCGCCCGCTCTTGGTGCTTGCCGCGTCCGAATTGGGCGAAGCAAACCAAAATGCCGTCGAGCAGGCGATGGCGGCCATCGAAATGGTACACGTCTATTCGTTGGTTCACGACGATATGCCGGCGATGGACAACGACAGCCTGCGCCGCGGCAAACCGACCTGCCATGTGCAATACGATGAAGCCACCGCCCTTTTGGTCGGCGATGCGCTGCAAACCCAAGCCTTTGATGTATTGAGCCGTCCGACAGGCCTGCCTGCCGAACGTCAGCTTGCCATGTTGTCCACACTGGCCCAGGCATCCGGCAGCCTCGGCATGGCGGGCGGACAAGCCATCGACCTTGCCAATGTCGGCAAAGCCATGAATCAGGCCGAATTGGAACAGATGCACAGCCTCAAAACCGGCGCACTCATCCGCGCGGCCGTAGCCTTAGGCGCACTTTCCTGCCCGGACTTAACACCGGCGCAAATCCAATCCTTAGACCGCTACGCCGCCAAATTGGGCCTGGCTTTCCAAGTGATCGACGATGTATTGGACTGTGAAGCCGATACCGCCACATTGGGCAAAACCGCCGGCAAAGACTCGGACAACGACAAACCAACCTACGTCAAACTGATGGGCCTGCACGCCGCGCGTACTTACGCAGAAACGCTGATTGCAGAAGCCGTTGCCCTGATCGAGCCATTCGGCGACAAAGCCCTGCACCTGCGCCAACTGGCCGAGTTTGTTACCGCAAGGAAAAACTAAACCTGCAAATAAAATAAAGGCCGTCTGAAACCTGATTTTAGGTTTCAGACGGCCTTTTTAACAGCCTGTTTGGCTTGTACCAACCGAATGCGGAGTCTTTCAAAATACGGCTCAGAAATCCCCCGCAAACTGCGGTTACCAAGCCTCAGCCTGTCTGTTTAATCCAATAGGGCATCTACGAACGCCTTGGCATTAAACGGACGTAAATCGTCGATGCCTTCACCTACGCCGATGTAGCGGACAGGAACTGGGCGGTCAGAGGCAAGGGTGGCAAGGATACCGCCTTTGGCCGTACCGTCAAGCTTGGTCACGATAAGGCCGGTCAGACCCAATGCTTCGTCAAAGGCTTTCACTTGGTTGACGGCGTTTTGACCGATGTTGGCATCAAGCACGACGATAATTTCATGTGGCGCATCAGGCATGGCTTTTTGCAACACGCGTTTCACTTTTTTGATTTCTTCCATCAAATGAAGCTGCGTCGGCAGACGGCCGGCTGTATCGGCCAGCACGATGTCGATCCCGCGCGCTTTCGCGGCTTGGACGGCATCGAAGCAAACGGCAGCGGAATCGCCCGTAGTTTGCGAAATCACGGTCACATTGTTGCGCTCACCCCAAGCCTGAAGCTGCTCACGCGCGGCGGCACGGAAAGTATCGCCTGCCGCCAGCAATACAGATTTTCCCTGGGCTTGGAAGTATTTGGCCAGTTTGCCGATAGACGTGGTTTTGCCCGCGCCGTTGATACCGGCAAGCATAATCACGAAAGGCTCCTTGGTTTCTGGCAAGACCAAAGGCTTCTCGAGAGGCTTAATCAAGTCGTACAGCGCATCTTTCAGCGCACCGCGCAATTCGTTGCCGTCTTTGAGGCCTTTAAGGCTGACACGGTCGCGCACGTCTTTCATCAAGTATTCGGTGGCTTCCATGCCCATATCGCTGGTAATCAGCACGGTTTCCAGCTCTTCATACAAATCCTCGTCGATCTGTCCGCCGCCAAACACGCCGGCCAACGATTTTGCCATTTTGTCGCGCGATTTGGTCAAGCCTTGTTTCAAACGCGCAGCCCAACTGAGCTTTTGTTCTTCTACCGGAGCAGGGGCTTCAGCCGGTGTTTCCGCAACGGTTTCTTGAACTTGTTCAACAGCCTCGCTGACGGTTTCAACAGCTGCTTCTTTTACCACCTCAGCCTGTTCTGCCACTTCTTCAGCAACCTCAGCCGCTTCAGACGGCATCTCGGCAACAGTTTCCTTTACCTGATCAACAGCCTCACTGACTGTTTCAACAGCCGCTTCTTTTGCCACTTCAACGTGTTCTTCTACTTTTTCGACTGTTTCAGACGGCGTTTCGGTCAAAGCTTCCCGAACCTGCTCGACGGTTTCGCTGACGGTTTCAACAGCCGATTCGATAACTGATTCGACCTGCCCTTTGACGCTTTCTGCTAAAGATTCGGCATCTTCTTTAATATTTTCAACTACTTGAGCAACTTCAGATTCTACTTTTGCTGCGGTTTCCTGAACTTGAGCCTCCTCAGGAGCCGGAGTTTCCTGTTTTTTCTTGCGACGGAAGAAGCTGAACATTAAATTTTCCTTTTAATTTTAGAAACTTGAAATAGGGAGTATTGTAGCGTATTTTACGTGGCAAGGTCGTCTGAAAATCAAGGTTGTCAGGTTTTGGCATTTCCAACGTCTAACGAGACAAACCATCCATACAGGAAACATAGCGATGAATCCCCGCACATTATTTTCACTTTGCACCAAGTTCGGCTGCCTGCTTGCGCTTGGCGCTTGCTCATCCAAAATGATGGATACCGAAGCCGCAACCGTACCGCAGGCATTGTCCTCGTTGAAAACCCCTGACAACCGCCCTGCCAGTGTTTTCCTGAAAAAAGACAAACCCACCCTGATTAAATTTTGGGCAAGTTGGTGTCCTTTGTGTTTGTCCGAATTGGGACAAACCGAAAAATGGGCGCAAGATGCAAAATTCGGTTCTGCCAACCTGATTACCGTTGCCTCACCCGGTTTTCTACACGAGAAAAAAGACGGCGACTTTCAAAAATGGTATGCCGGTTTGAATTATCCCAAGCTACCCGTCGTTACCGACAACGGCGGCTCCATCGCCCAAAGCCTGAATATCAGTGTTTACCCTTCATGGGCATTAATCGGCAAAGACGGCGACGTGCAGCGCATCGTCAAAGGCAGTATCAACGAAGCGCAGGCATTGGCTTTAATCCGCGACCCGAATGCCGATATAGGCCGTCTGAAAAACTCGTTCTACAAACCCGACACACAGAAAAAGGATTCAGCAATCATGAATACGCGCACCATCTACCTTGCCGGCGGCTGCTTCTGGGGCTTGGAAGCCTATTTCCAACGCATAGACGGCGTGGTTGACGCAGTATCCGGCTACGCCAACGGCAAAACGCAAAACCCAAGCTACGAAGACGTTTCCTACCGCGATACAGGCCATGCCGAAACCGTCAAAGTCACCTACGATGCCGACAAACTCAGCCTAGACGACATCCTGCAATATTTCTTCCGCGTCGTTGACCCGACCAGCCTCAATAAACAAGGCAACGACATCGGCACGCAATACCGTAGCGGCGTATACTACACCGACCCTGCCGAAAAAGCCGTCATCGCCGCCGCGCTCAAACGCGAGCAGCAAAAATACCAACAGCCCCTCGTCGTCGAAAACGAGCCGCTGCAAAACTTCTACGACGCCGAGGAATACCATCAGGACTACCTGATTAAAAACCCCAACGGCTACTGCCACATCGATATCCGCAAAGCCGACGAACCGCTGCCGGGCAAAAGCAAAGCCGCCCCTCAAGGCAAAGGCTTCGACGCAGCAACGTATAAAAAACCTAGCACTGCCGAACTCAAACGCCTTCTGACCGAAGAGCAATACCAAGTTACCCAAAACAGCGCGACCGAATATGCATTCAGCCACGAATACGACCACTTGTTCAAACCCGGCATTTATGTGGACATCGTCAGCGGCGAACCCCTGTTTTCTTCCGCCGACAAATTCGATTCCGGCTGCGGCTGGCCGAGCTTCACCCACCCGATTAATGCCTCAGCCGTTACCGAACACGACGATTTCAGCTACAACATGCGCCGCACCGAAGTCCGCAGCCACGCCGCTGACTCACACTTAGGACACGTTTTCCCCGACGGCCCCAAAGACAAAGGCGGCCTGCGCTATTGCATCAACGGCGCAAGTTTGAAATTCATCCCTTTGGAAGAAATGGACGCCGCCGGCTATGGCGCATTGAAAGACAAAGTGAAATAATGGTTTGAATCGAAAAAGGCCGTCTGAAAGAGATTTCAGACGGCCTTTTTAATTTGTCGGATGTAAAGGGTTGGTTTCTTATCTATCAAAAAATCTCGATAACTAAGAAAGTGCACCCTACAAAAGCCTTTTAAATTCGTTTTGCCAACTCTTCGGCTTTGCCCACATACAACGCAGGGGTCAACTCAAGCAATTTGGCTTTGGCTTCTGCCGGAATTTCCAACGATTCGATAAAGAGTTTCAACACTTCAGGCGTAATGCCGTCTTTACCGCGAGTCAGGTCCTTCAGTTTCTCGTAAGGATTGGCCACGCCGTAACGACGCATTACGGTTTGAATCGGCTCGGCCAGCAACTCCCAAGTAGCGTCCAAATCTGCAGCAAGGGCGGCAGGATTCGGTTCAAGCTTGTTCAGACCGCGCAGATGGGCGGCAAAGCCCAATACGGTATAGCCCACGCCTACGCCCATATTGCGCAATACGGTGCTGTCGGTCAGGTCGCGCTGCCAACGGGAAATCGGCAGTTTTTCGGACAAAAAGCCCAATACGGCATTGGCCATACCGAGGTTGCCTTCGGAGTTTTCAAAGTCGATCGGATTGACTTTGTGCGGCATGGTGGAAGAACCGACTTCGCCTGCTTTGACTTTTTGTTTGAAGTAACCCAAAGAAATGTAGCCCCAAACATCGCGGTTGAAGTCGATCAGAATCGTGTTGACACGGCTGATGGCTTGGAAGAGTTCCGCCATATAGTCGTGCGGCTCGATTTGAATGGTGTAGGGGTTGAAGGTCAGGCCGAGGCTGATTTCAACGAAGTTGCGGCAATGGGTTTCCCAATCCACATCGGGATAGGCGACCATATGGGCATTGTAGTTGCCGACTGCGCCATTGATTTTGCCGAGGAACTCTTGCGCTTGCAGGTTTTTAAACTGACGTTGCAGGCGGTACACAACATTGGCGATTTCTTTACCCAGTGTGCTTGGTGTAGCAGGCTGGCCATGCGTGCGGCTCATCATAGGGACGGCAGCCAACTCATGCGCCATGCCGGTCAGTTTTTCAATGATTTCGGCCAGTTTCGGCAGCAAAACAGTCTCACGCGCTTCTTGCAGCATTAAAGCGTGGGACAGGTTGTTGATGTCTTCGCTGGTGCAGGCAAAGTGGATGAACTCGCTGGCAGCAGCCACTTCAGGCACGCCGGAGAAGCGTTCTTTAAGCCAATATTCGATGGCTTTGACGTCGTGATTGGTGGTCGCCTCAATGGCTTTGACGGCGGCGGCATCTTCAAGCGAGAAGTTTTCGATCACTTTGTCGATTTCGGCAAGCGTAAAATCGCTGAAAGCAGGAACTTCTACAATCTTAGGCTCGGCGGCAAGGGCTTTGAGCCAGTTTAATTCAACTTTGACACGTGCACGCATCAGGCCGTATTCGGAGAAAATCGGACGCAATGCTTCAACGGATTTGGCGTAGCGGCCATCTAATGGGGAAAGTGCAGCGATAGGGTTAATCATGTCGGATCTTCCTATGGGATGAAAACCAAATTGTTTGCGATTATACATGATTTTACACTTCAAGGCCGTCTGAAAGACAGGTTTCAGACGGCCTTTTCAGCGTATTTTTCATAAAATGCTTTTCAGAGGTTCAACTTTGCAAAATCGATTTACGATATATGCCATCTTCACGGATAATATCGGCTGACTTTCTGTAAATAATGAGGTTTTATGAATATCAAACGTTTTTCCCTAGCTGCAACCGTATTTGCGGCTTTGATGTTGAGTGCCTGTGAAACAACCACCACTTCAAGCGGCGGCGGCAACTGGACCAACATCGGCACCATCTCTGAAGGCAATATCAAAGTGGCCATTGATAGAAGCAGCATTAAAAGAAATGGCGCACTGGTTACTTTCCGCGATAAAAAAACCGTTTCCAAACTGAAAGAGGAACGTTTCGTCAATACACCGGCCTATAAAACAGCCATCGGCAGCTGGGAAATTCATTGCTCAAACAAAACCTATCGCCTGGCAGCGCTGCAACTGATCGACGAACACGGCAGGGTCATTTCCAACCAAAACTATACTCCGACCAGCATCCGCCCAATGAGCGTCATGAGCGGTACGATTACTGAAAAACAATACGAAACTGTGTGCGGACATAAGCTTTAATCCATACTTATTCACAAAGTTATCCACAGTTTAAATATTTAAAAGGCCGTCTGAATGCTTTGAATATCAAGTTTCAGACGGCCTTTTTATGTTTCGATGGAAATTTATCTTCAAATTTATCCACAAAATTTGTTTATTCAAAAATAATTTATTACAGAGATTCATTTACGCTCAAAATTTGCTTCATTCTTTGCAAGAGCATTTCACAAAATACTGCTTTATACTCTATTTACTGACTTACTATCTGCTTAATCGATCTGTCTTTACAGACTACCATGCATCAAACTGGATCTGCGCTAAATGCTTTTCACAAAGATATTTCCAATCTTTTGGAAAAAATTTGCTTCTCCAAATAAATACCTTTCCTTTGAAAATACAATTCTTCTTTAACGCAGCCTTGCCCCTGTTTCTCCGTCAATAATCTGGCTGGGCGTTTTCTGCTTACCTATCAATCCGCCTACAACCCAAACTTTCCTGCCAAACTGTCTTCTGACTTCTCTTTCTGTTTTGCACGCCCGTTTGCCTGCACGATTGCATGAAGTAGAGACTAAAGGCTTTTCCAAAACCTGACACAAACGCCTTGCACCTGCGTGCGCAGGAACCCTGACAGCCAATTTACTGCGTCCTTTCCCCCGCAATGAGGACAATACTTTTTTGCCGGCCGGCAATAAGAAAGTTTTCGGAGCCGGCCATGCTTCATGCAGCATGGTTTGGATATTTTCAGACGGCCTTTGCAACAAAGGTTGCAACTGTTCCAAGCTATGGCCAATGACAATCATGCCTTTGTGTTGCGGTCGTTTTTTCAGATGAATCAGTTGATTGAGTGCTTTAGGCAAAGTAGGGACACAGCCCAAGCCATAGCAAGACTCGGTAGGATAGGCGACCAAACCGCCTTTTTTAAGATGCGCCTGCAACCTGCGTTGGGCTGCAGCCGATAAAATTCTGGGGAACATCATCATAATACCAAGGCCGTCTGAAACTGCGATTGTCGGACAATCTGTGTTCAGACGGCCTATTTCTATTCATTATTAACGGTTGATGGCTTTATCGGCAATATCTTTACGGTATTGCATACCGTCAAAACGGATGGTTTCCAATGCCTCATAAGCCTTGCTTTTAGCTTGTGCAACATCATCGCCCAAACCGACGACACACAACACACGGCCGCCATTGGTTACCACTTCGCCTTTTTCATTCGTTGCAGTACCGGCATGGAAAACTTTACCTATTTGATTGGCCTTATCCAAGCCGAAGATCACATCGCCTTTTTTCGGAGAATCAGGATAGTTTTGTGCAGCCAACACCACACCTACTGCAGTCTGCGGATTCCATTCGGCAGCAACACTATCCAGTTTGCCGTCGATCGCCGCTTCAACCAAGTCCACCAAATCGCTATCCAAACGGCTCATAATCGGCTGGGTTTCAGGGTCGCCGAAACGACAGTTGAATTCGATGGTATAAGGCGCACCGGTTTTATCAATCATCAAACCCGCATATAAAAAGCCGGTAAATTCATGACCTTCTGCTTTCATACCGGCCACAGTCGGCAAAATAATTTCATTCATCGCGCGCTCGTACACATCAGGCGTTACCACCGGAGCAGGGCTGTACGCGCCCATACCGCCGGTATTAGGGCCTTTGTCGTCATCCAGCAGGCGTTTATGGTCTTGACTGGTTGCCATCGGCAAAACATGATTGCCGTCCACCATAACGATAAAGCTCGCTTCCTCGCCTTGCAGGAAATCTTCAATTACAACACGCGCGCCTGCATTGCCCATTTTGTTGCCCAACAACATATCGTCAATAGCGGCATGGGCTTCATCCAAAGTCATGGCGACAATCACGCCTTTACCGGCAGCCAAACCATCCGCCTTAATAACAATCGGCGCACCTTTTCGATTGACGTAATCATGTGCCGCATCGGCATTTTCAAAGGTTTGGTATTGCGCGGTTGGAATCTTATATTTTGCCATAAATGCTTTAGCAAAATCTTTTGAACTCTCCAGTTGGGCCGCGTATTGAGTCGGGCCAAAAATCTTCAACCCGGCAGCACGGAAATCATTCACCACACCGGCAGCCAAAGGCGCTTCAGGGCCGACTACAGTAAAAGCAATATTTTCATTACGGCAAAAATCAATCAAATCTTGATGCGCCGTTAATGCGATATTCTGCAGTTTAGGCTCAATTGCCGTTCCGGCATTACCAGGTGCAACAAAGACAGTTTCTACTTTAGACGACTGCGCCAATTTCCAAGCCAGTGCGTGTTCACGTCCACCATTACCAATAACGAGCAATTTCATACCATCTCCTTGAAGAATAGATGTTGTAAATAAAATTCAATTGATGGAATATTGTTCCATCTTGCATAGCTGTTTCAAATTAAGAATAATATTGCACCAAGACAACCATACTCTAATTTCAAACAACGAAAGGAAAATCATGCAAAAACGTATTGACGAAATTCAAAGCAAATACCGCGAATGGTGCGAATTACTGCCGCAACTGGAAGCAGATATCGCCCGCTGGAAACATGCTGCAAGCCTAATGCAAGATATGGATGACTTCTATACCAACGAATACCAAGCATGCCATCAAGCCATTGAAGAAGGGGCAGATGTTGATTTGCGAACACAGGGCGAATACAGCATTATGAGCGAAGATGCCCTATGGAACGCACTGGGAGAATTTCATCAACTGGCTTGGGAACACCTGCGCTCAAGCGTAAATGCTCTAGACAGATACCAAGGCTAAAACATCAAAGGCCGTCTGAATCTTTTGATTTCTCAAATATGTTCAGACGACCTTTTATTCAAACGGCTTTTCAGTATCTACTTCAATTTGGCGTGTATTTTTCCAAGCAGCAATACAGGCTTCATAATCGGCCAACGCTATTTTCACTGTCAACTTACAATCCAGCTGCAAATCCTGTTCCACAATATCGGCCTGATATTGTTTGGCAATCCGTATAGCCTCATTCAAAACAGGATATTCACATTTCAACCAAACTGTCTTTTCGACATTCTTTTCAACAACTTCAGCTATCGCCAATGCCTGAGCTGTTGATTCCTTATAAGCATGAATCAGACCGGGAACACCCAATAGCGTACCGCCAAAATAACGTACAACCACAACCAACACATCCGTCACACCGACAGAATCAATTTGCCCCAAAATAGGGCGGCCTGCGCTTCCAGACGGTTCTCCATCATCGTTTGCACGAAACTGCATTCCATCCACACCCAATCGATAGGCGTAACACCAATGTCGCGCCTTGTGATGCTCTTCCTTTAATGGGTCGAGATATTTCTTCACATCGGCTAAAGTGCGAATCGGATAGGCATATGCAATGAAGCGACTGCCTTTATCTTTAAATTCAGCCTGTATCGGTGTGGTAATGGTTTTATAGGTCGTAATCATGCCAAAATATTTTCAGACGGCCTTTGTTATAAAAGGCCGTCTGAACGTTTCACGTGAAACATTAGTTTTTCAGTGCTTCAGTCAGTTGAGGTACAACTTCAAACAAATCACCAACCAAGCCGTAATCTGCCACATTGAAAATCGGAGCGTCAGCATCTTTGTTGATGGCAACAATTACTTTACTGTCCTGCATACCGGCAACGTGTTGGATAGCACCGGAAATACCGATAGCAAAGTACAGTTGCGGCGCAACCACTTTACCGGTTTGTCCGACTTGGGCATCGTTTGGCGCATACTCGGCATCCACTGCCGCACGGGAAGCACCAATCGCTGCACCCAAAACATCCGCCAATGGAGTCAACACTTCATTGAATTTTTCAGCACTGCCCAATGCACGGCCACCGGAAACGATCACTTTTGCCTGAGTCAATTCAGGGCGGTCAGACTGGGAAAGTTGACAATTTACGAAACGGCTCAGGTTTTGAGCAGGCGTTGCCTCAACAGTGACCACTTCTGCATTACCGCCTTGTCCGGCAGCATCGAATGCTGTCGCACGGAAAGTCAGCACCAATTTTTCAGAACTGGATTGAACAGTTTCAAATGCATTACCGGCATAAATCGGACGGACAAATGTCGAGTTATCCACAACTTCGGTTAAATCCGAAACTTGTGGCACATCCAACAGGGCAGCTACTCGGGGCAACAGATTTTTACCAAATGCAGTTGCAGTCGCAGCCACATAGTGGTAATCCGCAGCCAGTTTAACAACCAAAGGCGCTAATTCTTCTGCCAAACCTTCAGCGTAATAGGGCGCATCGGCTACTAAAACTTTCGCTACGCCTGCAACCTGTTTCGCCTCTTCAACCACCGCAGCAGCATTACTGCCAGCAACCAATAAATCTACATTACCCAATTTAGCGGCAGCCGTTACCGCATGCAAAGTGGCAGGATTCAAATGTTGGTTATTATGTTCCGCAATAATCAATACGCTCATTTCATACTCCTTAGATCACTTTGGCTTCGTTTTTCAGCTTTTCAACCAACTCGGCAACATCAGCCACTTTCACACCGGCTTGACGTGCTTTAGGTTCGGCAAATTTCACGGTATTCAAACGCGGAGAAATATCCACAGCTAAATCGGCAGGACTTAATTTTTCCAAAGGTTTTTTCTTTGCCGCCATGATATTAGGAAGTTTGACAAAGCGTGGTTCGTTCAAACGCAAATCTGCACTGATGACCGCAGGCAGCTTCAATGCAACAGTCTCTTCGCCGCCGTCAATTTCACGGGTTACCAATGCTTCTTCGCCTTCAATTTGCACTTTTGATGCAAAAGTACCTTGAGCCGCATTCAACAACGCAGCCAGCATTTGGGCAACTTGGTTGGCGTCATCGTCAATTGCCTGTTTGCCCAGCAGTAAAATTTGCGGATTTTCTTTATCCTCAACAGCTTTCAGCAATTTCGCAACGACCAAAGGCTCCAACTTCGCATCAGTCTCAACATGAACCGCACGGTCGGCACCCATCGCCAAAGCAGTACGCAACGTCTCTTCGCATTTTTTCTCGCCAAGAGAAACAGCAACAATCTCGCTTACTTTTCCGGCTTCTTTCAAACGGACAGCTTCTTCTACCGCGATTTCATCAAACGGGTTCATCGACATTTTGACATTACCGATATCCACATCGGAACCATCGGCTTTCACACGAACTTTGACGTTGTAGTCCACTACGCGCTTTACTGCGACCAGTGCTTTCATTCAATTCTCCTAAAAAGAATGTCCATCAAATCAAGCATACTGCTTTTGATACATTCTTTATATAAAATCCAATTCGGTTTTCCCAACATGACAAAACCAAATTTGTATAAATCTTGGCAAATAGAGCGGAATTATATCATTTCTAAAGCATTTACTCAGAAAATAAATCCAACTCCCCAGCAATTATTTACCGTATACTGCAACACAATCCATCAAGGTTTGATAAACCTCGTCAACATTGGGAATTTGAGCAATACCGCCTAAATTTTCTGCATAAGCCGAAACTTGAACGCCAGTCTTGGCCGGATCTGTATCTGTATAAATTCCTACAACAGGCTTTTCCAACGCATTGGCAAGATGCAGTAGTCCGGTATCTACGCCAATAATACCCTCTGCGTTTTTCAATAAAAATGCAGCCTGTAATAAATTCATTTTGTCGCAAACCGAAGCAAACGGTAAATCGCTTGCAATCTGTTCGGCACGCATTTTTTCGGTTTCATTTCCCCACGGCAGATACACATTGCATTGTTGCTCTTCATTCAACTTTTTCAATAATACACGCCAGTGTTCTACCGGCCATAATTTACTGTCGCGACTGGTTGCATGCAAAGCAACGTAATAAGGGGATTGCAAATTTTTCAGACGGCCTGATTCAGGAACTGACAAACCAAATACCTGCGTCTCAGGCATTGTATAACCAAATACTTGGGCGAATAATTCACGGTTTCGCCAGACCGCATTTTTGCCTTTCGGCACGGCAAATGTTTTACTGTATGCAAAGGCAGCCAAACTTTCACGCGCGCTGTGTTTATCCAAACCGTAAATAGGGGATTTCGCCATTTTGGCAAAACATGCGCTTTTAATCAGTCCTTGGCTATCTAAAACAAAATCAAAAGATTCAACCTGTAAATCTGTTTTCAGACGGCCTATTTCACGCCAAGTTTCAGCCTGAAAAAGCTGTTTGCGCCACTGCCGCCATTTCATTACATGAACCTTTTTGACAAAAGGATGTAAGCGGGCGATATCTGCAAACCCTGCCTCACACAGCCAATGGAGCTCCACATCAGAACATTGTCGCGCCAAATCTTCAACTGCGGGCAACGTATGAATTAAATCGCCCATACTGGACAAGCGGACAAGTAAAATCTTCATATTTTGGAAAATGTTTCACGTGAAACAACAGAATTTAAAAATATAATTTATTGATTATTAATGTATTTTCTTATTTCTTCGGCGTTTTCTAAAATAATAGCCCCGGCAGAATGCATTTCCTGCCATGCAGATTCAACCGTTTCCGGAGCAATGCCACGGCAAGCCGCCTGATTGACGATGACTTTCCAAGCCCCTCCTTTAAGCAACTGTAAAACCGTTGTCTTCACACAATAATCCGTTGCCAAACCGCCGACAATAACTGTATCTGCATTTTGACAGCGCAACCATTCGATCAAACCTGTACTGAGCTTTTCCTCAATATCGTGAAAACATGCGCCGTAGGGGTGTAATTCAGGATCAACGCCTTTCCAAACACAATAATCGTATTCTTTGGCTGAAGGCAGGCCATCCAACAACTCATAGCCATATGTTCCAACCATCGCATGCGACACCCAAGTCAAATCCGCATCGGGCAAACCTGTCGGTTTCAACATATCAACAGGATTATCCACAAGCCATTTTGCCGCGGCATGATGCGCATCTTTCGTCATCACGCGTAAATCCGCCAATGCAGCTTGGGCATTGAGTTCATCCGCAATCAGATGACCTTCGGCAACAGGTAATTCTTTCGGGCACAAAGGCGTAAACGTTTTTTGTGCATCTACATCGATAGAAACAATCATGTATTAATATAACCTATTGATTTTATTTTAAATAATTTAAATTATTCATTTATTGCCAATATACGGACATTTGGAATAAATGTTTTGTATTATAACAAATTACTACCGCAAAATGTGGGAAAACATCTGTGATATGATGACAGTTTGCACAGAATATTTATCCACAAATTATGTCCTATTCGATTACGCCTATTGCAACCGTTCATTCCCCCTACAAACAAAAATTCGGCATTGCCCGCCAACCCGGTTTGGTTCCTGCGGCAGAAATTTGCATTGAACTCACTCCTGAATTTACCGCAGACAGCGTTCGGGGCTTGGAAGATTTCGACTATGTGTGGATAAATTTTATTTTCCACGGCGTATTGGATGAAGGTTGGGCGCAAATGGTGCGTCCGCCACGGCTTGGAGGCAAACAAAAAATGGGCGTATTTGCCACGCGCAGCCCGCACCGCCCCAATCATCTCGGTTTATCCCTGCTGAAACTCGAACGTATCGAAACAGGCAAACCTGTCCGCATCTATTGCAGCGGTGCAGACCTATTGGACGGTACTCCGGTAGTGGATATCAAACCCTACATCCCGTTTGTCGAATCCAAACCTGACGCATCATCAGGCTTTGTCAGTGGCAAACCTGAAGAATTGAACGTTGTTTGGGCAGAAAGTACGCTTGCGGAACATCTATCCACAGAAGAAAAACATCTCATTGAGCAAAGCATCGCCCAAGATCCTCGCCCTGCTTATCAAGATATTCCCGAACGGATTTATGTAATGAATATTGCGGATTATGAAGTGCAGTTTAGGATAGAAAATAAATGTGCCACAGTGATTAAACTATCCACAATCTGATTGCAAATTGAATTTATCTACAAACAAAAGGCCGTCTGAAATGTTCAGACGACCTTTTAATTATCCACAGACTGATTGATTTAGCCTGTTATCCTTTAGATTTTACCAGCAAAGAATTCCAAGGTACGAACCAATTGGCAAGTGTAAGACATTTCATTGTCGTACCAAGCAACGGTTTTTACCAATTGTTTGTCGCCAACAGTCATCACACGGGTTTGAGTCGCATCGAAGAGTGAGCCGTATTCAATACCGATAACGTCGGAAGAAACGATTTGATCTTCAGTGTAGCCATAAGACTCGCTAGCGGCGGCTTTCATGGCTGCATTGATTTCTTCTTTGTTAACAGGGCGTTCGAGAATAGAAACCAGTTCGGTCAAAGAGCCGGTAGCAACAGGAACGCGTTGGGCAGAACCATCAAGCTTGCCGTTCAATTCAGGGATAACCAAGCCGATGGCTTTAGCGGCACCGGTGCTGTTCGGTACGATATTCAAGGCAGCGGCACGGGCGCGGCGGAAGTCGCCTTTACGGTGAGGTGCGTCAAGAGTGTTTTGGTCACCGGTATAGGCGTGGATGGTGGTCATCAAGCCTTCGACGATACCGAATTCTTTTTGCAATACCGCAGCCATAGGAGCCAGACAGTTAGTCGTACAAGAAGCGGCAGAGATGACAGTTTCGCTACCATCCAAAATATCTTGGTTTACGCCGTATACAACGGTTTTCACATCATTGCCGCCAGGAGCCGAAATTACAACTTTGCGCGCACCGGCACGGATATGGGCTTCTGCTTTGGTTTTGCTGGTAAAGAAACCGGTACATTCGAGGACGACGTCCACACCCAGCTCACCCCAAGGCAATTCTTCAGGATTAGGATTGGCAAATACTTTGATTTCTTTGTCGTTCACAACAATCGCATCATCTTTCAATTCGGCAGAGCCTTCAAAGCGGCCTTGAGTACTGTCGTATTTAAAGAGGTGCAGCAGCATATCGGCAGGAGTCAAGTCGTTAACAGCAACGACTTCGATACCTTGGGCTTTTTCAATTTGACGCAATGCCAGACGACCGATGCGGCCAAAACCATTAATCGCTACTTTAATACTCATTTTGCTACTCCTATTAGATGGAATGGGAAAAATTTTTCAGTAAGACCATTGTATCCTGAAATAAAATTACTTTCTAGGATTACAGATGATTACTTTTAAGTTGTTTGATTTAAATAAAGAAAACATGAAATTCTTGTTTGTAGGAAAATATCAGGAAAATCGAATCAGACTTAGCTTTTGATATTTTATTTCATAAAAACTATTTTCCAATCTTAAAAGTTTCATAAGTTTATGGAAATCATAAACTTAGTTCTATTTCTTCCGTATTTTGCCATTTTTGTGTTGATAATTCAGTGTTTTCTTCAAATCATAATATTTTAATTTTTAAAATGATGAGTTTGATGAAGAACCAAACTATCTGTGGATAACGGAATAACTTTCTTTAAAACCAATTTGATAATTCCTTTTTATCTTTGAGGCCAACCTCAACTGAATGCCGGAATAAAAAAGGATAGAATCTTAGTTTCCCTATTTATCTATGGATAAAACCCAAATTACCCACTTCAATTTCACATATTTTTATGGATAATTTAAACATTGAATTTCACCCCCACAAAACATCTATATTGGCAAATACTATTAAAAATGATGGCTTGTTTTTTCCTTTTTAACGTATCATTTGCCCATCAGACTTTTTAAAAGGAAGCAATTATGTTGCAACGGACTTTAGCCAAATCAGTAAGCGTTACCGGCGTTGGCCTGCATTCGGGCGAAAGGGTCGCTCTGACTTTGCATCCTGCCGAAGAAAACAGCGGTATTTCGTTCCGCCGTACTGATTTAAGTGGAGAAATGGGAGAAGTAATCAAATTGAATCCTTATTTGATTAACGATACCCGCCTCTCTTCAACCATCGTTACCGATAAAGGCGTTCGCATCGGCACGATTGAACACATTATGTCGGCTCTGTCTGCCTACGGCATCGATAATGCCTTGATTGAATTGAACGCGCCTGAAATTCCGATTATGGACGGCTCCAGCCTGCCGTTTATTTACCTTTTACAAGATGCAGGCGTTGTCGATCAAAAAGCCCAAAAACGTTTTTTGAGAATCCTCAAACCCGTTGAAATCAAAGAAACCGGAAAATGGGTGCGCTTTACGCCTTATGACGGCTTTAAAGTGACTTTAACCATCGAGTTTGACCATCCCGTATTCAACCGCAGTGCACCTACTTTCGAGATTGATTTTGCAGGGAAATCCTATATCGATGAGATTGCCCGCGCCCGTACCTTCGGCTTTATGCACGAAGTGGAAATGATGCGCGCCCATAATCTCGGACTGGGCGGCAATTTGAACAACGCCATCGTGATTGACGACATGGATGTTTTGAATCCGGAAGGTTTGCGCTATCCTGATGAATTTGTCCGCCACAAAATCCTGGATGCGATTGGCGATTTATACATTATCGGCCATCCGATTATCGGCGCATTTGAAGGTTACAAATCAGGCCATGCCATCAATAATGCACTGTTGCGTGCCGTTTTGGCAGATGAAAGCGCTTACGAATGGGTTGAGTTTGCCGATGACGAAGACTTGCCCAGCGCTTTTCACGAGCTGCCGGCAGCCTGATAGAAAACAGATAAAGCAGTCCAATGAAAAGGCCGTCTTAACCTTTCAGACGGCCTAAATCATGTCATTTTCCACAAGTAATTATCCACATATTCATCCTTTTTATCTTATTGAAAAATAAAAATATTAAAATTTAACGTTATTCTTATACACATCTTATCCATATTTTTTCCTAAACTAAAAGGCCGTCTGAACAACTAGGTTTCAGACGGCCTTTTCATGTCAAACCGACAATATCAATCGCCCATGACTTTGCCTTCGCGGCGCGGGTCGGCACCGCCGAGCAAACCGTCTTTGCCGATTACAATGCCTTGTACGCCGGAATTCAAATCGCGGATTTGGACTTTGTAGCCTAATTTTTCCAACGCAGCCGCTTTATCCGCCGCAGCGGTTTTTTCCTCGATTTCATACTGACTGCCGCGATTGAGCATATTCGGCAGAGAGATTGCCGCCTGAATGTCCATGCCCCAATCGATATGTGCCACAAGTGTTTTGGCGACGAAACCGATAATACGGCTGCCGCCGGGCGAACCGACCGCCAGATAGGGCTTGCCGTCTTTCATCACGATGGTCGGTGCCATTGAAGAACGTGGCCGTTTGCCGCCCGCCACGCTGTTGGCAACGATTTTACCGTCCTCTCCGACAGGATTGAAGGCAAAATCGGTTAATTCGTTGTTGAGCAGATAGCCGTTTGCCATCAGCCCCGAACCGAACGCGTTTTCAATCGAAGTCGTCATCGATACAACGTTGCCGTCTTTATCCACAACCACCAAATGGCTGGTGGACGGCAGCTCTACTGCCATGCCCTGCGCGTATGCCTTGTCGAACTTGCCTGCCTGAATAGTTTCCAATGCCTTGTCAGCTTTGCGGATTTCTTCGGCACGCGGTTTCAAATAAGCCTGAGAAATCATGGCTCGGGTCGGAACATTCACAAACTTGGGATCGCCTACATAATAATCACGGTCGGCAAACGCAATCCGCGACGCATCGCCTATCCAGCGCCAACTGTGGATATTTTCCGATCCCAACGCTTTCATATCCTGATTCTGCAATACGCCCAAAATCTGCCCCAAAGCGATTGCGCCGGAACTTGGCGCGCCCATGCCGCAAACTTCATATTCACGATACGGCGCACAAACCGGCTTACGCTCGATAACTTGATAGTTTTTCAAATCCGCCATGCTGATTTTACCGGGGTTATCCACAGCACCGGTAACGGCACGGACAATATTCTGCGCCTGCGCGCCCTGATAAAACGGCGCGCTGCCTTTTTCCGCCAACAGGCGTACGGAACGCGCAAATTCAGGATTTTTCAAAACCGTTTCCGCAGCCAAAGGTTTGCCGTCAGGCAGGAAGTAAGCGGCGGTTTGCGGATAACGTTGCAAGGGTTCCAAATTTTGTTCGATGGATTTCGCCATACGCGGAGAAACAGCAAAACCTTGTTCCGCCAAAGTAATTGGTTTCTCAAACAAACTTGCCCACGGCAATTTGCCGTAACGCTTATGGACATCTTCCAGCAGCTTCGGAATTCCCGGTACACCGACCGAACGGCCGCCGACCACTGCTTTCATAAAGCCCATCGGCTTGCCGTTTTCATCCAAGAAAAGTTCCGGCGTTGCCGCTTTCGGCGCCGTTTCACGGGCATCAAACGTCGTCAGCTTTTTCGCCTTATTGTCCCAATACACCAGAAACGCACCGCCGCCCAATCCGGAAGACTGCGGTTCAACCAGTCCCAAAGTTGTCTGCATGGCAATCATCGCATCTATCGCACTGCCGCCGCGCTTCAAAATTTCATAACCGGCTTCAGTTGCCAGCGGATTGGCAGACGCCGCCATATAATGCTTGGCGCGGATTAATTTCTGCTCCGTCAGCCCTGTTCCTTGCTCCGGCGCATGGTTGTCCACAGATACAGAGGGCAGGGCAACTTGAGGCTTTTGAACCGGCTGTTGCGCACAAGCGGCCAAAATCAAAACGGATAACAGGTTAATACTAAAGGAAAACTTCATATGCATACCCTTATTGAAATATTTTCAGACGGCCTTTTCCCAGCTTAAATAAAAGGAAATATGAAAATAGCTTGAAATAAAAAACCATTTGACTATTTCTCTAGTCAATCAGTTCCGACTGAAGAAGTATAAAACAAGCTAAGATTGTGCACAGGCAAAAAGTTACCCACAGAATAAAGCAGCAGGAAAATTTTATCCACATCTGCAAACAAGGCCGACCATACTTTATCCTCATCAAAAAATATCAGCTAAGTATTTGAAAAATTTTTGTAATTAAAGTTATAAACAAGCTGGGGCAGCACTCAATATCATCTTCTATTTATTATTTAAAATCTAATTTATAGTTTGTTTTCCCAAAGGCAAAGGCCGTCTGAAACGTAAAGGCATCTTTTCAAAAAATTAAAAAGTTAAGGATTGTTAAAAACGTGTAAATCAGCTAGAGTTACGCTTGATAAAATTAATCAATAACGGAGTTTCACAAAATGAAAGGCGACATTGGCGTTATCGGCCTTGCCGTGATGGGGCAAAACCTGATTCTCAACATGAACGACAATGGTTTTAAAGTTGTCGCATTCAACCGTACGACCAGCAAAGTAGATGATTTTTTAAACGGCGCAGCCAAAAATACCAATATTATCGGCGCATATTCACTGCAAGATCTGGTTGATAAATTAGAAAAACCACGCAAAATCATGATGATGGTCCGCGCTGGCTCTGTTGTTGACGATTTTATCGAGCAACTCGTTCCACTTTTGGACCAAGGCGACATCATTATTGACGGCGGCAATGCCAACTATCCTGATTCTACCCGCCGTACACATGAGCTGGCCGCAAAAGGCATCCGCTTCATCGGTGCCGGCGTATCCGGCGGTGAAGAAGGCGCGCGTCACGGCCCATCTATCATGCCTGGCGGCGATGAAGCCGCATGGCCTGCTGTTAAGCCGATTTTCCAAGCCATCTCTGCCAAAACGCCTCAAGGCGAGCCTTGCTGCGACTGGGTCGGTCGCGATGGTGCGGGCCACTTCGTCAAAATGGTGCACAACGGTATCGAATACGGCGATATGCAGTTGATTTGCGAAGCCTACCAATTCATGAAAGACGGTTTGGGTCTGTCTTATGATGAAATGCACCAAATCTTCAACGAGTGGAACAAAACCGAACTGGATTCTTATCTGGTCGAAATTACCGCTGCGATTTTGGGTTACAAAGATGAAAACGGCGAACCTTTGGTCGAAAAAATCCTCGATACCGCAGGTCAAAAAGGTACAGGCAAATGGACCGGCATCAATGCCCTCGATTTGGGTATCCCGTTGACCTTGATTTCCGAAGCCGTGTTTGCACGTTGCGTGTCCGCGTTTAAAGACCAACGCGCCCAAGCAAACAGCCTGTTTGGCAAAACCATTACCCCGATTGAAGGCGATAAAGCCGCATGGGTAGATGCTTTGCGCCAATCCCTGTTGGCATCCAAAATTATTTCTTATGCACAAGGCTTTATGCTGATCCGCGAAGCCAGCGAAAACAACGATTGGGCATTGAATTACGGCAATACTGCCCTCTTGTGGCGCGAAGGCTGCATCATCCGCAGCGCGTTCTTGGGCAACATCCGCGACGCATACGAAGCCAATCCTGATTTGGTCTTCTTGGGTTCCGATCCTTATTTCAAAGGCGTGTTGGAAACCTGTCTGCCTGCATGGCGTAAAGTGGTGGCCAAAGCGATCGAGTGCGGTATTCCGATGCCTTGCATGGCTTCCGCCATTACCTTCCTTGACGGCTACACTTCCGAGCGCCTGCCTGCCAACCTGTTGCAAGCGCAACGCGACTACTTCGGCGCGCACACTTACGAGCGTACCGACAAACCGCGCGGCGAGTTTTTCCATACCAACTGGACAGGCAAAGGCGGCGATACCGCTTCAACCACATACGATATTTAATTTATCTAGGCAAACAAAATGCCGTCTGAGTATCTTAGACGGCATTTTTATAGGGTTATCCACAATGAAGAATGAAACGATTTAACCTATTTGATAGATAACTTTATGAAATAAATAAAGATTAATAAAGGCCGTCTGAATATTTCAGACGGCCTTTAAAATTGTTCACAACCTTATCAACAGGTTTTCCATAGATTAAACCAGATTTTGCGGATTGCCGGCCACAAAGCGGTTGATGTTGTCCAAAAGAATGTCAAACAGACGGTTGGCGGCCTCTTGGCTTGCCCATGCAATGTGTGGCGTGATGATGAGATTGGGCAATCGGGCTTTCAGCAGAGGATTGCCGTCGCGCGGCGGCTCTTGTGTCAACACGTCAAAACCTGCACCGCCGATTTGGCCGTATTTCAACGCCGCAACCAAAGCGGCTTCATCGACCAAGCCGCCGCGACCGCAGTTGATGAGGATGGCGCCGGGTTTCATTTGCTGCAATTCGGCTTCGCCTATCATGTTTGCCGTTTGCGGCGTAAGTGGGCAATTAAGCGACACGACATCGGCAGAGCGGATGGCTTCGTCAAAGGAAACATAACCGTCGCGGACGCTTTGGGCATTTTTATGTTCGGCGAACACGACATTCATTTTGAAAGCCTGAGCATAAGTTGCCAGCGTTTTACCGATATTGCCGCGCCCGAAAATCGCCAGCGTTTTACCGTTTAAATCGCGCATCGGTGCGCCGAGGTGACAGAAAAACGGCGAGTTTTCCCATAAGCCTGCCGCAACGTCGCGCTGGTAGGCAGGCAGGTTGCGCATCAGGGTAATCATCATCATAAACGCGTGTTCCGCCACGGATTCATTGCCGTAAGCGCGGATATTGCACACTGCCGTGCCATTTTGTTTGGCAGCCTCAACGTCCACATTATTGACGCCTGTCGCCGTAACGGCAACCAGCTTGAGTTGTGGATTTTCGGCAAATGCTTGGGCGGAAATCACGACTTTGTTGGTAATCACAATGTCTGCGCCGCGGATGCGCTCCAGCGTTTCGTGTGCTTCGGTTGTGCCGTAGCTGCTCAATGTATGTGGAAAATCAAAGTCAAACGGGCGGTTGACGAGGGTATCGCGGTCGAGGACGACAATATGGAGCGGTTTCATAAAATTCCTATCAAAAATAAAATATCGATTTATAAAATCTAAATTAGGATAAAGGATTTAAAATATACGCGTTAGTTGATAATAATTATTATGTAGCGATTAAAACATCAATGTATCAGGAAAACAGCATGATTAAAACCATTACATTTGCTATTTTGCATTTCAGCGTCGCATTTAGTGTCGCCTATATTTTGACTGACAGTATCGGTGTTTCCAGCGCGGTGGCTTTGGTTGAACCCATCGTCAATACCGTCGTCTTTTATTTTCACGAAAAAGCATGGAACCGCTACGAGAAAAACAAATCCGAAAAGCAAAAATTGTGGGTGCCTCTGCATCAGTGCGGCTAAAGTTTCAGACGGTCTTTTGCTTGATTAAAACCGATTATGTTTTTGCGGTTCGTCCATCGCCATCAAAATGCCAAACCCTAAAATAGAGTAAGACTTTACGAAGGCTTCATGAAGGTAAAAATGCTAAAATACGCTATTCTTGCAAACCCATTCAGACGGCCTCAATGCTCACCGATTTAGAAAAAAACGCCATCCGCGACCATTACCAAAACATCGGCAAAAACCTGCCCGGTTTCCGTCCGCGCGCTTCGCAGCGGGAAATGATTGCGGCGATTGCCAACGCTTTTTCGCGGACGTTGGTGCGTGAAGAAGGCGAAGAAGCGCCCAAACGCGAGGGCGAAAGCATTGCTGTGATCGAAGGGCCGACCGGCGTGGGTAAATCGTTGGCCTACCTTTTGGCTGGCGGCATCATGGCGCAAACGCGCGGCAAACGGTTGATTGTCAGCAGCGCGACGGTGGCTTTGCAGGAGCAGTTGGTTGACCGCGATTTGCCGTTTCTGGTTGAAAAAAGCGGTTTGGAGCTGACCTTTGCGCTTGCCAAGGGGCGAGGCCGTTATCTTTGCCCCTACAAACTCTATCAACTGACGCAAAACAACGCCCAGCAAAACCTGCTTGGTTTTGAAGCGCCGGAAGTGTTGTGGGACAGTAAACCCAAGCCCGAAGAATTGAACCTGCTGCGCGACATTGCCGATGAATTTTCCGCCCGCCGCTTTAATGGCGACCGCGACGCTTGGCCGGAAAAAATCGATGACGCGATTTGGCTCAAAGTGACCAACGACCGCCACGGCTGCCTGAAATCCGCCTGTCCCAACCGTCCGGAATGCCCTTTTTACCTGGCACGCGATGTCTTGGAAACCGTCGATGTCGTTGTTGCCAACCACGATCTTCTGCTTGCCGACATCAGCATGGGCGGCGGCGTGATTCTGCCTGCGCCCGAAAACAGTTTCTATTGCATAGACGAAGCGCACCACCTGCCCAAAAAAGCCCTCAGCCGTTTTGCCGCCGAACATTCATGGAATATTGCCGTTTGGACGCTGGAAAAACTGCCGCAGTTGACCGGCAAAATTGCCGCACTGACCGATAAAGCCGAACTTGCCAACCTCGCCGACGAAGCTGCCACATCCTTGCTCGACAGCCTGCACGAATGGCAGTTTCACTTGGCGGAAGAGCCGTCTTTAAGTTTGGGGTCGTCTGAAAACGACAGGCGGAAACACAACGAACCGACTTGGCTGTGGGAAGACGGCAAAATCCCTGAAGGCCTGGAAACCACAGTTTCCAATACGGCCATTGCCGCGCGCAGCCTGCTCAAACATGTTGTCGGCTTGAACGATGCGCTTTCCGCCGCGCGCCGCGATAAAGAGCAGGACGGCGCGCTCCTCGACCGCCTGACCAGCGAGTTCGGCCTTTTTATCGCTCGTATCGAACAAATCAGCGCGGTTTGGGATTTGCTCTCCACCGTTCCCATTGAAGGCGAAGAGCCGTTGGCGAAATGGATAACCCGCCGTGCCGACGACAAAAACGACTACATTTTCAACGCCAGCCCCATCAGCAGCGCATCCCACCTTGCCAACAGCCTGTGGCGGCGCGCGGCAGGCGCGGTGCTGACTTCGGCCACCCTGCAATCGCTCGGCAGCTTCAACCTGATTTTGCGCCAAACCGGCCTATTATGGCTGCCCGAAACCACCACGCTTGCATTGGAAAGCCCGTTTAATTTCGATACGCAAGGCGAGCTGTATATTCCGCCCGTACACGCTAGCCCCAAAGACCCTGATGCGCACACGGCCGCCATTGTCGAATGGTTGCCGAAGCTGGTTTCGCCGGTTGAAGCCATCGGTACGCTGGTGCTGTTTTCCTCGCGCAAGCAAATGCAGGATGTCGCCTTGCGCCTGCCTGACGAATACTTGCCGCTTCTGCTTGTACAAGGCGAGTTGCCCAAGGCTGTCCTGTTGCAAAGGCACCATCAAGCCATTGCCGAAGGCAAAGCCAGCATTATTTTCGGCCTCGATAGTTTTGCCGAAGGCCTCGACCTGCCCGGCACGGCCTGCGTGCAAGTCATTATTGCCAAGCTCCCGTTTGCGATGCCGGACAATCCCATTGAGAAAACCCAAAACCGTTGGATTGAACAACGCGGCGGCAATCCCTTTATCGAAATCACGGTACCTGAAGCCAGCATCAAACTGATCCAAGCCGTCGGCCGCCTTATCCGTACCGAACAGGATTACGGCCGCGTGACCATCCTCGACAACCGCGTTAAAACGCAACGCTATGGCCAACAATTATTGGCGTGTCTGCCGCCGTTTAAGCGGATAGGGTAGTTGTGGATTGTTCAAAAAACAAAGGCCGTCTGAAACCAAATGTTCAGACGGCCTTTTATTCTTTTCAAACTATAAATCCAATTTCATGACGGATACGGTTTCCCCGTTGTGCCAAGTCTGCTTGATTTCTTTCCAGCCGAACTTTTCATATACGGCCTGCACATCCGGCGTATAGAGAAACAGATGCGGCAAACCCAGTTCGCGTGCTTTATCCAGACAAAACGAAACCAGCCGCCTGCCTACGCCCAAACCGCGAAATTGCGGCAAAACGAACACATCGCCCAGCCAATATTCGTATTCGGGAAAACACGCCATATCAAACCGCTTCAATGCCGCTGAACCCATCAGCCGCCCTTCCTTATCCACAGCCGCAAACGCCAGCGGCAAGTCATCCCCATCGAGGCACTGCGCGTAATACGCGCAGATTTTGTCCAGAGACGACCACGGCGCAAAATCGTGCCATTCCTCAAACAGAGCGAGGGCTAAAGGCTCGACAAACTCAGGCTTCAGATGGCATATGTTCATATTGGTTCCTCTTGTTGTACGGCATAGGGATTATTTTTACAGTATAGGCCGTCTGAAAGGTTAACACATCTTAAAAAATCAGCGTAAAACAGGATAAACCCGCCGCCAGCCCCATTCAAATCACTTATAATTCTGCCCATACCGCACACAAACAAAAGAAGCACACCATGGCCAAGAAATTTCCCATTTTCCCGAAAAATCCCGAGCGTATCTGCTGGGGTTGCGACAAATACTGTAAAGAGGACGATTTGCAATGCGGCAACGGTTGCGAGCGTATTCAGCACCCTATCGAGTTGGATGGTCGCGACTGGTATAAAAAAGGCGACTGGAGCAATTTGTTGAGCGAAGAGCAGCAAATCGAACTTGGACTGAAAGAAGCGCCCAAGCCTGCCAAACCGCATATCAAACTGCCTTTGAAAAACAAAACGGCTTAAACGGCATGCCGTAAACAAACGAAATAAAAAGGCCGTCTGAAACCTGAAAAACAGGGTTTCAGACGGCCTTTGCGTTGTCGGATTATGCCTTCACATAATGCACAAACGCGTATTCGATGCCTTTGGCGGAAACATGGTTTTCCCGAGAGGCTTCTTGCCATGTTTCTGTGGAAAACTCAGGAAAAAACGCATCGCCGTCCACATCCAAACCGACTTCGGTCAAGCGCAAATCGGTGGCAATCGGCAGGGCTTGTGCATAAATTTGCGCGCCGCCCATGATGATGACTTCTTCAACCCCCTGACACAAAGCCAGCGCATCTTCCAAAGAAGCCGCCGTTTGTGCGCCTTCGGCCTGATAAGCTTGGCGGGTGATGACGATATTTTGACGGCCGGGCAGCGGCTTGCGCGGCAGCGATTCCCATGTTTTGCGGCCCATAATGACGGGTTTGCCGGTGGTGTAGGATTTGAAAAAGGCAAAATCTTCGGGCAAATGCCAAGGCATGGTGTTGTTGATGCCGATACAGCGGCGGGCGGCGTAGGCGGCGATAAGGGTGATTTTCGGCATGATGAAATCCGTTTGTAAAATAAAATGATTATAGCGGAAGGGACTTTGAATAGACTGAATACCCGATATTTTAAAAATGTTTCAATATTTATAAAATCAATATTCAAAATACTTAATTTTGATAAAAATCATTTATTGTTCATTTTTTTAGGTATATGATAAATATCATACCAAATAAAAAAGGAAAGGAAAAAATGATGAGAACCCTCCGTATTTCTGCTTTGACGGCTTCCCTGTCTTTGATGTTGGCTGCCTGCGGCGGCGCAACAAGCGGCTTGTCAAATGCCGTTACCGAGCCGCTCAATCCGCATCCGAAAGGCGTGTTATCCGTTGAATTGAACGAATCCGTCCCTGAAAACGGTACGTTGGAGCTGACAGCCAACGGTAAAACGCAAACCCTGCAAAAAGGTGACAAACTCGATACCGGCTTTTTGAAAACCGATAAAGTATCCTCTTACGACTACGCCCAAAAAATCAAGGTAAACGGCCAAGTCATCACTTTGGAAACAGGCGACTTCCAAGTGTATAAACAAAATTATTCCACTGTTGCCGCGCGTTACGCCAAACAAAAAGCCGATGACGCAGGCAAGCTGCAAAACCTCGATACATACATATTTACCGTCGGCGAAGTCCAAGGCGATGAAACAGCGTATCGCAATTTACCCAAACAAGGCAGCTATCAGTATTCGGGGATCGCGTTTAACGGCGACGACCGCAGCGGCCGTCTGAAATACACTGTCGATTTCGATAAAAAACAAGGTTACGGCAAAATCAGCAGCATGGCTTCCCACAATAATGTCGACCTGCTTGCCGCAGGCATTGCCAATAACAACGGAAAAGCCGCCATCAGCGGTAAAACCAGTTTGAACGGTATCGAAAACGGCCGTTACGATTTGAAACTCTTCGGCCCGCAGGCTGAAGAAATTGCCGGTAAGGCGCAAATCAAAGTTGGCGATTCCACCAAAGAAATCGGTTTGGCCGGTAAAAAAGAATAGGAAACAAGGCCGTCTGAACATTTCAGACGGCCTTTTTGTGACAAAAAAGCAACGGCTCAAACCGTTGCTTTTTTCATGCCAACCTAAATTACAGGCTGCCCAAGATAATGCGCAATACGCGGCGCAACGGCTCGGCAGCGCCCCACAAGAGTTGGTCGCCGACAGTGAACGCGCTGATGTATTCGCCGCCCATTTCCAGTTTGCGGATACGGCCGACGGGAACAGACAGCGTGCCGGTTACTTTGGCGGGCGTCAGCTCGTGGATGCTGGCTTCTTTTTCGTTGGGGATGACTTTCACCCAGTCGTTCGCGCCTGCCAAAATCGCTTCGATTTCAGAAACAGGCAGGTCTTTTTTCAGCTTCAGGGTAATGGCTTGGCTGTGGCAGCGCATAGAACCGATGCGCACGCACAAGCCGTCGATTACGGTCGGATTGTCGCTGCGGCCGAGGATTTTGTTGGTTTCCACGCCGCCCTTCCATTCTTCTTTGGACTGGCCATTACCCAAATCCACGTCAATCCAAGGAATCAGGCTGCCGGCGAGCGGTACGCCGAAGTTGGCTTTCGGATAGTCTTCGCTGCGCAGGAAATCGGACACTTTGCGGTCGATGTCGAGGATCGCGCTGGAAGGGTCGGCAAGCTCGTCTGCCACTTGGGCGTGAATCGCGCCCATGCCGCTGATGAGTTCGCGCATGTTTTTCGCACCCGCGCCGGAAGCGGCTTGGTAGGTCATGCTGGTTGCCCATTCGACCAAATCGTTTTGGAACAGGCCGCCCAAAGCCATCAGCATCAGGGAAACGGTGCAGTTGCCGCCGATGTAGTTTTTCACGCCGTTTTTGAGGCCGTTGTCGATGACGTTGCGGTTGACCGGGTCGAGGACGATAATCGCGTCGTCTTTCATGCGCAGGGAAGAAGCCGCGTCAACCCAGTATCCGTTCCAGCCGCTGTCGCGCAGGGGTTGGAACACGGATTTGGTGTAATCGCCGCCCTGACAGGTAACGATGATGTCCATTTTTGCCAATTTGGCAACATCGTTGGCATCCAACAATGTTTTGGCCGCCTGACCGAAATCAGGGGCAGCACCGCCGACGTTGGAAGTGGTAAAGAAAAACGCTTCGGGAATATGGGCGAAGTCGTTTTCTTCTTTCATACGCTGCATCAAAACAGAGCCGACCATACCGCGCCAGCCGACAAAACCTACTTTCATGTGTTACTCCTTACAAAGAAAATCCGGATAAGTTTATAGTGCATTAACAAAAATCGGAACGGCATCGCCTGCCGCTTTGTTCAGATTTTTGTTAACCCACTATAAAAAAGGGGAAAACAAACGTTTTAACGCCGTCTGCGGAAAATGTAAAGGTTTTTATCGAAAATTTTTAGAATGATAGGAAAATAGGTTAAGATGGCAATGAAATTGCATTTCATTAATGGTACAGAGGAAGATTAAATGAGCAAAATCAATTTGTCGGATTTGCCCCAAACAGAAATAGTAGATGTCCATATTGCTTCGCCGGGGGCGAGGGTTGCGGCATATTTGTTGAATAATCTGTTTACTTTTTTGATATGGTTGCCATTTATTGTGATGGTAGTTTTTACTTTAGATGAAAGCAAAAAATTAGTTTCGGAATCTTCTCTTTTTAATACCCCTGAATATTTTGCCATAACATTTTTTATTTCTTTGGCTGTCTATTTGGTTTTCGGTATCTTCCAACTGTATTACATGAGCCGGGACGGTCAGTCTTTAGGTAAAAAAATTATGGGCATCCGGGTGTTAAAAAATGACGGAAGCAATCCGGGCTTTGAAGGAACGGTTTTAATCCGCGAAGTTGTCTGGGCGCTTGCTGTTGGTGTTGTGGTAACTATTGTATCGTTGGCAATAAGTGACACGGGTGGAAACCTGATTTCTCTGCTTATAGCCTTCATCAACTTCATCATGCTCTTTTCCGTCAAACGCGACCGCCGCACGCTCTACGATATGCTGGCCGATACGGTTGTCGTCAAATTGCCGCCGCGCCGATAAATCGCTTTTTTTGATAAAAAATTGGAGATTCCTTTACAAATATGCTCTTACGTGCTATTATTTAAGTGACTATTTAAAAGGAGTTAATAAATATGCGGCAAGGTATTCTTAAATAAACTGTCAATTTGATAGCGGGAACAAATAATTAGATGTCCTTTTTTAGGAGGGCTTAGTTTTTTGTACCCAGTTTAAGAATACCTTTATCATGTGATTCTAAAGTATCCAGAGAATATCTGTATGCTTTGTATACCTATGGTTATGCATAAAAATCCCAGTGATAAAAGTATTTATCACTGGGATTTTTATGCCCTTTTGGGTTTTTGAATGGAGGAAAATCACATGAAAATTATTAATATTGGAGTTTTAGCTCATGTTGATGCAGGAAAAACTACCTTAACAGAAAGCTTATTATATAACAGTGGAGCGATTACAGAATTAGGAAGCGTGGACAAAGGTACAACGAGGACGGATAATACGCTTTTAGAACGTCAGAGAGGAATTACAATTCAGACAGGAATAACCTCTTTTCAGTGGGAAAATACGAAGGTGAACATCATAGACACGCCAGGACATATGGATTTCTTAGCAGAAGTATATCGTTCATTATCAGTTTTAGATGGGGCAATTCTACTGATTTCTGCAAAAGATGGCGTACAAGCACAAACTCGTATATTATTTCATGCACTTAGGAAAATGGGGATTCCCACAATCTTTTTTATCAATAAGATTGACCAAAATGGAATTGATTTATCAACGGTTTATCAGGATATTAAAGAGAAACTTTCTGCCGAAATTGTAATCAAACAGAAGGTAGAACTGCATCCTAATATGCGTGTAATGAACTTTACCGAATCTGAACAATGGGATATGGTAATAGAAGGAAATGATTACCTTTTGGAGAAATATACGTCTGGGAAATTATTGGAAGCATTAGAACTCGAACAAGAGGAAAGCATAAGATTTCATAATTGTTCCCTGTTCCCTGTTTATCACGGAAGTGCAAAAAACAATATAGGGATTGATAACCTTATAGAAGTGATTACGAATAAATTTTATTCATCAACACATCGAGGTCAGTCTGAACTTTGCGGAAAAGTTTTCAAAATTGAGTATTCGGAAAAAAGACAGCGTCTTGCATATATACGTCTTTATAGTGGCGTACTGCATTTGCGAGATTCGGTTAGAATATCGGAAAAGGAAAAAATAAAAATTACAGAAATGTATACTTCAATAAATGGTGAATTATGTAAAATCGATAAGGCTTATTCCGGGGAAATTGTTATTTTGCAGAATGAGTTTTTGAAGTTAAATAGTGTTCTTGGAGATACAAAGCTATTGCCACAGAGAGAGAGAATTGAAAATCCCCTCCCTCTGCTGCAAACGACTGTTGAACCGAGCAAACCTCAACAAAGGGAAATGTTACTTGATGCACTTTTAGAAATCTCCGACAGTGACCCGCTTCTGCGATATTATGTGGATTCTGCGACACATGAAATCATACTTTCTTTCTTAGGGAAAGTACAAATGGAAGTGATTAGTGCACTGTTGCAAGAAAAGTATCATGTGGAGATAGAACTAAAAGAGCCTACAGTCATTTATATGGAGAGACCGTTAAAAAATGCAGAATATACCATTCACATCGAAGTGCCGCCAAATCCTTTCTGGGCTTCCATTGGTTTATCTGTATCACCGCTTCCGTTGGGAAGTGGAATGCAGTATGAGAGCTCGGTTTCTCTTGGATACTTAAATCAATCATTTCAAAATGCAGTTATGGAAGGGATACGCTATGGTTGCGAACAAGGATTATATGGTTGGAATGTGACGGATTGTAAAATCTGTTTTAAGTATGGCTTATACTATAGCCCTGTTAGTACCCCAGCAGATTTTCGGATGCTTGCTCCTATTGTATTGGAACAAGTCTTAAAAAAAGCTGGAACAGAATTGTTAGAGCCATATCTTAGTTTTAAAATTTATGCGCCACAGGAATATCTTTCACGAGCATACAACGATGCTCCTAAATATTGTGCGAACATCGTAGACACTCAATTGAAAAATAATGAGGTCATTCTTAGTGGAGAAATCCCTGCTCGGTGTATTCAAGAATATCGTAGTGATTTAACTTTCTTTACAAATGGACGTAGTGTTTGTTTAACAGAGTTAAAAGGGTACCATGTTACTACCGGTGAACCTGTTTGCCAGCCCCGTCGTCCAAATAGTCGGATAGATAAAGTACGATATATGTTCAATAAAATAACTTAGTGTATTTTATGTTTATGTAAAATCAGCACTTTCCAACATAGGCCGTCTGAAAAATCGCTTTCAGACGGCCTTTCGACACGCTATTGATTTCATGAAAAAACATTTGTACCGCATTACGCTCGTCAGCATTGCCGCGGCCATTCTTGCCGCCTGTCCGAGCAAAAGCATTAAAAACCTCCCCGAAACCGACACCAGCGTTATCAAAGGCCCTGACCGCCCCACCGGTACGCCCGATCCCGTCGGTACGACAGTGAGCGGGGGAGGAGCAAACTACACCGTAGTTTCCTACAACGAATTGCCGCACTGGGACCTCCAACACTTTACCAAAAGCCTGCAATCTTTCCGTTTAGGCTGTGAAAAACTTAAAAACCGCCAAGGCTGGCAGGACGTTTGTATCCAGGCCATGCAAACACCGGTGCACCATTTCCAAGCCAAGCACTTTTTCGAGCGCTATTTCACCGCATGGCGCGTCGATAACGGCGGCAATCCTGCCGGCACCATTACCGGTTATTACGAACCGGTCCTGCGCGGCGACGACAAATCCACGAGCCAATCCCGTTTCCCTATTTACGGCATTCCGAACGATTTTGTTTCCGTTCCGCTGGCTGCAAACTTGAGGGGCAGCAAAGCCACCGTCCGCATCCGCCAAACCGGCCCAAACAGCGGCGTCATCGACAACAGCGGCGCATACACGGCCGACTTGTCCAGATTCCCGATTACAGCACGCAGCACCGCGCTGAAAGGCCGTTTTGAAGGCAGCCGTTTCGTTCCTTACTACACCCGCAGCCAAATCAACGGCGGCGCGCTTAACGGCAAAGCGCCGATTTTGGGTTACGCAGATGATCCGGTCGAACTTTTCTTTATGCACATTCAAGGTTCAGGCCGTCTGAAAACGCCGTCCGGCAAATACATCCGTGTCGGATTTGCCGATAAAAACGAACATCCGTATGTTTCCATCGGCCGCTATATGGCGGACAAAGGCTATCTGCCGCTGGGTCAGACCAGCATGCAGGGCATCAAGGCCTATATGAAGCAAAACCCCGGCCGCCTTGCCGAAGTTTTGGGACAAAACCCAAGCTACGTCTTCTTCCGCGAGCTGACCGGCAGCGGCGATTCCGGCCCGGTGGGCGCATTGGGTACGCCGTTGATGGGCGAATACGCCGGTGCCATCGACCGCCACTACATCACGCTTGGCGCACCGTTATTCGTCGCCACTGCCCATCCGATCACCAAAAAAGCCCTCAACCGCTTAATTATGGCGCAAGATACCGGCAGCGCGATTAAAGGCGCAGTCCGTGTGGATTATTTCTGGGGCTATGGCGACGAAGCAGGCGAAGTGGCCGGTAAAATGAAAACCACCGGCTATGTATGGCAGCTCCTGCCCAACGGCATGAAACCGGAATACCGTCCATAAACAGCGGTTTAAAAAAGGCCGTCTGAAACCAAGATTCAGGTTTCAGACGGCCTTTTTATTTCTATAAAAATGCGGCAGGTTTTAAAAACCTGCCGCGGTATGGGGACATACAGCTCGGACGGTAAGCCGGGTTCTGTCGCGGACAGTCATTCCTCTAGGCACATCATTGCTGGTGTGCTCAAGCAACCTACCCGAACGCTCGGCGAGCAGCGTCATCGCGTTCTGTTTGGTCTTGCTCCGAATGGGGTTTAGCCTGCTGCGCTTTGTTACCAAATGCACGGTGCGCTCTTACCGCACCTTTTCACCCTTACCTGTTTTGCCCGAAGGCAATCATCGGCGGTATTGCTTTCTGTTCCACTTTCCGTCGCGTTGCCGCGCCCGGCCGTTAGCCGGCATTCTGCTCTGTGGAGCCCGGACTTTCCTCCCCGTATGCCTTACGCGATACGCGGCGACTGTCTGTCCGACCTGTATGAGGTGCGGATTATAACACAGCCGCTATAAGGTTCAGACGGCCTAAATATTTATTTTTTCTTTTTAAATGCTATTTCGGTCAAACCCAATTCCTGTGCTTTTTTGCGGACTGCGGATTCGGGCATTTCGCGTGCCAGGCGGCTGGTGCAGTATTCGGTCATGGTGGTGGCGCAGGCTTTGAAGTTGCCGGTAAAGTCGCTGGCGGCACTTAAAAACGGGATGAGGCGGCCGGCCATGATTTCTTCGGCCGGTGCGTCTGTTTGGGCGGATACGCGTCCGGACTCGACCGCCGAGAAGATTTGTTCGGTAAAGCGTCGGACGAAGTTTGCTTCTGTTTGGCAGTCTTGGAAGGCGGTGTTTTCGTGTTGGCAGACGAGGGTAACTTCGCCTTCTGCTTCTTGCAGCGGTTCGGCCAAATCGAGTTTGAGGGTTTGCTTGTCGGTTTGCAGCCAGGCGGTGCGGCCTTGGGTTTTGATGATTTTGCCGTAAACGCCGATGGCATCGTTTTGGGGGATGTTTTTCTGTTCGGCAAGTTGCTGGGCCGAGAATAAGGGGGCTTGTTCGGCAAATGCGCCGCCGGTTTCGTGTTTGAAGTAGGCGGCGAGGTCTTGTTTGATGAGGGCTTGGGTCAACAGTTTTTCGCCTTCGGTCAGGCGGTGTGCGAAGCCGTGTGTTTTGGGGGCGGATGCGGCATCCGTGGTCTTGGCGTCCGGTGTGCAGGCGCTCAGGAGTAAAAGCAGGGGAAGGATGTATTTCATGGTTGGTCTCTCAACAGGCCGTCTGAACCTATGGTTTCAAACGGTCAGCATTGTTTATCGATAACGATAAACCCGGCGGGGATAAACGGGATAGGCCGGGTAATTGCGGACGGGTTCGCTGTCTTGATAGATGACGGTCGTCCCGGGCGGGGCGTTGATGGTCACGGTTTTGTTGACGGTGGTTTGCGCGTGGACGGGCAGGTCTAAGACGGCGGTGCGCCCGTACGGAGTCTCGGTATAAACGCACGCGCTTAGAAGCAAGGCGGCACTCAGGACGGCGGTTTTCATGTTTCAGACGGCCTTATTTGAGCAGGTTTTTTAAGGCCAGGCGCACGCCTTCGCCGACTTCCGTGCCTTTGGGAATGCCTTTGGTGGCGGCTTTGGCTTCGCGTTCGTTGTAGCCGAGGGCAAGCAGGGTGTTGATGATGTCTTGGCTTTCGTCGGCAACGGCATCAGGGGCAAACAGGCCGTCTGAAACGGTATGGGACACGAGTTTGCCGCGCAGTTCCAACACCATGCGTTCGGCGGTTTTTTTGCCGATGCCGGGGGCGGAGGAGAGGCGTTTGACGTCTTCTTCGGCGACGGCTTGCGCCAGCTCGTCGGCATTCATGGCCGACAAGATGCCCAATGCAGTTTTGGCACCGATGCCGCTGACTTTGACCAGTTGGCGGAAGGTGGCGCGCTCCTCGGCCGAGGCGAATCCAAACAGCAAATGCGCGTCTTCGCGGACGACAAGCTGGATGTAGAGATGGACGGTTTCGCCAACGGGGGGCAGGTTGTAGAAAGTCTGCATGGAAACGTCGGCTTCATAACCGACGCCGTTGACGTCGATAACGACCTGCGGCGGATTTTTCTCAATCAATTTACCTGTGAGCCTGCTGATCATGGTGTTCCCCTGTGATTAAAAAAGGCCGTCTGAAACCTTGCAATCGGGTTTCAGACGGCCTTGTATTGTATCAAACTTCAGCGCTAACGCGGACGAAATCAGATGGCGGATACCAGATTCAGATGACGGGCGCGTTCGCCTGCTTCGGCGGCACGTTCTTGGCTGCTGAACGGACCCATTTTGACAACGTATTCGTAGTTGCGTTTTTCCAGCATGACTTTGCTGTCCGACGGCAGGCTTTGTGCGGCTTGGTTCAGATAAGCCTGCGCTTCACGTTGGGTACCGAAGGATTTCAAATCAACAAAAAATTCTTTGTTGTTTGGGGAAATAATGGTTTGAGCGGCGGTTTGGTCGGGGATGATTTGCTCAACTTTGACGTTGGCCGTGCCTTGGTTGATGAAACCCAATTGTTGGGCGGCGGCTTTGGAAACATCGATGACGCGGTTGCCGTGGAAAGGGCCGCGGTCGTTGACGCGGACGATGACACTTTTGCCGTTTTGCATATTGGTCACGCGTGCGTAGCTGGGAATAGGGAGGGTTTTGTGGGCGGCGGAGAGGGCGTTCATATTGTAACGCTCGCCGCTGGAAGTTTTACGGCCGTGGAATTGGTTGCCGTACCATGAGGCTTTGCCGGTTTGGCTGAAAGAGGAAACTTGGATCAGCGGCGTGTAGCGTTTGCCGGCAACTTTGTAACTGCGGTTGGCAGAAGGATGCAGTTTTTCGACTCGGACCACGCTGTCGGCAACGGCGGCATTGATGGAAAGGACGCCGATGGTGGCGGCGGCTAAGGAAAGGAGGGTTTTTTTGGTAAAAGTCAAAACGGGTTCCGTTCTTGAGTTGATAACGCAGCGGTTTCAGACGGCCTGCTATACGCCGCCGGCAAAACCGTTTTGTCGCCATGCTTCAAACAGAATCACGGCGACAGTATTGGAAAGATTCATGCTCCTGCTGCCGGGCATCATCGGCAGGCGGATTTTTTGTCCGGCAGGCAGGCTATCGAGAATTTCGGCAGGCAGGCCACGCGTTTCGGGACCAAACAGCAACACGTCGCCTTCGCGGAAGGAAACTTCGTCGGGGCGGGTAGAGCCTTTGGTGGTCAGCGCGAAAATGCGGCGGCCTTCGAGTGCCTTGAGGCAGTCTTCGAAATTCTCATGTACCGTCAGTTTGGCAAACTCGTGATAATCCAAACCCGCGCGTTTCATTTTGGACGAATCCAGCGGAAAACCAAGCGGCTTGACCAAGTGCAAATCGGCACTGGTATTGGCGCACAGGCGGATGATATTGCCCGTATTGGGCGGGATTTCGGGTTGGTACAAAACTATGGTAAACATATAAATCAATCACTTATAGAGTGGCATAATGCCGAAATGTTCCATGGGTGTCAAAAACTTTAAGCTATTTTTTCATTGGCGGCCGCGCCAAGCTCCAGCAAAAAATCTTACCTGCGCCTGATTTTTTCAGCGTTTTCGCCAATTCGTCCAAAGTCGAACCGGTGGTGAAGACATCGTCAATTAACAGAATATTACACGCCTTCGGCAATTCGGCTTTGATTTTAAATGCATTCTTGATATTTCGCCGACGTTCGTCGCTTTTTAGCGTACTTTGCGGCTCGCCATGCCGTCTGAAAACTGCGTGGCGCGGCAGCAGCGTCCAGCCGTAGCGTTTTGCCAAAATATCCGTCAACGCCTCGCTTTGGTTGAATCCGCGCTTGAGCCGCCGCTCTTTGCTCAAAGGCATGGGCAGGACGAAATCGAAGTGTTCCGTCGCCAGCCAGCCGGGTGCGTTTTGGCACATCAAATCCGCCAACGGACGGCTCATGCCCAAGTCGGCCAAGTGTTTCAGCTCGCGTATCATGCTGCTGACGGGCGGTTCGTAATACAGCGAGGCCCACATTCTATCAAATGCGGGCGGCTTTTTCTGGCAACTGCCGCACACCGCCCCGCCCGCGACATGGCGGAAACACAAAGGGCAGCTTTGTGCCGCGTCGATAAAATATTCCGTCAAATCGTTTGCGCAGCCTTTGCAAAGGCCGTCTGAAACGGAATCGTGGCATAATACGCAACGTCGCGCATTGAGCTGTTTCAAACTGCGCCACCAAGAAAGAACATTCATGCCACACTCCGCCAAAAAAGTTTATCTGATACACGGTTGGGCGGCGAACCGCCATGTATTCGACGATTTAATACCGCGCCTGCCTGCCGATTGGGACGTCCGCGCGCTTGATTTACCCGGACACGGCGATGCGCCTTTTACCGAGCCGTTTGATATTGCCGCCGTTGCCGAAGCCTTCGCCGGACAAATCGATACGCCGGCACACATTCTCGGCTGGTCGCTGGGCGGACTGGTTGCCCTGTATCTGACTGCGCTTTATCCCGACAAAATCCAATCGCTCTGCCTGACGGCAAGTTTTGCCCGATTGATTGCCGACACGGATTATCCCGAAGGCTTGGCACAACCTGCCTTGGGCAAGATGGTCGGCGCATTCCAGCAGGATTATGCCAAACATATTAAACAGTTTCTACAACTGCAACTGCTGCACACGCCCCATTCCGGCGAAATCTTAAACCGGGTGCTGCCCGATTTGGCGCGCTGCGGCACGCCTTCCGCCTTACAGGCCGCGCTTGAAGCGGTCAACCATGCCGATGCGCGTCCGTTGTTGCCGCTGATTCAAACGCCGTCATTGCTGGTGTTTGGACAAAAAGACGCCATCACGCCGCCGCGCATGGGCGAATATTTACACCGCCATTTGAGCAACAGCGAGCTGGTCCTTATAGACAAAGCCGCACACGCGCCCTTTTTAAGCCATGCCGACGAATTTGCCGAAACCTACCGCAATTTTGTCGAAAAGGCCGTCTGAAACAGACTTAAACCATAAAAACATTGTCGGGCAAAGCCCGCTGACACGACCCACCATGACCGAACAAGACAAACGCTGGCAGATTCACCGCCATCTCGCCCAAGACACCGACGAGCGCCTGCAGCTGGTCCGCAATGCACCCAAACGCATCATGCTGATTGGTGCCGATGCCGACATCAGCCGCAGCCTGCTGGCCGCGCGTTATCCCGATGCCGTGTTTGAAGAATACGATCCGAATGCCGATTTTTTGAAAACCGCCGCCGCCGCGCGCAAAGGCGGTTTCTGGCAGAAGCTGACCGGCAAAACCATCCCGCAGCATTGCCAAGCCCTGACCGCGCCGTTGCCCGAAGCATCCGCTGATATGTTGTGGGCCAACCTCAGCCTCAGCCGCGCCGACGATATTTTGCCGGTATTGAAAAACTGGGCCGCTGCTTTGAAAACCGACGGATTATTGTTTTTCACGCACTTTGGCCGCGACAGCCTGACCGAACTGACAGGCCGTCTGAACCATGAAGGCATCGAATGCGAAGCGCCCACGCTGATTGATATGCACGACTTGGGCGATATGCTCGCCGACAACGGCTTTTACGATCCGGTAACCGACACGGCCAAGCTTGAGTTGGGCTATAAAAAAGCTGCGACGTTTTGGCAGGACATGGAAACCTTGGGATTGTGGAATGCGTTGAAGTTCAGCAATCCGCAAGCGGCCAAGGAATGTGTGGATAAGATTTTTGCCAACGAAGGCCGTCTGAACATCACGCTTGAAACCGTGTACGGCCATGCCGTGAAAAAATTGGTGTTGCCGCAAGGGGAGAATGTGGTGCAGTTTTTCCCGAAACGGCAGGGCTAGTTTGGCGGTTGTGCCGGTAGGGTTTACACCGAGATTGCGTATTGTGGAATGCGGTTTGGCGTTTGTATCGATTGCCTGTGCTGTTTAATATGTATGAAAAAGGCCGTCTGAAAACTTTTCAGACGGCCTTTTATTTGATTCCTAATTAAGCCTGCTTGGCAGCCCATTCGGCCGGAGTGGCAGCAACGGAAATCGACAGCGCGTGTAATTCGTTGCTTTCGAGTTGCGGCTTGAGGCCGTCTTTAATCAGGCGGTGACGGGCGAGGCGGGCTTTGCCTTCAAATGAGGAGGAAACGATGACGGCGAAGAAGTGATGGCCGTCGCCTTCGACTTCGACGTGTTCGCAAGGGGTAACGCCTTCAATCAGGGTTTTGACTTGTTCGGGTAAAAGCATGGGGGTTCCTTGGGAAATGGTTTGCTTGTAAAAGAGGGCATTATACCGAATCTTGATAAAAACAGGCCGTCTGAAAAACCAAACTTCGGATTTCAGACGGCCTCGGTCTTTTGAAGCGTCAAATGCTTATTCGTACACTTTCAGCAGCTCGACTTCAAAAATCAAGGTTGCGTGCGGAGGAATCACGCCGCCGGCACCGTGTGCGCCGTAGCCCATTTCGGAAGGAATGGTCAGCTTGCGTTTGCCGCCTTCTTTCATGCCGCCGAAGCCTTCGTCCCAGCCTTTAATCACTTGGCCGACGCCCAGAGTGATGGTCAGCGGTTGACGGCGGTCGAGGCTGGAGTCGAATTTGGTACCGTCTTCCAACCAGCCGGTGTAATGTACGGTGATTTCTTTGCCTTTGACGGCTTCTTTGCCGTGGCCTTCTTGCAAGTCTTCAATAATCAGGCTCATGATGTTCCTTTCGGATGTATGGTGAAAATCGGCTCAAGATTACCATATTGTGCGCAATCGTGAAACAAAGCTGCCCATATGGCCGGCAGCAAAAAGGCCGTCTGAAACGGATTTTCAGACGGCCTTGTTTTATGCTAACCCTTATTTGTTGTCAGGTTGGGATTTGACATCGTGGGAGACGGGCAGCTCAGGCATGGTTCGGGCAGACTCCGGAACATTGCCGGAAAGGGCTTTCAAGAAGGCAACGATGTTTTCAGTGTCTTCCGGAGCCAGGGTTTTACCCAATTGAGCTTTCGCCATGATGTTGACGGCTTTATCCAATTCCCAAACGCTGCCGTTGTGGAAGTATGGATAGGTACGTTCAACGTTTCTCAAGCCGGGAACACGGAAGAAGAATTCGTCTTCAGCTTTTTTGGTTACGTCCGCACGGCCTTTGTCGTGTTTAGGATCGTCGATGTGTTTCCAGTAAGGACCATCCACCAAACCGAATTTTTGGAACATGGTACCGCCCAAGTTGACGCCGTTGTGACAAGCGATACAGCCGTTGTCCATAAATGCGCGTACGCCTTTGCGTTCTTGTTCGCTCAGGGCAGATACGTTGCCTTTCAGGTAGTCGTCCCAACGGGTCGGAGTCAGCAGGGTACGTTCAAACGCGCCCAATGCAGTGGTGATGTTTTTAAAGGAAACCGCGCCGTCTTCAGGGAATGCGGCTTTGAATTTTTCTTGGTATTCAGGGATACCGGCGATTTTGGCGGCGGCATCGGCTTCGGTCGCGTTGGCCATTTCAACCGGGTTGAGCAATGGGCCGCCGGCTTGTTCTTCCACATCGGCGGCACGGCCGTCCCAGAATTGGCTTCCCAACAAGGCGGCATTCAGGGCAGTCGGGGGGTTACGGGCGCCGAATTGGCTTTTGTGGCCCGCGCTGGTCGGCATGTTGTCTACGCCAGCAGTTGCCAAGTTGTGGCAGGAGTTACAGCTGACGGTGTTGCCTTTGGACAGGCGGGTTTCGTACCAAAGTTGTTGGCCGAGTTTGACCTGCTCTTCGGTAAACGGACGGATTTTTTGCATTTCGGCCGCATCAGGCAAAGGTTTGAACACGGTTTGCGCGCGTTCCAACAGGGCTTTGTCTTCGGCAGAAACATCGGCGGAATTTTGAGGGGCCGAAACAGCGGCGGTGCTTGCGGCAGCATCGGCAGCGCTCGCGGCAGAAGCCGCTTGAGGGGTTTCGGTTGTTTGAGCCGTTTTCTCGCCGCAGGCGGTCAGCGCGGCAGAAACGGCCAAAGCCAAAGCGATTTGGTGGAGTTTTAAACGTGGCATAGGAGGGTTCCTTTGTTATGCGTTTGTTATGTCATGGATTGCTGATTGCACCAGCAATATGCCAACTATAAAAGATAAGGTGGTTTTAATTTTTATTGTAAATCAACCTTTTAATTTTGATAAATTTTGAAAATATAACCGATAGAGAATTTTATACCATGAAACTTTTTTATTATTGCTTTACAATTAGTTATGGTTTTTAAGGCCGTCTGAAAAAACAAAATTCAGACGGCCTTTTAGTTTTTATTGATTACGTTCGTTATTTTCTTTTAAAAAATCTTAATAAATATAGGGGTATTAAAAAATGAAAATAATTTGCGTTATTAAGCGTAAAGCGTTATAAATGCGTTAACAAATGAACGTTTCACTTTAGAGTTTTTTATGCTGATTGCTTTCTTGATTATGCTGCGCGAGGGCATCGAAGCCGCCCTGATCGTCGGCATTGTTGCCAGTTTTTTGAAACAGTCGGGACACAGCGAGCTGATGCCGAAGGTTTGGCTGGGCGTGTTTTTGGCTGCGGCCATGTGTTTGGGTATCGGTTACGGCATTCATTCCATTACGGGCGAGATTCCGCAAAAAGAACAGGAATTGGTGGTTGGCGTTATCGGCCTGGTGGCCGTAGCGATGCTGACGTACATGATTTTGTGGATGAAGAAGGCCGCGCGTTCGATGAAACAGCATCTGCAGGATTCGGTTCAGACGGCCTTGAACCGTGGCAGCGGCCAGGGCTGGGCCTTGGTCGGCATGGCGTTTTTGGCCGTGGCGCGCGAAGGTTTGGAAAGTGTGTTTTTCCTGCTGGCCGTGTTCCAGCAAAGCCCGACGTGGTCTATGCCGATAGGCGCGGTGTTGGGGCTGTTGGCGGCGGTTGTCATCGGTACGCTGATTTATCAGGGCGGTATGCGCCTGAACTTGGCGAAGTTTTTCCGTTGGACGGGCGCGTTTCTGATTGTGGTGGCGGCCGGTCTGCTGGCCGGTTCATTTCGTGCGCTGCATGAGGCCGGCGTATGGAATGTGATGCAGGACATCGCTTTCGACACCTCGAAATATTTGCATGAAGACAGCCCTTTAGGCGTGCTGCTCGGCGGTTTCTTCGGCTATACCGACCATCCGACCGAAGGCGAAGTCCTGATTTGGCTGCTGTATCTGGTTCCCGTCATGATTTGGTTTTTGCGCGGCAGTGCGCCAGCAAAAACGTTAACTAAATAAAAAGGAATGAAAATGAAAAAATTCAATCTGACTGCTTTGTCCGTAATGTTGGCTCTGGGTTTGACCGCGTGTCAGCCGCCTGAAGCCGAAAAAGCCGCGCCTGCCGCTTCAGGCGCATCCGCTGCCGCCAATGCCGACGGTTCGGTCAATATCGGCGTGAACGATACTGCTTGTGAACCAATGGAATTGACCGTCCCCAGCGGCCAAGTCGTGTTCAATATTAAAAACGACAGCGGCCGCAAGCTGGAATGGGAAATCCTGAAAGGCGTGATGGTGGTGGACGAGCGTGAAAACATCGCCCCGGGTTTATCCGACAAAATGACCGTTACCCTGCTGCCGGGCGAATATGAAATGACTTGCGGCCTGTTGACCAATCCGCGCGGTAAGCTGATTGTTACCGACAGCGGCTTCAAAGATACTGCCAACGAAGCGGATTTGGAAAAACTGTCCCAACCGCTCGCCGACTATAAAGCTTACGTTCAAGGCGAGGTTAAAGAGCTGGTGGCGAAAACCAAAACCTTTACCGAAGCCGTTAAAGCCGGCGACATTGAAAAGGCCAAATCCCTGTTTGCCGCCACCCGCGTCCATTACGAACGTATCGAACCGATTGCCGAGCTTTTCAGCGAACTCGACCCCGTCATCGATGCGCGTGAAGACGACTTCAAAGACGGTGCGAAAGATGCCGGATTTACCGGCTTCCACCGTATCGAACACGCCCTTTGGGTAGAAAAAGACGTATCCGGCGTGAAGGAAATTGCAGCCAAACTGATGACCGATGTCGAAGCACTACAAAAAGAAATCGACGCATTGGCATTCCCTCCGGGTAAGGTGGTCGGCGGCGCGTCCGAACTGATTGAAGAAGTGGCCGGCAGCAAAATCAGCGGCGAAGAAGACCGTTACAGCCATACCGACTTGAGCGACTTCCAAGCCAATGTGGAAGGCTCCAAAAAAATCGTTGATTTGTTCCGTCCGCTGATCGAAGCCAAAGACAAAGCGTTGTTGGAAAAAACCGATGCCAACTTCAAACAGGTTGAAGACATTTTGGCGAAATACAAAACCCCGAACGGTTTCGAGCTGTATGACAAACTGAGCGAAGAAGACCGCAAAGCCCTGCAGGCGCCGATTAATGCCTTGGCAGAAGACTTGGCCAAACTGCGCGGCATTTTGGGTTTGAAATAAGATAACGCGTTTTCAGACGGCCTTTGGATATTGAAAGGCCGTCTGAATCTTATTGCCGCCCACACAAATATGCTTGAAAACCGACCTTACTTCACACGATTGCAATCTTTCCGTTCTCTGCCAAGGAGCAGACCATGAGCCAAAACAAACAACCGGCACAACCCGAAAAACGAACCCTTTTCAAAACTGCCCTTGCCGCCGGCGCCATCGGCGTTGCCGGTTATTTTGCCGGTAAAAAACAAGGCGAAGCCGCCGCCGAAACCCAAAACAACCAACATTCCGAGCTGGCCTATCCGTGTTACGGCGAGCATCAGGCAGGCATCGTTACGCCACACCAGCTCTTCGGCATTATGTGTGCCTTTGACGTTACCGCCAAAGACGCCAAACAACTTGAAAACCTGTTCCGCACACTGACCGCCCGCATCGAATTCCTCACCCAAGGCGGCGAATACCAAGACGGCGACGACAAACTCCCGCCTGCAGGCAGCGGCATCCTCGGCAAACAATTCCGCCCCGATGGGCTGACGGTTACCGTCGGCGTCGGCAGCAGCCTCTTTGACGATCGCTTCGGCCTCAAAGACAAAAAGCCGAAACACCTACAAGAAATGCGCGACTTTCCTAACGACAAACTCCAAAAATCTTGGTGCGACGGCGACCTCAGCCTACAAATTTGCGCGTTTTCCCCTGAAACCTGTCAAGCCGCCCTGCGCGACATCATCAAAAACACCGCCCAGTTTGCCGTCATCCGTTGGAGCATAGACGGTTGGCTGCCTAAAGCCGAACCCGGCGCCATTGCCGCGCGCAATCTTTTAGGTTTCCGCGACGGCTCCGGCAATCCCAAAGTCGAAGATCCCAAAGTCGCCGATCAAGTCCTGTGGACAGGCGTTGCCGCCAACAGCTTGGACGAACCGGCATGGGCGAAAAACGGCAGCTATCAGGCCGTCCGCCTCATCCGCCACTTTGTCGAGTTTTGGGACCGCACCCCGATGCAGGAACAAACCGATATTTTCGGCCGGCGCAAATACAGCGGCGCGCCTATGGACGGTAAAAAAGAGGGCGACACCGCCGATTTCGCCAAAGACCCCGACGGCAAAATCACGCCCAAAGACAGCCATATGCGCCTTGCCAATCCGCGCGATCCGGAGTTCATGAAAAAACACCTGCTCTACCGCCGCGCCTTCAACTATTCGCGCGGCCTTGCCGCCAACGGCCAGCTCGATGTCGGCTTGGTGTTCATCTGTTATCAGGCCAACCTTGCCGACGGCTTCATCTTCGTGCAAAACCTGCTCAACGGCGAGCCGCTGGAGGAATACATCAGCCCGTTTGGCGGTGGCTATTTCTTCGTCCTGCCGGGTGTCGAAAAAGGCAGCTTCCTCGGCAAAGAGCTTTTGGGCGTATAAATCCGCCGATGGTTTGAATCGATAAATAAAAAGGCCGTCTGAAACCTGATTTCAGACGGCCTGAGTTTTTCTATCAAACCAAATGTTCCACCAAGAAAGCCAATGCGTATTCGACGGCTTGCGCCCTTACTGCTTCGCGATCGCCTGTGAATAGCGCGGTTTGCTCAAACGAACCTTCGGGCGTGGCCAGGCCGAACCAGACTGTGCCGACCGGTTTGGCCGCGCTGCCGCCGCCGGGGCCGGCGATGCCGGAAATACTCAAGGCGTAATCTGCCTGCGCGACGGCTTTTGCGCCGCGTGCCATTTCATAGACGGTCTCGCGGCTAACCGCGCCGTGTTTCAGCAAGGTGTCGGGCATGACGCCCAGACGCTCCTGCTTGGCTTGGTTGCTGTATGTGACGAAGCTTTGATGAAACCACTGCGAGCTGCCGGGAATGGAAGTCAGCGCACCTGCAAGCAGGCCGCCGGTGCAGGACTCGGCGCAGGTAACGGTTTGACGGTGGCTGGTCAGGTGTTCGGCGATGGTTTGCAGGTGGGACATGGCGGCTCCTTAGGGAAAAGGGTAAAACCGGGCAGGCGCTTGGCCCGCCGGATTTCAGACGGCCTGAAAGCTGAAATCAGGCTTTCGGCTGGATGAGGTGGACATCGCGTTGCGGGAACGGGATGTTGATGTTGGCGGCACGCAGGTTTTCAACTACTTGCTCGTTCAGGGCGAATCGGAACGGGCCGAGATTTTCTTCTTGCGTCCACGCCCAAAGGGTGATTTCGATGGCGCTGTCGCCAAGGTTGGTAATGTATACGACGGCAGGTCGTTCTTCGGTTTGAACACACAATGGATGCTCGGTTGCCGCTCTCAATACGGCGGCTTTGGCGGCTTTCAAGTCGCAGGCGTAGTCGACGCCGACAACGACTTGGGCGCGGCACAGGGGCAGGGAGGAGCGGTTGGTGATGCTGTTGGTCATGACCACGCTGTTGGGCAGGACGACTTCTTCGTTGTCCGGCGTGCTTAAAGAGGTCTGCACCATTTTGATTTCGCGGACGATGCCTTCAAAACCGTTGACGCGGATAAAGTCGCCGACTTTAAACGGGCGGAACAGGATAATCAGCGCGCCGGCAGCGAAGTTGGACAGTTGGTCTTTCAAAGATAAAGCCACGGCCAAGCCTGCGCCGCCGATCAGGGCGGTTACGGAAGTGGTCGGGATGCCGAGTTTGCCCAGTGCGGCGATGATGACGAGGATCAGCAGGCCGATGTTGGCGACGTTGCCGAGGAAGCTGACCAGTGTTTTATCGACTTTGGCGCGTGTCAGCGCAGCTTTCATCAGTGTTACCAAGCGTGTGGCGATCCAGCGGCCGATAAAGAAGATGGCTAAGGCAGCCAGCAGGTTGGTACCGAAAGACATGCCGGTTTGGGCGAGTTGTTCCCAGCCGGAGAACGAAGAGAGGACTTGAAGATCGAAATTCATAATTGTGTGTGCGTGTGAAGTTGTTTAAAAGATTATTGTAAAACAAGGCCGTCTGAAAAACTAATGATTTGTTTTTTCAGACGGCCTTGATGTGTTTTTAAGTTTTTCGGTTTAACGTAAAACGGTTTTGCTCCAACGGCTCACCCATTGTTTTTGTTTGGTGTTGATGTCGGCGCGGTTGGGGGAATCGCTGTGTTTCGGGGTTTGGGCAAACTCGAATACTTTGGGCAGCGGTGTGTTTTTGACTGCCGGATAGACCCACATTTCGGCAGGCAGGGCTTTTTGCACTTCACCGCTTTGCAGCCAGCTCACCAGTTTGGCTGCCAGCTCGGGTTGTTTTGCGCCTTTCAAAACGGCCGCGCCTTCAACTTGGCGGAATGTGCCGCCTTTGAGGAAGAGGTTGCCGGTGGGCGGGGTGCTGTATTTGCCTTTGGAGTAGTGGACCTCGGCCGCCGGGCTGGTGGCATAGCTGACCACGAGGGGATAGGCGCCGCCGTTTTGGGTGAAGTCGGTGTAGTAGGCTTCGCTCCAGCCTTTGGCAACTTTCACGCCGTTTTGGCGCATTTGCGCCCACCATTTGAATGCGCCTTCTTCACCCATGCCGCCGATGTTGGCCAAGAGGAAGGAGAGGCCGGGCGAAGATGTGGCGGGAGACGGGGTCACCAGAAGGTTTTTATATTCCGGTTTGGTCAGGTCTTGCAGGGTTTGCGGCAGGGGCAGTTTTTTCTGTTCAAACCATTTTTTGTCGTAGTTAATGGCAACATAGGCGTAATCAACGGCCAGTGCATCAGGCAGGGAAGCGGTTACGGGCGCGGATTTGGGTTGGCTGGCGGCGAGGATGCCGGCGGCTTTGGCTTTGCCGATGTTGGCGTTGTCCAAACCGTAAACCGCATCGGCAATCGGGTTGGCCTTGCTCAAAATCAGCTTGTTGAGCATTTCGTTGCCGCTGCCTGCCTTGATGACGGACACTTTGGCATCATTGGCTTTTTCAAATTGCGCGATGACGGATTGGGGCAGGCTGAAGGATTTGTGCACGGCCAAACGCACTTCGGTTTGGGCGTACAGGTTTGCCGAAGCCAGCAACAGGGCGAGGACGGATAATTTCAGTTTCATTCTCTTTCCTTTGTACGGGTAAAATATGAAATATCATAACAAAATCTGCATATCAAGGCACGATATGAATCATTCCCCCGTTTGGCTGTTTGACCTCGACAATACTTTGCACAATGCCGAAGCCGGCATTTTCTACATCATCAACCGCGCCATGACCGAATACATGGCAGGTCGTCTGAAGCTTTCCGAAGAGGCCGCCTCCCAACTGCGCCAAGATTATTGGCACCGATACGGCGCGACGCTTGCCGGTTTGCAAATCCATCATCCCGAAGTCGATATCGATGAATTTTTGCGTGAAAGTCACCCCCTTAAGCAAATTTTGGCAAAGGTGGAGGGTATGGATGGAACTGATGACGTTTTAGGCCGTCTGAAAGGGCGAAAAGCCGTATTTTCCAACGGGCCTTCGTTTTATGTCCGCGCATTGGTTGAAGCCTTGGGCTTGGAAGCGCATTTTGACGGCTTGTTCGGCACGGACGACTTCGGCCTGCTCTACAAACCCAATCCGCAAGCCTATCTCAACGTCTGCCGCCTGTTGGGCATCAAACCCGAACAGTGCATTATGGTGGACGACAGCGCCGACAATCTGCACCAAGCCAAAGCCTTGGGCATGAAGACCGTTTGGTACGGCGAAAAAGCCCATCCGCTGCCATTTGCCGATGGCATAGCGAAAGATATGCAGGGTTTGCTTGAATTTTGCACAAAACTGCCGTGAAGTTTTGAAAAAACAAGTACAATACACGGTATTGCCGACATTTAAAAACAAGGACAACATCATGCGTAAACTCGCTTTAATTCTGACCGCCGCCGCCGTTTTGGCCGGTTGCTCTTGGGAAACCTACACCAACGAATCCGGCCGTACCGCCGTACGCCAAAAATATGCTACCGGCACACCTATCGTTTATCAGGACGGTACTTATTCTAAAAACATGAATTACAACCAGTTCCGCCCAGAGCGCCGCGCCGTCCAATCCAATCAAGCGGATCATGCTGAACACGGCGAACGCGGCCAGCACTGGCAAAAACCGCAATTTGCCAACCAACAGCCAGCAACCGAATAACAATATTCCCAAGGCCGTCTGAAGCGGAGTGAAAAACAATCAACACTTGTTGCCACACTTTTCAGACGTCCTCAAACAACGACAACGGAAACCGTATCATGGCTCAGACAGCTTTAAATATCGTTATCCTTGCCGCCGGCAAAGGCACGCGCATGTACTCCAAAATGCCCAAAGTGCTGCACCGCATCGGCGGCCTTCCCATGGTTGAGCGCGTTATCGATACCGCCGCCTCCCTGAATCCCCAAAACATCTGCGTCGTCATCGGCCACGGCAAAGAGCAGGTCTTGGACACCGTCAAACGCGATGTCGTTTGGGTTGAACAAACCGAACAGCTTGGTACCGGCCACGCCGTCAAAACCGCCCTGCCGCACCTGTCTGCCGAAGGCCGCACGCTGGTGTTGTACGGCGACGTTCCCCTGATTGACGCAGCCACCCTCGAAACCCTGCTCGAAGCCGCAGGCGACGAAGTCGGCCTGTTGACCGACGTGCCCAACGACCCGACAGGTTTGGGCCGCATCATCCGCGACAGCAACGGCAGCGTAACCGCCATTGTCGAAGAAAAAGACGCCGATGCCGCCCAAAAAGCCGTGAAAGAAATCAATACCGGCATTTTGGTTCTGCCCAACGCCAAACTCGAAGCTTGGTTGAACAGCCTTTCCAGCAACAATGCCCAAGGCGAATACTATCTGACCGACCTCATCGCCAAAGCCGTTGCCGACGGCATCAAAGTTCATCCCGTCCAAGTCCGCGCTTCCCATCTGGCCGCCGGCGTGAACAACAAACTCCAACTGGCCGAACTCGAGCGTATTTTCCAAACCGAGCAGGCGCAAGAATTGCTCAAAGCAGGCGTAACCCTGCGCGATCCGGCACGTTTCGATTTACGAGGCCGTCTGAAACACGGACAAGATGTCGTGATTGACGTCAACGTCGTCATCGAAGGCGAAGTCGAACTCGGTGACAACGTCGAAATCGGTGCCAATTGCGTGATCAAAAACGCCAAAATCGGTGCCAACACCAAAATCGCCCCATTCTCCCATTTTGAAGGTTGCGAAGTCGGCGAAAACAACCAAATCGGCCCATACGCCCGTTTGCGTCCGCAAGCCAAACTTGCCGACGACGTACACATCGGCAACTTCGTCGAAGTCAAAAACGCTACCATCGGCAACGGCACCAAAGCCAACCACCTCACCTACATCGGCGATGCCGAAATCGGCAGCAAAACCAACTTCGGCGCCGGCACGATTATTGCCAACTACGACGGCGTGAACAAACACAAAACCGTCATCGGCGACGAAGTGCGCATCGGTTCAAACTGCGTACTGGTTGCCCCCGTTACCCTAGGCAACAAAGTAACGACAGGCGCGGGCAGCGCGATTACCCGCAACTGCGAAGACGGCAAACTCGTTCTCGCCCGTTCGCGCCAAACCGTCATCGAAGGCTGGGTGCGTCCGGAAAAAGGCGATAAGAAGTAAAGCCGGCCTTTTATTTACTTTCAGACGGCCTTGAGAAACAACAGGCCGTCTGAAACCTAGATTTGCCGTTTAATGAATATAAAACGGCGTTTTCCGACTGCCGCTTTCGGGAGCCGGAGCAGCAGTCATTTTCTCAAACTTTTGATACTAAGGAACTTATATGTGCGGTATCGTAGGTGCTATTCGCGCCAATCACAATGTAGTCGATTTTCTGACCGACGGTCTCAAACGCCTTGAATACCGAGGCTATGATTCGTCGGGTATCGCCGTCAACATGGACGGCAAAATCAAACGCGTCCGCCGTGTCGGCCGTGTGCAGCTGATGGAAGATGCAGCACGCGAAAAAGGCGTGTTCGGCCATATCGGCATCGGCCATACCCGTTGGGCAACCCACGGCGGTGTAACCGAGCCTAATGCCCACCCCCACATTTCCGGCGGCATGATTGCGGTTGTCCACAACGGCATCATCGAAAACTTTGAAGCCGAACGCGAACGCCTGAAAGCGTTGGGTTACACCTTCGAATCGCAAACCGATACCGAAGTCATTGCCCACAGCGTCAACCACGAATACACGCAAAACGGTGGCAAACTGTTTGAAGCCGTCCAAGCTGCGACTGCCCGTTTCCACGGCGCATACGCGATTGCCGTTATCGCACAAGACAACCCTGAACAAATGGTTGTTGCGCGCATGGGCTGCCCGTTGTTGGTGGCCTTGGGTGACCAAGAAACCTTTATCGCTTCCGACGTATCTGCCGTGATCGCTTTTACCCGCCGCATTGCTTACTTGGAAGACGGCGACATCGCCCTGCTGAACGCAAACGGCATCGAAAAACTGCTCGACAAAACCGGTGCGCAAACCGAACGCGCGATTAAAGTGTCCGAATTGTCTTTGGCTTCTTTGGAGTTGGGCCCATACAGCCACTTCATGCAAAAAGAAATCCACGAACAACCCCGCGCCATCGCCGATACTGCCGAAGTCTTCTTGGACGGCGGTTTTGAGCCTGAAAACTTTGGCGCGAATGCACGCGAAGTGTTCGATGATATCCACAGCATCAAAATCCTTGCCTGCGGTACGTCCTACTATGCCGCGTTGACCGCCAAATATTGGCTCGAATCCATCGCCAAAGTGCCGACCGACGTCGAAATCGCCAGCGAATACCGCTACCGCGACGTGATTGCCGATCCGAAACAACTGGTCATCACCATTTCCCAATCCGGCGAAACTTTGGACACCATGGAAGCCCTGAAATACGCGCAATCCTTGGGACACAAACACAGCCTGTCTATTTGTAACGTGATGGAATCCGCCCTGCCGCGCGAAAGCGAGTTGGTACTGTACACACGCGCCGGCGCAGAAATTGGCGTTGCCTCTACCAAAGCGTTCACGACCCAACTGGTTGTCCTGTTCGGCCTGGCCGTTACCTTAGGCAAACAGCGCGGCCTGGTTTCTGACGAACAAGCGCGTGAATACGTTGAAGAATTGCGCCAACTGCCGGGCAGCATTCAGCACGCTCTCAATCTGGAGCCGCAAATCGCCGCTTGGGCGCAAAAATTTGCCAAGAAAACCAGCGCACTCTTCCTCGGCCGCGGCATCCACTTCCCAATCGCCCTCGAAGGCGCATTGAAGCTGAAAGAGATTACCTATATCCACGCCGAAGCTTATCCTGCGGGTGAGTTGAAACACGGTCCGTTGGCCTTGGTGGACGAGAACATGCCTGTTGTCGTGATTGCCCCGAACGACAGCCTGTTGGACAAAGTAAAAGCTAATATGCAGGAAGTCGGCGCACGCGGCGGCGAACTGTTTGTCTTCGCCGACCTCGACAGCAACTTCAACGCCACCGAAGGCGTGCACGTTATCCGCGCCCCACGCCACGTCGGCGTACTCTCACCGATTGTGCACACTATCCCTGTGCAGCTCCTGTCTTACCACGCCGCCCTTGCACGCGGTACAGACGTGGACAAACCGCGCAACTTGGCTAAATCGGTAACGGTTGAATAAGTAATTGACCGGTTAAAAAAGGCCGTCTGAAACCTTGAATCAGGTTTCAGACGGCCTTTATGTTTTAAGAATCCGATTTATTTTTCGTATTCGGAAATGTATTGTGCGACAGCAGCTTCCGGATTATTGGCCTGAATGATTTTAGGTGCTTCTTGATAGCCGCGTTTTTTTAGATTTCCTTCACGCAATTTGTTGCCTTGTAAGCCAAGTACAATGCCTACACCGAAGCCAAGTGCGCTGACAAGGCTTCCCATGGCCGGATTGTCACCGGCGATTAAATTCAAAATTATAAATACAACAAAGATTCCGATACCCAAACCCCATATTTTTTTCACGCATGCCCAGATGCCGCCAAAGAAAAATGCAGGCCAAGACCAACCTTGTTTGACAGCTTCATATTGACCTGTCGGATTTTTGAATATTTTGTAAGTTTTCATAAAATATATTCCTTTTACGATCAAAAATTGAAAAAACAAGTGATTGTATCACAATAACATAAATAATTTGGATAATTAGGAAAACAGGCCGTCTGAAAAATCTTTCAGACGGCCTGTTGTTTTAAAGCGTTTTATTCTGCACCGACAACGACGGTGTTGAGGTCTTTGAATTTGACGCGGCGTTGCCATGCGTCGCGGACTTGTTCGACGGTCAGGCTGTTGATGGCTTTGGGGTAGGCTTCCAAGTAGTCGTTGGGCAGGTCGTAGAGGCCGATCAGGCTCAGGTAGTTGAGCAGCTTGTCGTTGGAGTCGTAGCGCAGGGGAAAGCCGCCGACGATGTTGGCTTTGGCCTGTTTCAGCTCGGCTTCGTTCGGGCCTTCGGCGATAAACTGTTCGATGACGGCTTGGGTGTCTGCCAGTGAGGCTTTGGTGTTTTTCTTTTGGGTGGAGTAGGAAACGGCAAACGTGCCTTCTTCTGTCGCCGGGGCGAGGCTGCTGTATACGCCGTAGGTGTAGCCGTGTTGGTCGCGCAAAACTTTCATGAGGCGGCTGTCGAAACCACCGCCGCCGAGGATGTAGTTGCCGGCAACGAGGGCATAGTAGTCGGGGTCGTGGCGTTTGATGAGGGAGGTGCCGAGCAGGATTTGTGCCTGTGTGCCGGCAAAGGGGATGTCGCGGCGTTGGGCGGTTTGTTTAGGAACGGGCGGGATGGCGTGGGTTGCAGTGGCTTTGGCCGGCAGGTCTTTGAGGACGCGTTCGACCAGTTGCTCTGCCTGTTTGCGGTTGAGGTCGCCAACGATGGCGACAATGGCGTTGTCTTTGCCGTAGTGGGTGCGGTGGAAGGCGCGGATGTCGTCCAGACTAACTTGTTTGAGGCTGTCAACGGTTATGTTTGCGCCGCTACCGTAGGGGTGGTTCGGGTAGATGAGTTTAGTCAGTTCGCGCGTGGCGGTGTAGTCGGGGGTGGTTTCCTGTTGTTGCAAGCCGGTGATGGATTGGGTTTGACGGCGGCGGAAAACGGCTTCATCAAAGCGCGGACGGGTCAGCGAGTGGTTGAGCAAGTTGGCGGCTTTGTCGCGGATGTCGGCTTTGCTGAGGCTGCGGAAGCCTGCGGACGCGCTCTCGGCATTGCTGTCGCTGCTGATGTGCGCGCCGATGTTGTCGGCTTCGGCATTAAAGGCTTCTTCGTCCAGTTCTTGGGTGCCGTCGGTCAGAAGGGCGGCGGTAAATTCGGCAACTTGGCTTTTGCCGTCCGGATTGGCGACGCTGCCTGCGCCCTTGAAGCTGACTTCAAGGTCGATGATGGGGTTTTCGTGGCGTTCGACAAGGAGGATTTGGGTGCCGTCGTGGTTGCGCCAGCGCTGGATGTCGGTGGCGGCTTGGACGCTTAAGGGCAGGAGTAGGGCAAGGGCGAGCAGGGTGGGTTTCATGTTGTGGCTTTCTGTTAAGGCCGTCTGAAAGGGTATGGGCTTTCAGACGGCCTGATGTTTATCGGCGTTTGGCAGCTTTTTTGCTTGGCGCGGCAGCAGGTTTTTGCGGCTCGATGATGACGGTGCTCATGCGATCGTCGGTCAACATCTGGGCGGCGGCCTGTACTTCTTGCGCGCTGACTGCCTGCAAGCGGCGGTGGATTTCTTGTTCGTCGGTATATTGGAAACCGCGCGCTTCGAGGCGGCCCATCATGGAGGCTTGGGAAGACATGGAGTCTTTGGCGTAGATTTCGCTGACCGCTGCCTGGGTTTTGACGCGCTGCAATTCTTCTTCGGAAACGCCGTTGTCGGCAATGTCTTTGATTTCTTGGCGCAGCTGGGCAATCAGAGTATCGGTTTTCACGCCTTCGGCAGGCATAGCCATGACGCTGAACAGCGGCATTTCACGGCTGATGATGTCGTAATGCGTTCCTGCGTTCAATGCGGTTTGCTTGCCGCGCACGAGGTTTTTATCAAAACGGCTGGACGCGTTGCCTGCCAAAATATCGGAGAGGATGTCGAGGGCGAAAGGCATCGTGTCATCGAGTTTTTGGAGTTTCGGCACACGGAAGTTGATGGCAATCAGCGGCTGGTGTGTAACCGGAGAAGTGGCTTTGACTGTAACAGGCTTGCGCAAATAGGGTTCGGTATGGAGCTTGTTGCGCGGCGGCTGGGCTTTGGCCGGAATATCGCCAAAGAGTTTGGCGGCCGTCTGAAGCGTTTGTTTGGCATCGACATCGCCGACAATGACCAATACGGCATTGTTGGGCGCGTAATATTGTTTGTACCACGCGCGAAGGTCGTCGGCTTTTAGCGTGTGCAAATCTTTCATGTAGCCGATGACGGAGGCGCGCATCGACGGTTGGGTAAAGGCGGCAAGATAGGCTTGTTCCCACATTTTGCCGTCGGCCGTGTCTTCCGTGCGCTGGCGGCGTTCTTCACGGATGACGTTCATCTCGTTGAGGAATTCTTTGTCGCTGAAGTTGAGGTTGTGCATGCGGTCTGCCTCGAGCTTCAGAATCTCGGGCAGGTTGGCGGCGGCGACGTTTTCGTAATACACCGTTTCATTTCGGTTGGTATAGGCATTGTTTTGCCCGCCCAGCTCGGATACGCGGCGGTTGAACTCGCCGGAGGGAACGTCTTTCGTGCCTTTAAACATCATGTGTTCCAAAGCGTGGCTCAGGCCGCTTTTGCCCGGTTTTTCATCCACGCTGCCGATTTTGTACCAAATCTGCGAAACGGCCACAGGTGCGCGATGGTCTTCTTTGACGATGATTTTCAGACCGTTGGGCAGGGTTTCAGAAAGCGTCTGCGCCCATGAGGCGGCAGGCAGCGTGAAGGCAAGCATTAAAGCAATTCGGCGTAACATGGTTCAATCCGTAAAATGAAAATCAATCGCCAAAGTATAGCGGAAAATCTGCAAAGATAGGCCGAATGTTTCAGACGGCCTGCGGCCTTATCTGCTGATTCACATCAAGCGTGGCCGTTGCCAATCTTTACCGTCGCGCCTCATTCGCGGATAATCCCAAACATTCCCGTTTCCAACCATCACAAAGGAATCATCATGGCATTTTTGAAACTGACCGAACAAAATGTTCAAGGCAAAACCGTTCTGATCCGCGCCGATATGAACGTACCGTTTAAAGACGGCAACATCAGCGACGACACCCGTATCCGCGCTTCGCTCGCATCCATTAAATACTGCTTGGACAACGGCGCGTCTGTGATCGTGATGACCCACCTCGGCCGTCCGACCGAAGGCGAATTCCATCCTGAAGACGATGTGGCGCCTGTTGCCGCGCATTTGGGCAAACTGTTGGGCAAAGACGTGAAAGTATTGAACGACTGGCGTGAAAACAAACCGACTTTGAACGCCGGTGATGTCGTGATGCTGCAAAACGTGCGCATCAACAAAGGCGAGAAGAAAAACGACTTGGAGCTGGGCAAAGCCTACGCTTCTTTGTGCGACGTGTTCGTCAACGACGCATTCGGTACCGCCCACCGCGCCCAAGCTTCGACTGAAGCCGTTGCCCAAGCCGCACCGGTTGCCTGCGCCGGCGTGTTGATGGCGGGCGAACTCGATGCTTTGGGCAAAGCCCTGAAACAACCGGCTCATCCGATGGTTGCCATCGTTGCCGGCAGTAAAGTGTCCACCAAACTGACCATCCTCGAATCTTTGGCCGATAAAGTCGACCAACTCATCGTCGGCGGCGGCATTGCCAATACCTTCCTGTTGGCAGAAGGCAAAGCCATCGGCAAATCTTTGGCCGAACACGATTTGGTGGAAGAATCCAAAAAAATCATGGCGAAAATGGCGGCCAAAGGTGGCTCTGTTCCGTTGCCGACCGATGTAGTTGTCGCTAAAGCCTTTGCCGCCGATGCGGAAGCTGTGGTGAAAGACATTGCCGACGTTGCCGAAGACGACATGATTCTGGACATCGGCCCGAAATCTGCCGCTGCTTTGGCCGAGTTGCTCAAAGCTGCCGGTACGGTCGTATGGAACGGCCCGGTCGGCGTATTTGAATTTGACCAATTTGCCGGCGGTACCAAAGTATTGGCCGAAGCGATTGCCCAAAGCGATGCGTTCTCGATTGCCGGCGGCGGCGACACTTTGGCGGCGATTGCCAAATTCGGCGTAACCGATCAAATCAGCTACATCTCTACCGGCGGCGGCGCGTTCCTTGAGTTCTTGGAAGGCAAAGAGTTGCCTGCCGTTGCTGCTTTGGAAAAACGCGGCGCATAATCGGTTTTAATTTCGATGGCTGAATAAAGGCCGTCTGAAATCTGGAAATCAGGTTTCAGACGGCCTTATTTATTTTATTGAAATGTGTTATCGGTTTAGGCGGTTTGCGTATCCGACTGTCTGTGCAATGCCTGATAACACGGTGCAAGCTGGCGGATGATGAGGTCGAGCTGGTGTTTGAGGATTTGGTTTTGTTGGGACTGCTCTTTGTCGGTCTGTTCCAAATCGGCAAACTCCTGTCGGATGGCTTCGATGCTTGCATCGAAGGTGGTCGGTTCGGTCTGCGGCATTTGTTTGAGGAGTTCGGCGATGTGGTGGGTCAGGCGGGCATATGGGGCGAAGGTATCGCTGCCGTCGTGATGAACCTGGTCGCGGTATGCGCCGAGCGCGGAAATGTGGCCGGTCAGCGCATAGCTGGTTTTGAGCAGGGTAAAGCCGTCTTGCAGGCGGTTTTGGTATTTTTTCGGGTTGCTGCTCATGTCGGATAAGGTGCTGCTGAGGGCGGCGGTGCTTTCGTGGGCTTGGCGGCGGGTGAGGCGGTAGTCGAAATCGTCGCGGCTGCCGTTTTGCAGCTGGTCGAGGATGGCGTCGAGATAGCGGCCGTTGGCAGTGATGGTCTGGGCGGCGGTGTGGCTGAGGGTGAGGTAACGCCAATCAGGCCAGAGGTAGGTGGCGGCGGCCCATGCGATAACGGAACCGACGATGGTGTCGATGATGCGGATGGGCATGGCGTGGTACACGTCCAAACCGGCAAGCGAAAGGCTGGTCAGGGCTTGGATGGTGATGAAAAAGGTGGAGAAGCTGTATTTGTAGCTTCGGGTCATGAAGAACAGGGTGGTGCTGGCGATGACAATCCAAAGCTTGGTTTCAACAGACGGGGTGAAGTAGGGGACGAGCGAACCGACAATCACGCCGAGAATCGTGCCGGCGATACGTTGGTACACGCGGCTTTTGGTGGCGGTGTAGTTGGGCTGGCAGACGAAAAGGGCGGTCAGCAGAATCCAGTAGCCGAGGTTGAGATGAAGGATTTCGACAATGATGCAGGCCGCGGCCACGACGATGGAGAGGCGGGTGGCATGGCGGAAGACGCCGGATTCGAAATTGAGCTGGCTGAGGACGGTTTCGCCGATATTGCGGAACTTGGTATTTTCAAGGGCGGCGATGCGGGTGTTGGCGTTGTCGTTTTCGGCAAGGGACGCATCGTTTTGCAGTTGCCGCAGTTGGTAATCGACGCTGCTGAGATTGTCGAGCAGACGGCGGATATTGTGAAGGTTGGCATTATCGGCATGGGTCTCGGCAAAATGGCTGAGGGATTGGCGGCAGCCTTCCATGGCGCGGCCGAGGCGTTTGCTGTATGCGTAGGGTTTGTTGTTGCGCAGGGAGGAGGCAACGTTGCGGCACGCCTGGCCTTGCATTTCGAGCAGGCGGCGGATGCGGAAGATGAGGTCGGTATTTTTGAGCTGTTCGGCCATTTCGCTGTAATCGACGTGGGCGGAGCTGATGCGTTCGTGCATGTCTTGTGCGCAGAGGTAGTAGCGCAGCATTTTGGCGGTACGCGGATGGCGGTGTTGGCCGCGCAACCGGTAGAAAAGTGCGCCGCGGCATTGGTTGAAGGCGGTAATCACGCCGGTGTTGCTCATGGCCAAGTCGATTTGGCGGTTGCCCAACCATGCGGCTTCGTCGGGATCAAAAAAGTCGGCTTTGGCATCGAAGTAGTTGCTGAGTGCGTCGTAGGCGTTGGCAACGGTTTCTTGGACGGGGCGGTGGGGCAGGATGATTTGGAAGATCAGGGTATTGACGCTGTATAGGACAGTGCCCAACAGAATCATGACAGGGTTGGTCAGCCAGTAGGTCTCGGGGGTGTAGGTCAGCGTGGTGTAGGTGGCGACGGCAAGCGCACCGAAAGCGAAGGTGCGGTATTTGAGGCCGATGGTGCCGAGGATGGTGAAGCCGAAAGTCATCATGGTCATGGCCAAGATGAAGGGAACGCCTGTGCCGATGGTGCTTTGGGCAAGCAGCGAGGAGAGGGTGAACAGGGCAACGGTGATGATGATGTTTTTCAGACGGCCTGTGAGGCGGTTGTCCAAATCGACCAAACCGCCGGCAATAATGCCGAGTACGAAGGGCATAACCAGTTTGGGCGTGTCGAAGTGCCAAACGAGGGTGGCGGCGATGAATACGCTGGCGAAGACGGGCAGGGAGGCAATGATCAGAGGTTTGAGCGGCGGAGTGTTCATGATGGTGTTGTTTATTATTCGTTATGAGGTGAATGATTCGATTTTAACAGGATTTTCAGTCGGTTTCAGAATGTTTGAAATAGGATAAGGCCGTCTGAACGGATACGGGGAAATACTTGATTTCGTTTCCACATCCGTTCAGACGGCCTTGTTTGGCTTGCGCCATTAGGTCATCAGGTTGAGGTCGCTGATGCGGTCGTAGAGGCGTTCGGTATTGTTGCCCTCGTCGTGCATTTGAATGCGCAGGCGCAAATCGTTGGCGGATACCGCTTGGCGCAGGGCTTCGCTGAGTTCGATTTGGCCTTGTGCGTAGAGGTTGAAGAGGTTTTGGTCGAACGTCTGCATGCCGTTGCTGCCGGAGCGTGCCATCAGGTCACGGATTTCCAGCAATTCGCCTTTGAAAATCAAGTCCTGCATGGCCGGAGTGTTGAGCAGGAGGTCGGTAACGGCCGTGCGTTGGCGGTTTTTCTTGATGGTGAGGCGTTGGCCGATGATGCCGACAAGGTTTAACGCCAAATCCATCAAAACTTGTTGGCGGCGGTCTTCCGGATAGAAGTTGATGATGCGCTCAATGGTTTGGGAGGCCGTGCTGGCATGGATGGTGAAAACGCACAGATGGCCGGTTTGAGCCAGTTGAAGGGCGTATTCCATGCTTTCTTCGCTGCGGACTTCTCCGATGCAGACGACATCGGGTGCTTGACGCATGGCGCTTTGAACGGCGGTTTTCCAGTTGTCGGTATCGATGCCGATTTCGCGCTGGGTGAAGATGCTGCGGCAAGGTTTGTAGATAAACTCGATGGGGTCTTCGATGGTAACGATATGGCCGGGCAGCTTTTGGTTGCGGTAGTTGAGCATGGAGGCCATGGTGGTGGACTTACCCGAACCGGTCGGGCCGGCGAGGATCAGCAGGCCGCGCGGTGCGAGTGCAAGCTCTTGGAGCTTTTCGGGTAAGCCGAGGGTCTTCATCTCGGGAATGTCTTGGCTGACGCGGCGCAATACCATGCCGACGCGGCCTTGCTCGTGGTAGGCGTTGACGCGGTAGCGTGTGTTGCTGCGCGATTGGACGGAATAGTTGATTTCCCAGTCGCGGTTGAAGGCTTCGAGCTGGTCGGGGTTCATGGTGGATTCGGCGATGGCGGCGGTGTCCGCGCCGGTCAGCGCTTTGTGGGGCATGGGCGTGAGGGTGCCGCCGACTTTGATGGCAGGAGGAAAGCCTGCGCTGATGAAGATGTCGGATGCGTTGCGTTTTTCGGCCTCTTCACACATACGGTCGAGCAGGGGATGAAGATGCGTGCCGATTTCGGCCGGGGTGGGGATGTGCGGTGCTTGGTTTTTTTGTGAGTAGGCTTGCACCATTTCGCTTAACAGGTCGTGCAGAGGGGCGAGGTCGCTCATGATGATTCTCTTTAAAACGGGTATTCGGTCAGGCTGAAAGGCCGTCTGAAAACGGGATGATGGGGTTCAGACGGCCTGATTATGGTTTAGAAAACAGAGAGGTTTTCGATGTTTTGCGCCTTGCTGCGTGCCAGCTCTGGGCTGATGGTGCCTTGGCGGACAAGGGTTTGCAGGGCTTGATCAAGGGTTTGCATACCGTGGGCCTGACCGGTTTGGAGGGCGGCGTTGATTTGGGCGATTTTGTTCTCGCGGATGAGGTTGCGCACGGCCGGTGTGGAAATCAGGATTTCGTGTGCGGCGACGCGGCCGTTGCCGTCGCGGGTTTTCAGCAGGGTTTGGGAAATGATGGCGCGCAAGGATTCGGACAACATGGAGCGCACGATTTCTTTTTCGCCTGCAGGGAATACGTCGACAATACGGTCGATGGTTTTGGCGGCGCCGGTTGTGTGCAGCGTACCGAAAACCAAGTGGCCGGTCTCGGCGGCGGTCAGGGCGAGGGAGATGGTTTCAGGGTCGCGCATCTCACCGATCAAAATCACGTCTGGGTCTTCGCGCAGGGCGGAACGCAGGGCGTTGGTGAAGCTGTGGGTGTGTTGATGCAGCTCGCGTTGGTTGATGAGCGCCTTTTTGCTTTGGTGGACGAACTCAATCGGGTCTTCGATGGTCAGAATGTGGGCCGGTTGGGTTTCGTTGATGTAGTTGACCATCGCCGCCAGCGTGGTGGATTTACCCGAACCGGTCGGGCCGGTTACCAAGACCAAACCGCGCGGATTTTCGGCAATTTTTTGAAAAATGCGCGGCGCACGCAATTCTTCCAGCGTCAGGACGGTGCTCGGAATGGTACGGAATACGGCGGCCGGGCCGCGTTCGGTCATAAAGGCGTTGACGCGGAAACGGGCAACATTAGGCAGCTCAAATGAGAAATCAACTTCAAAATCCTGTTGATAGAGCTTGCGCTGGTGGTCGTTCATGACCGAGGTAATCATGGTACCGACTTCTTCCGAACTCATCTCGGGCAGGTTGATGCGGCGGATGTCGCCGTGTACGCGTATCATGGGGGAAATGCCCGAACTCAAATGGAGGTCGGAGGCTTTGTTTTTCACGCCGAACGCGAGTAAGTCGGTAATCTGCATAATGTGGCCTTGTTTTGGTTTAGAATAATAAAATCGCTTTATTTTAAATAGATAAATCCGTTCGACCAAGTAAAATTTTCAAAATGCCGAGTGATGAACGGGTTAAAGGAGAAAACCATGTCGGTATTGCAACAAAACTATCAGGATGTATGCCGGGCGGTTGAACAGGCGGCTGAGGCTGCAGGACGGCCTGCGGATGCGGTAAAGCTGGTAGCGGTCAGCAAGACGTTTCCGGCAGACGATATCCGCGAAGTGTATGCGGCCGGTCAGCGCGATTTTGGCGAGAACTATATTCAGGAATGGTTTGAAAAAACGGAAACGCTGGCCGATTTGCCGGATATTGTTTGGCACGTTATCGGCGATGTGCAGTCTAATAAAACCAAATTTGTGGCCGAACGCGCACATTGGGTGCATACGATAGGCCGTCTAAAAACGGCGCGGCGCTTGAGTGAACAAAGGCCATCTGAAATGCCGCCGTTGCAGGTGTGTATTGAAGTGAACATTGCCGCGGAAGAGGCGAAACACGGCGTAGCGCCCGCTGAAGCGGTTGCGCTGGCCCTTGAAGTGGCCAAGTTGCCGAATATTAAAGTGCGCGGATTGATGTGTGTGGCCAAGGCCGACAGCAGCGACGATGAATTGCGCAGCCAGTTTCATACCATGCAGCGGCTGTTGGCTGAGTTGAATGCGGCAGGCGTCGAAGCAGATGTTTTGTCTATGGGTATGTCCGGAGATATGCCAATCGCGGTAGAATGCGGCGCAACCCATGTCCGCATCGGCAGCGCGATTTTCGGCAAGCGGCATTATCCTCAATAAAAGTAATAGGCCGTCTGAACAGGGCAGACAGCAGTTTCAGACGGCCTGATCGATATCACAAAGGAGTGACATATATATGAATATCTATTTTCTCGGCGGCGGCAATATGGCGACTGCCATTGCAGGCGGTTTGGTCAAACAAGACGGCTATCGTGTCCACATTGTCGAACGCGGCGCAGAGAGACGAGCGCAACTGGTTCAAGAATTGGGCGTAGCCGCTTCTGAAAACCTGCCTGAATTGAGTGCGGACGATGTCCTTATTCTCGCCGTCAAACCGCAAGACATGCAGGCAGCCTGTCAAAACATCCGTTTGAATGGTGCGCTGGTGTTGTCCGTAGCGGCTGGTTTGTCCATCGATACCCTCAGCCAGTATCTGGGCGGCACACGCCGTATCGTGCGCATCATGCCCAATACGCCAGCCAAAATCGGTTTGGGCGTATCCGGTATGTTTGCTGATGCGGGTGTTTCAGAAGCCGACCGCACAGCCGCAGACGGCATCATGCGCTCTGTCGGCACAACCGTTTGGCTGAACGAGGAAGAGCAACTCCACAATATTACCGGCATCAGCGGCAGCGGCCCCGCCTATGTTTTCTATCTGTTGGGTGCGCTCCAAAACGCGGCTTTGGCACAAGGTTTCAACGAACAAGACGCACGCGAACTGAGCCTTGCTACATTTAAAGGCGCAGTGGCTTTGGCCGAACAAACCGGCGAAGCATTCGCACAATTACAGCAAAACGTAACTTCCAAAGGCGGCACGACACACGAAGCCATCGAAACCTTCAAAGCCCGTCACGTTGCCGAAGCCATCGAACAGGGCGTAGAAGCCTGCGTCAAACGTTCGCAAGAAATGGCGCAACAATACAAGGCCGTCTGAACATGCGCGGCGACTTGCTCTTATTATTGGCAGACGCTGTTGCCATCCTGTGTATCACACGCTTTTTGCTCCGATACGCAGGATTGGCAGCAGAGCACCCCCTGCTCAAATTCAGCATACAGGCAACAGGCTGGCTTACCAAACCTTGGCAAAAAGCATTTCCATCCGGCGCGAAAACCGATTGGTACTGCCTACCCGCAGGTTTTCTGGTGTACTACCTTGCCTGTACCGCCATTATTTTTATATCGCCGGCGCTGTCCATCAGCAATAAGCTGATTTTGGCAAACTTCTGGTTTGCCGCACTCCATATGCTGAAAGCCGCGGCCTATACATTACTTATCGGTCTGATTATTAGAATGGTGGCCAGCATACAAGGTCGCTATTCGCCGTTGACTTATGCCATCGAACGAATCCTGCAGCCATTGCTCAAACCGTTTTCCTTCTTACGCGTAGGACGATACGATTTTTCAGGCAGTTTGTTGGTGCTCTTATTATGGTTGTGGCTGGCCCGATGGTTTCCCCAACTTATCCAGCAAACCAACCTATGGTTGCTTCAATAGGCCGTCTGAAAGCGCAGCAGGCATTAATAACCAAAAATACAACGTCCTAAAAAGCGCTTTAATATATTTAGGTGTAAGGTAGTGCAAAAAAGTGCAAATCGAAATATAAAGAACAAATGAATAGGTAAAACATGATATGATTCGCCCAATTTCCAAAACGGAAATTTAAGAAAACCCAATAAAAGCAAACCCGTAGCATCTAAATCATTAACAACAAACCGAAAGCAGACACCATGGCAAAGCTGACAGAACAAGATATTTTAAACTGGGATGGTCCTGAAGAGGACTACATGAACAGCGACCAATTGGCCTTCTTCCGCGAACTACTGGTTAAAATGCAAGAAGAACTGATTGAAAATGCAAACACCACTACCGGCCATCTTCAAGAGCACGAATCCGCTCCCGATCCAGCCGACCGAGCTACTCAAGAAGAAGAATACGCTTTAGAACTGCGCACCCGTGATCGCGAGCGTAAACTTCTCAATAAAGTGCAAGCGACTCTCCGCAGTATTGACGAAGGCGATTACGGTTTCTGTGCCGATACCGGCGAACCCATCGGCCTCAAACGCCTGCTGGCACGTCCGACCGCGACATTGTCCGTAGAAGCGCAAGAGCGACGCGAACGAATGAAAAAACAGTTCGCCGACTAAAATATAGATATAGAAACCTCAAAAGGCCGTCTGAAAGAGCATTTCAGACGGCCTTTGTTTTGTATTTTTTGTATGTATGGGGAGTGTAGGAAGTTTGATAGTATTTTTTTAGAAATAAAAACCCTGTTAAAACAGGGTGGTGGTTAAATTTCTAGAAATAATTTTGCGAAAGGTGTTGACTGGTTTTATTTGGGGGCGTATAGTTCGGTTCTTCGCTGCTGACGCGGTGAAGAAAACGAAGCAGACAGTATAACACAGTTAGTTA